>JBFMDL010000048.1:0-22396 GCA_040753635.1 Nitrospirota bacterium | reverse complement strand
TTCAGGAGGCGCTTTATGAGGCTGTCCGAAGGGCCAGACTCACCAAGCGTGTTACCTCCCATACCTTCCGCCATTCTTTTGCAACCCACCTCTTGCAAGCCAATTATGATATCCGTACGATCCAGACGCTTCTGGGCCATAGCGATGTAAGGACTACTATGATCTATACCCATTGCGTACCAAGCAAAACCATTAAGGAACTGAAAAGCCCCCTGGATTTTTGAAAAAAGGACGGGCTACCGCCGTTAAGCTGCACCCCTTTGCTGTGCAGCATCAGACGATAAATACATGCCCTCTGTCATGTCCATATCTTTTGAGAGCAAAACCCAAAAGACCGCGCTATGATTACTTCGAAGTATAGCTAAAGTTTAATAAAAAGCAGTGTTGTTGTAAATAAGGGAATAGAGAATGAATTTGTTAACCTGCTATAGGATGTAATCATTCACCCTTTCAACCTCAAAAAAATCTGCTGACAATACCCTGTCTGCAAATCTCAAGAGCTTCTTCCGTGCCTCAGGGCTGAGTTCAGGATAGAAAACAGGACAGGCAACAACCGCTGCCCTGAATGCAAAGAATGGCGCAACGACTGATGTGATTTCTTTGTCTCCTGATGCCTTTATGTATTCATCAAAGAAGATATTCAATCCCTCAAAATATGTCCCTCTTACATCTCCATAATTCTTAATCGAAAAGAATATATAGTTGATTGTCAGGGCGGTCACGTCATCAGCAGGCTCTCCCCATGGCCCCCTGCTCCTGTCAAGGAGAATGAAGTCCACCCCACTCTGCCCCCCCTTGTTAAGAGGGGGTGAAGGGGGGGTAAACCATATGTTTCCCGGATGGAAATCCCCGTGTATCTGGGAAAGTCTCCCGTATTCAGGCTTCAGCCTGTAAATGTAATCAACGGATTTCTTTATTATATTTGTCATCTCTTCATAAGGGATCGCGCCGTCAGGATATAAATCAAAGACTCCCATAAGGCATTCGCCGTGTCCTACAGTATCCCTCAGCTTCCTCCAGTAAAGCGTCTTTGAATCCTTTTTTACAGAATGGATTTCTGCAAGATAGGATGCCATCGCCTTTATCTTTTCTATATCCGGATTTTCGAGCCTGTCTTTTTCGGCAAATGCGGAAAGGTCGTTAAAATAATGTTTCCCCTCGCCCCTTTCCATCAGAAGGTAATATTCCCTGCCCCCACCGATAGATTTGACCGAGCCGTCTTCCATCTCTGCAAGGACATCAACTGCAAGCACATGCTTTGGAAGATTTTTGTATTCGTCAAGGTCGAGAAGGAAAACCGCTGCCCTGTCAGATGGGTAGTCATGTCCGAATCCTTCAGGGATCAGTGATTTCACAACATATGATTTAGCGCCTTCCCCTGTCTTCATCTCAATGAGAAAGCCTGAACCCTGAACACCTGAGCCGAGCTCTCTAATATCAACACTGATGATATCCCTGAATTCTTTCGACAGATAGGCTCTTATCGCATCTTCATTTATCATTTCTTAATTTACCACCGGAACAAAACAATTATATCTCTCCAAAATTCTCCCTGTATCTCCTGAGAAAATCTTCATAAGTAAATACATGCTCCTGAGTCCCGTATTTCTCAATCGCATACACAGCCGCAACCGCTCCCATCCTTGCAGCGGTTCCAAGGTCTTTCCCGGTCAAAATCCCCTTCAGTAGCCCCGCACGATATGCATCACCAGCGCCGGTAGGGTCAACGACATCCCGCACCTTTGCAGGAGGGATATTTATCCCTGCTGCAGGAGCGCTCACAAGCGAGCCTTTTTCACCAAAGGTGGTTATAATGACTTCTGTAAGTTCGAGCAGACCATTTTTATCCTCACCCGTCATCTTCATGATTATCTCGAGTTCATAATCATTCGAGATCAACATCATCGAACCGTCAATCCAATCCCTGATAGTCTTCCCGTCCCATTGCGTAATGGACTGCCCCGGATCGCAGATATACCTGATGCCCTTTTCTTTGCAGGCATTTGCATATTCGATCATATCTTTCAGATTGCCGGCTGCGATTATAACAATATCATTTTCTGGTTTTTCACTGTTGAATCCATATCCGGACGGATATTTCATCGCACCCGGGTTGAATCCTGTTATCTGGTTGTCGGATTTGTCGGTTGTTATGTACGCGCCTGCTGTAAACTCTTCGCCTATTATCTTTATCCCTTCTGTCGGGATATTGTTCTTATTCAGCCAGTCGAAATAACTTCCATAATCCTTTCCTATGGTCGCAAGTATCACAGGCCTTTCTTCAAGCAGGCTCAAAGAATAGGCGATGTTGCCGGCGGTGCCGCCGAATTTCTCGACCATGCCGTTTACAGTGAAACATACATTCAGGATGTGAATCTTGTCCGGCAGGATATAATCGGAGAATTTCCCGGGGAAATCCATTATCCTGTCATATGCCATCGAGCCCGAAATATAAATATTCATGTAATCTCCTCCGCAGGAAAATTTTTTTTCGGCTTTGCCAGTTTTATTGGGTTCATTGAGTTTAACGAGTCAGGCGAGTTCAAAGTCACTAATAGGTTCTTTAGTAGGGTGTCATTCCCGCTTGTCGGGAATCCTTTTTCGGAAAGACTCCCCGAATACAACGGGGCAGGCCGGACAAGCCGGAGTGACAAATAACGTTACCATACTTATGAACTTCTTAGTAATTCCGTCAACCCTATAAACTCAATAATCCTGTCAACCCCTGTTATTTCAATGAATTCAAAACCCTTTCGGCGATCTTTTTGTTAAAGCCTTTTAATTTTGCTATATCCTCAACATCCGCATTTCTTATGGCATCTATACTACCAAAATGCTTCAGCAATTCAAAACGCCTTTTCCTGCCTATGCCATGAACTTTTTCGAGCGGCGATTCAAATATCCTTCTGGAGCGCAGCTTTTTATGATAGCTTATCGCAAAACGGTGGGCTTCGTCCCTTATCTTCTTCAGAAGCAGCGATGATGCTCCACCGTCTTCAAGCGTGAAGGGATTTTTTTGCCCCCGCAAAAATACCCTGTCCGGGTCCTTGGCAATCCCTATAACTTCTGCTGCGATGCCCAGTTCATCCACGGCCTTCTGCGCCGCCTCAAGCTGCCCCTTCCCGCCATCTATTACTATGAGATCCGGCACGGCCATCCCTTCTTTTAGTCCCTCCCCTTCTGTCTTCTCATCTCTTGCTTCCGCCTTCTTAAAGGTCCTCCTGACCATCTCTCTCATCATCGCATAATCATCCGGCCCCTTTACGGCTTCCATCCTGATATGACGGTATTTTTCTTTCCTGAAATCAGAGTCCGCCCAGTAAACAAAAGCGCCCACCGGTTCTTTGCCCGATATGTTGGAGACATCGAATGCGCCGATATCTACAGGGGTCTTATGCAGTTTCAGCCTGACTGCAAGCTCATTCAGGATCGTCTTCATGCCGTGATCCTTACTGCCTATGTACAGGCTCTCTGCATTCTCAACCGCCATCTCCATGAGTTTCCTCTTGATTCCTCTGTTCGGAACAGTAATGCCGACCCTCGAACCCTTTTTGTCAGAAAGCCATTCAGACAATATTTTCGAGTCATCCGGGATATGCGAACATATTATCTCCTGTGGAAGGATTATCTCTTTGCCGTAAAACTGCTCTATAAAATTCTTCATCAGAGAGTTGTCGGTCTCGCCTGAAACATGTCTGATATGAAAATCCCTGGAGCCTATCATTATGCCGTTTCTTGTGAACAATATTTTAAAAAAGACGGCGTCTCCCTTTCTGAAGAACCCTATAACATCAACATCACCGAGTCCCGGCGCAACGATCTTCTGCGTCTCCGATATCCTGTGGATCGCTCTGATCCTGTCCCTGACAAAGGCCGCCTCTTCATATTTCATACTGTCTGAAAGACTCTTCATTTTTTTTTCGAGCGACCCGATCAGCTTCCTGTTTTTTCCTTCCAGAAAAAGCCTTATCTCATCGATGATCTTCATATATTCATCATGGTCTATCAGGCCTGTGCACGGCGCAAGGCATTTTTTTATCTGGTGCTGGATGCAGGGTCTCATCCGCCTGTCAAGTGAGTATTTGCATGTCGGGATACGGAAATTGTCCCTGATAAATGAGAGGGTGCTCCACATGGCGCCGGAGGGCACATAAGGGCCGTAATATTTTGCACCATCTTCCTTTATCCTTCTTACGACCTCAAGGCGGGGCCATTTTTCATTTAGAGTGAGTTTTAAATATGGATAACTTTTATCATCCCTCAGAAGGATGTTGTAACGCGGCCTGTACTGTTTTATGAGGTTGGCCTCGAGAATAAGCGCCTCGAGTTCGTTCCCCGTTACGGTATATTCGAAATCGTCAACACTTCCGATCATGGCGGCCTTCCTCACATCAAGCCCGGAGGATTTCCGGAAATAACTTTTAATGCGGTTTTTCAACTGCCCGGCCTTCCCGATATACAGTATTTTATCGTTCCTGTCCCTGAAGACATAAACGCCGGGTTTCACGGGAAGGGTTGTTATCTTTTCCCGGATCTTCTGATTTTTATAATATTGATCTTCCACTGGCATTTCACAGGATAATTCTGATCAAAATCCTAAGCAGGGGATATCTGATTCCGATTGTATTCAGTATCCTGTTCAGGTTTCCGGACATCTGTATCCATGGTGATTTCATTGCCGGGGATCTCAAATTCAGGCGATTTTCCCCTGGATTCAAATGCGCAAATTCCTATTTTATTGCCTCCAGTTTCTGTATCTCCTGCCTGACCTGATCCGCATCCGGAGCGTTTGGCGCAAGCTCAAGATATTTTTTGAACTCGGTTATTGCTCCATTTCTGTCGCTGAAGTCATAATACAGAACAACGGCAAGGTTCTTGTGGCCGTACAGATGATCTGGATCGATTTTCAGAGCCTTCCTGTATTCTTCAACGGCCCTGTCAGATCTTCCCGTATATCTGTAACATGTGCCCATATCGACCCTGACATCAACATTTTTAGGGTCGATATCAAGCGCTTTGGAATATGCATCAATAGCTTCATTACAGCGCGATGTGTCCATAAAAATATTACCGAGCTTTATCCAGGCATTTACATTGCGCGGGTCTTTTTGAACCGCTTCCCTTAGAAGTTTTGTATCATCCTGCGCCTGAATAGGCCCTGTGGGAAACTGATACTGCGGCCTGGGTTCCTCCTTTTGCCTGCATCCGGTTGTTATCATGATCAAGGCTAAAATAATAAGTATTTTTTTCATTACCTGCCCCCTTTTCCTGATATTTTAAAATTTTACCACACATCTGTCCAAAATAAGGGTTATGAAATGGCTGAACACGTATCCCCTCAGTTACGGGTGCATAAATCGTGCATATTGTTGTTCCCCTCTTTGGCAAAGTCGGAGACTCGACTCTACGAGAGGGGTTAGGGGAGATTTTTCAATGATATCATAAAATCCCCCTCATTCCCCCTTTTCCAAAGGGGGATTTGCTAACACGTAACTGAAGGGATACGCTGAACACCTCATAAACAGAATTCACCCCTGTTAGAAGGAAGGCTTTGCTTTCTAACGGGGTGAATCGACAGGATATCAGGATGTTAAACCTCGTTTTGATGTTGAATGTTATCAAGACTACTCTGTCTTTTTATTCTCGGATCTTTACACAGAATGGTTTATGCCATCGAGTCAAAACGAGCACCATTGTGTAATAACTCGCAGAGTGCCATTTTTTGCATATATACTGACATATTTCGAATTTTGAAATAGATGTGTTAATTTGTAACCTTTTTTACACATTTCTTTGAATTTATTATATTTTTCCGCCTGTATAAGCCTGCAGTCAGGATATTTTTAAATTATTTTAGAGCAGGCATTATTCTTGCTAAATTATTAGATATGGCCTTAAGGAGGTCAGAATGAAAAACTTTAGAAGGAAGATAAGAGTTACAGAAGATAATGGAATATACAGGGTTTCGGCTGATTTCAAAAATGGTTTCCATCTGGTGCCGTCCCCGTGCGGTAACTTTAAGCTTGCTTTCTGGGACGAACAACGTCTGAAATTATTTCTTAAAAACTTTGGATTTTCAGCTGTGATAAGTCACAGTAACAATTAAACAGTCTACCCAAGCCGGCCGTTCCCCTATCCCCCTAAAAAGGCCGGCTTCCCCTCCTTTTATGATTCTTCAACAAAACTGCCGATTTTTTTCAGTCTTTTATACCGTTCCTCAATGAGCTTGCCGGGCGTCTTGGTCCCTAACTCCTCAATGGCTGAAAGAATCTTTTCCGTCATGTTTTGCGCTGTCTGTTGAATATCCCTGTGCGCTCCGCCGAGAGGCTCGGGAATTATATCATCAATTATTTTAAAATGCAGGAGGTCCTCGGCAGTAAGTTTCAGCGCATCGGCTGCTTTTGAGAAATCCTCGGAACCCAGATCGCCGTTCTTTTTCCAGAGTATTGCGGCACATCCTTCGGGCGAAATGACGGAGTAAATTGAATGTTCAAGCATGTAAAGTCTGTCCGAGACACTGAGTGCAAGCGCTCCCCCGCTGCCGCCTTCGCCTATCACAACCGAAATTATGGGCACCCTGAGTCTCGACATCTGCATCAGATTAAAGGCTATCGCCTCTGCCTGTCCCCTTTCCTCGGCGCCGATTCCGGGATAAGCCCCGGGAGTATCTATTAATGTTATAACCGGCCTCCTGAATTTCTCGGCAAGCAGCATGAGTCTTAGCGCCTTTCTGTACCCCTCGGGGTGGGGCTGACCGAAATTGCGTTTTATCCTTTCTTTTGTCCCGCGTCCTTTCTGGTGCCCTATTATCACAACAGGTTTGTCTTTTATCCTTGCGATACCGCCTACTATGGCCTTATCATCAGAGTACCTTCTGTCCCCATGGAGCTCAATAAACTCATCGGCCATGATATCTATGTAATCAAGTGTATAAGGCCTGTCAGGATGCCTGGCCAACAACGTTTTTTGCCATGGCGTAAGCCTCGAAAATATTTCTGTCCGGAGGTCCTTCGCCTTCTTCTCGAGCTTTTTAATCTCTCCGGATATGTTTATATCCTTGCCGTCTGAAAGGCGCTTCAGTTCCTCGATCTTCAGTTCGAGTTCCTCTATGGGCTTTTCGAAATCAAGGTAGCACTTTATCATGAAAAAATCACCGAACCGCTTCCTATCATATTTTCCAGCGAATTTATCAGCACGTTGTCAGGTCTCACATTTATCCCGGTCGCTATGAGTGTCTGCAGTTCTTCCAGCCTGATCCTCAGGTAAAGCTGACAGTCACCTGGATATTGCGAAACAAGAGACTTTATGTCACGGAGGCTGTCTCTTGAAGCCCCGGCATCTCTGATATATATTTCGATCTTTTTGAAGTTGCCCCTGTCGGCATCTTCAAGCCTCGATATCTCTCTTGCCCTCACCCTTACACCTTTTTCATCCTTATCGATATTCCCTTTTACCATAAGAAGGGTATCCTTCTTCAGCATGTTGAATCTGTTCTTATATAACTCAGAAAAAACTATCACCTCAACGCTCCCCTCGTCATCATCAAGCGTTATATAGGCCATCATATCTCCCGTGGATTTCACGTTCTTCCTTTTAATGGTCCTGAGTACGCCTCCGATCACAATATCTTCCCTGTCCCGGGCATCTTCGAGTTCGGTAGTCTTTCTGGCCTTTATCTTACCGAGCAGCTTATTATACCTTGTCAGAGGATGGCCGGTTATATAAAATCCGAGGGCATCTTTTTCATTGCTCAGCAATTCCGCTTCATCCCATTCTTTTGTATCGGTTTCCGGCGCCTCCGCCTCTTCACCAAAAATACTCTGCTGACCGGCGTTCTTCAGCCTGCCTCCCGCGCCATTGAGAATTCTGGATACGGTCTCCATTGCAGAAGCCCGTGTTACCCCTGTTGAATCAAAAGCGCCTGCCTTCACAAGACTCTCAAGGACTTTCTTGTTGACCTTGCGTGCATCTACTCTATCAAGAAAATCCGGGACAGAGTTAAAAGGCCCTCCTTCTTCCCTTACAGCTATGATGGATTCTATCGCCGCACCCCCTACTCCCTTTACAGCCTCAAGTCCGAATCTGATCGAATTGCCGATAACCTTGAACTCCCTTCCCGAAAGATTTATGTCCGGAGGGAGAATTTCGATCTTCATATTCCTGCACTCATTTATCGACTTTAAAATCTTGTCCGTATCATTCATGTCGGCGCTTAATGTCGCTGCCATGAACTCAACGGGGTAGTGCGCCTTCAGATAAGCTGTCTGGTAAGCGACATATGCATAAGCTGCGGAATGGGATTTGTTGAATCCATATTCTGCAAAAAGGCCCATAAGATCAAAGATCCTTACAGCCTTTTTCTCGGGGATGCCGTTGCTTACAGCGCCCTTCACAAAATTCTCCTTCTGCTTCTCCATCGCCTGTATATTCTTTTTGCCCATCGCCTTCCTGAGAATATCGGCCTGGCCCAGCGAAAAATTCGCCAGCTTGTGGGCTATCCTCATAACCTGCTCCTGATAAAGGATGACACCGTATGTCTCATCAAGTATTTCCTTCAGCTGCGGAAGTTCATATTTGACAGGGATCTTGCCTTTCTTCCTCTTGATGAAATCGTCTATCATGCCGCTCCCGATAGGCCCGGGTCTGTATAATGCAACAAGCGCTATAAGGTCCTCAAACCGACTGGGAGTCATTTTCACAAGTATATCCTTCATGCCGGCGCTCTCGAGCTGGAAAATCCCGGTTGTCTGTCCCGAACTGAGGAGTTCATAAGTCTTTTTGTCTTCCAGAGATATATCATTTAAAGATATTTCCTGTGCGTTCTGTTTGAGAAGGTCAAGGGTTTTCTTGATTACAGTAAGTGTCTTCAGACCGAGGAAATCGAATTTCAAAAGGCCGATCCCCTCTATGGAACTCATGTCGAACTGCGTCATAATGCTTTCATCCGAGGGGCTTTTGTAAAGAGGTGTATATTCTGTCAAAGGCACGGGTGATATAACAACTCCGGCAGCATGCGTTGATGCATGCCTGTTTAATCCTTCAAGCCTCATTGCGATATAAAGAAGTTCCCTGATCTGTTCATTTGTATCATACAGTTCTTTCAGTTGCGGTTCTGCCTTCATCGCCGTTTCAATGGTGATTTTAGGGGTGTTGGGAACAAGCTTTGCTATTTTGTCAACCTCGGCGTAGGGCATGTCCATTGCCCGTCCGACGTCCCTTATGGCAGCCTTTGCCGCCATTGTCCCGAATGTTATTATCTGGGCAACGTGGTCCTTGCCGTATTTTTCTGAAACATAAGATATTACCTCTGCTCTCCTGTCCTGGCAGAAGTCAACATCTATATCAGGCATGCTTATCCTTTCAGGGTTAAGGAACCTTTCGAAAAGCAGATTGTATTTGATCGGATCTATCTCTGTTATATCGATACAGTAGGAGACAAGGCTTCCGGCTGCGGAACCCCTTCCCGGCCCTACCGGGATACCCTTGCTTCTTGCGTATCTTATGAAATCCCACACAATAAGAAAATAGGAAGAGTAATCCATCTTCCTGATGACATCGAGTTCGTTCCTCAATCTATCAATGTATACCTGGTGCGCTTCATCGCCTATTTTTTCACAGAGGCCGGCATTCGCGAGTCTCTCAAGGAAATCATCCGGGGATTCCCCCCCTTCCACCGCGAACCTCGGCAAGAGGGATGCGCCCAGATTGAATTCAACGTTGCAGCGCTCAGCGATGACCCTTGTATTCCTGATGGCTTCGGGGATATCCTTAAATGCCTCTTTCATTTCAATTGGTGATTTGAAATAAAATTCATCCGAACCGAACCTCATCCGCGCTTCGTCTTTAAGCGTCTTTCCTGTCTGAATGCATAGCAGCACATCATGCGCCCTGGCGTCCTCTCTCATCAGATAATGGCAGTCATTAGTGGCTGCTACGCCGATATGCAGCTCCCCGGCGAGCTCTATCAATTTTCTGTTTGCTTCTGTCTGTTCAGGCAGGCCGTTTTCCTGTATCTCTATATAAAAATTATCGGGGCCGAGGATATTTTTATATGCAAGCGCCCTTTCCCTGGCGCGGTCAAGGAGTCCCCTCTGGAGATAAAAAGGAATTTCGCCTTTAAGACATGCGGAAAGCCCTATCAGCCCCCCGCTGTATTGCTCAAGGAGGGCAGTATCGATACGCGGTTTATAGTAAAAACCTTCCAGATACGCTCTTGTAACGAGAGAGACGAGATTCTTATAGCCCGCATCGTCTCTCGCCAGAAGGATTAAATGGAATGAAGCTTCATCGTTTTCTGCGTTCCCCCTGTCGAACCTGCTGCCCGGAGCGACATAGACTTCGCAGCCTATTATAGGTTTTATCCCCGCCTTTGTTACCTGTTTATAAAACTCTACGGCTCCGAAAAGGTTGCCGTGATCAGTCATGGCAAGGGCCGGCATTTTGAATTCTTTTGCCCTCTCTACAAGTTCTTTTATTCTTATCGCCCCGTCCAGAAGACTGTACTCTGTATGCAGGTGGAGGGATACATAATCCGAATGTGAATGCATACTGAAATATTAACTTATGGGGAGATTCAAGTCAATGAACCGATATTTCACAGTCTGTTGTCCGCAAACTGCATCTCAAACAACAATAATAAGACAGGGATATGCGGGAAAACTTTTTTATCTCCGCCGCATTTGCCTGTCAATAATAATATTCTTCTGTTCAGGCATAGGCATGAAAAAGCATCCCCCTTGCTATTCACTTCGCAAAACGCTAAGCTTTCAGTATGAACGGCATTGTGTTATGGATAACCGGATTACCCGGAAGCGGCAAGAGTACTGTTGCAGATGCGGTAAGAAAACTGCATCCCGACTTTATTATTCTGAGGATCGATGAATTAAGAAAGATTGTCACTCCCGCCCCGACGTATTCAGACCCTGAAAGAGAAATGGTTTACCGATGCCTCGTATATACAGCAGGGAAGATTTCGGAGATCGGGCACAATGTGATTATAGATGCAACCGGCAACAGGAGAAGGTGGAGGGAACTCGCGAGGCAGATAATTCCGCAATATGCCGAGATATATCTGAAATGCTCTGTCGAAACCTGCGCCGAAAGGGAAATGCAGCGCCGTGAAACTCACGGAGCGCCCAAAGACATATATAAAAAAGGTGAAAAAGGATGGCCCGTGCCGGGCGTGAATGTCCCGTATGAAGAGCCGGATAATCCTGAACTTGTGATTGAAACCGAAAAAACTTCTGTTGAAGAAACCGCTTCTTTGATCAATGAATTCTTGAGGCGTATGTGTTAGCCCATATTATTCATAGCGAACTCTGTTCCAATGGTTGCTTATGATGCCCGAATACCTCATCAACATAATTAATCGACAGGGCATATTGAGACTGCCCGCCTTTATCATCTGATGAGATGCTTATCGGGCGCACGTTTCTACGACTTGTTTCCGGGCATTGGAATCCTCTTTTTTAAAGGTGTCGTAATTATGTTGCTTCGGCATTCGGGCATCCTTCGATATCTTAAATATTTTTAAACTTCATTACAGTCCAAAATAATCTGAATTATTATAAGATAGGCAGGGATGGCGAAGAAACTCTATGACGACACCTTGAAAAAAGAACCAATAATTGCAATTTAAAGACCCTGTGGGAGTGTTTTCAAAAAAAGAGACTTGATCAAAAATCAGGTTAAACATTTAATTGTCCTGTCGATTCATAGAGTTTATGAGTCATTTCTGCTTTCCTATTGTTTTATTTTGGACAGATCTTTGGAAACTTATAACATAAAATTCTATGAGATTGTTCTCAAACCATGGAATGCCGCAAGAGCCTCACAGTCCGTATTTCTTCATCTTGTTGAAAAGGCTCTTTCTGCTTATCCCCAGAAGTCTGGCTGCCTCCTGCCTTTTCCAGTGAGTCTTGATAAGAGCTTCCATAATGAGCTTTTTCTCTTCGTTCTCTTTAACATCCGTGACTTTTTCCTTTACGCTTATGTGGGGATCTGTCCGGTCAAATCTGTGCCGGGAGACCAGACCTAAGATTGTATCACCTTTGATGACATTCCCTTCTTCGAGTATTATAGCCCTCTGTATAAGGTTTTCCATCTCTCTAACATTGCCGGGCCATGCATAAGTCAACATAAACTTCATGGCCATATTATCAAATCCTTTGATTTCTCTGCCGATCTCTCCGGCATATTTTCTCAGAAAATTGCCTGCAAGCTCAGCTATATCTTCCCGCCTTTCCCTCAATGGAGGAACGTGCAACTCAAAAACCCTGATCCTATAGAGGAGGTCCTCCCTGAACCTTCTGTTCATCACCTCGACGTCGATATTTTTGTTGGTTGCGGATATCACTCTCACATCGACCTTTATTGTGCCTGTACCGCCCAGTCTCTCTATCTCTTTTTCCTGCAGGACCCTTAGAAGCTTTGCCTGCAGGCCCAATGATATATCACCGATCTCATCGAGGAATATAGAGCCCCCCGATGCCCTCTCGAACTTTCCCTGGTGCTGTTTGGCCGCTCCGGTGAACGCTCCCTTCTCATAACCGAACAACTCGGCCTCAAGAAGCGTTTCAGGGATTGCAGCGCAGTTAATGCCAACAAAAGGTCCGTCTCTTCTGTCGCTGATTTTATGTATGCCCTTTGCGAAAAGTTCCTTGCCTGAACCGCTTTCTCCGGTAATGAGCACTGTCACATCTGTCCTGCTCACTTTTCTCAGGAAGTCCATAGCCTTTATCATCTCCGGACTTTTTGCGACGATCTCATCGCCTAATTTTTTTTCTATCGCTTCATGTCTCAACTCCTCGATTTCGCATTCGAGTTCGTATTTCTCCAGAGCGCGTCTTACAATAGTCCTGAACATATCGGTATCAACAGGCTTTGCCAGAAAATCATATGCGCCCGCCTCTATAGCCTTTAAAGCGAACTCTTTTGATCCATACGCTGTTATCATTATTACAGGCATAGTGTATCTGTCTGCTTTTATGCGCTCAAGGACCTGGAGCCCGCTCATGCCCGGCATCCTCTCATCAAGCAACACAAGACTGTAATCATTATCTGAAATCAGCGCCAGCGCTTCTTCTCCGCTGGAAGCCGTATCGAAATCATAGCCTTCTTTCTCCATGAGTTTGCTCAGGAAAAACTGCACTCCGGGTTCATCATCTGTGATTAATATCCTATGCATCAACAGCCTGCCTGCATCGCATCCGGAATTTTTGATTTTTTTGGAGGATTAGCATCGGATCCTCCACGGTTTTATCCGTCAATTGCGGAAATATTCAACAATGACGCCGGTATTATTTAAAGCGGCTGTCCTGTTGTTAAAACTCCCCCTGCCCGTGATATTCATTCCGAATAAGTTTCCGGAGTTTTCAGACAGAGTCCGCACTCACTCCGAAAGGTTCGAAACGAGTTTTGTTAATTCAAACATGACCATTACAGTATAGTCCCCGGGTCTCTTTATGACTTCAAACTTGATGCCCCAGCACTGTCTTAAATACATCAAACTCAGGGTCATATCCCTCAGGCCCCTTCCTTTAGCATCATACCAGAGTCTTCCCGCCATCTTCAAATATCTGGCAGGACTGAACTCGACCTGAGTTTTGTAGAGCATTATATCCTCCTGTCTGTTGTATCTCTGTCCAAGTGAAAGAGTTGCATTCGAAATATGGAAACTCATATCGGAGGTCACAGTCTCAAGCCTTCCTTTATGCACATCATATGTGGCTTCCATTTTAAGTGAAAGAGGTTTCCTCATGCTGAGTTCAAGTTTAAAAGGCAGAAAAGGACGGTCGCCCTTGTATGTATCAACTCCCTGAGACAGTCTTAATGAAAGCAGTTCTTCATTGCCGGCTATCACCCTGTTCAGGATGCCGAGTTCGATCTTTGAAGTCCTCTTGTAAAGTTCTGAGGAATCCAGCAAAGGCAGATTATTTTCAGAGCTGGATATGAAGTGGTATCTTGCAGAAGGTTCTATGACATGCGTGAAGGATGAGTATCTTCTGTACAGTCTTGTACGGCCCGTGATCTCATATTCAAATGCTATCCTGCCTGCCCGGTCGTCTATATTCTCTCTTTGATAAAAGTAATACCCGGTTCCTCTCAGCGCTGCCTTCTGTGTTATAACAAAATCCTTCCCGAAGGAATGCAGCAGGTTTGGATAAATGTCAATTCGTCCGGCAGAGACTCCGTCCTTCCGCCAGATATTTGCCGCGGTCAGAGATGATGAGAACATAAAATTCCCCACCCTGGAATAATTCAGAACGCAACCTATTTCAGGCAGCCTCCGGGGCGCGTCTCCGGTATCATACTTCAAATCCTGCCAGTACTGCGAAAGCAGATATAACCTTGAATTGCCATAAGGAGCTTCCAATTCCATTGTGGATTCGAGGAAACGCTGTGTACGCACATCGAGATAGGGATTGAATTCCCTGTAGAAATCCTTTTCGTTAACCAGATTTATATTGAGAAAGCCGCCCGGACTGCCTTCCCTGCGGTTTTCGTGTAAGGCCCTGAATTCCCAGAAATCCTTATTTAACTCCGTATCTCTGATATGATAAGCCCACCAGTTGCTTTTTACGCCGCCGGGTTTAATGAAACGGTACTCAAGGCCGGCGCCGATCCCCCGCCTGCTGTACAGATCGAGCACGAACGTCGCATCCCTGTTTTCAGATATAGCCCAGAAATAGGGAAGTTTCATGCTCAAACCCCTCTTCTTGTAGTAACTTACAACAGGTATCAGGAATCCCGTCTGTCTCTCCGTAATAATAGGCGCCCAGAAATAAGGCGCATAAAAAACAGGGAGACCCTTTATGCGGAAAGAGACGTCCCTGGCCTTTACTCTTTCTCCTATCACCGCATCAATCTTTTTCCCTTTAAAACACCAGGCAGGCAAGGGCGCATCACATGTTGTAAATGATGCCTCCGGACTGTAATAGTAATTTTCGCCTCTTTTCTCTATCTCTTTTCCGTTTAAATAGTAGTTATCCTTCTTGTAAAAAACCTCCGCATCGTAAAGCTTGCCTGTTTTATCGTCAATGTTCAGCTCTGCCCTCCCGGCTTTCATGGAAATTTTCTCATCCTCGTACCGGACATTGCCTTCCGCCAGCACATCAGATGTTCCTTCATAATAGGTTATTTCATCCGCTTTTACGGAAGAACCTTCTCTTTCAATTTTCACAGACCCCTTTGCAATATATTTTTTGGCCTCTGTAAAATATTCCAGTGAATCGGAAGTTATGACTGTTTCAGGCTCTTTGGCAAAACAGGCAACAGGTGAAAGCAGATATAAGACGGGGACAAGCAGTAAAATAACAGAGAACAAACTCCTCATGCCCTATGCCTTTCGCACCTTGCCCTGTTCATTCCCTGAGCCTCGCAAGGATCCCCTTCTGACCTGCTGCTTCTTTGGCCTCCCCGATAGTGTAGAAAGAGCCTGTGACCAAAATAAGGTCTCCGGGGAGACAGATCCCCTCCGCCATATTAAGCGCATCACTAACGCCCGATGCCCGCCTCGAAGAATAGCCCTCTGATACTGCTCTGGCTGCGAGCATATCCGGAGTGGCCGCCCTTCCGTAAGCAGGAGATGTGAATATTATCTCCGAGGCCAGTGGAAGCAATGGTTTCAGTATGCCGTCAATGTCTTTATCATTCATTATCCCGATCACCATTATTATTCTTCGATATTTAAAGGCCAACAACTTTTTCAGATGTCTCGAAAGAATTTCAGCGGCTGAAGGATTGTGTGCGCCGTCAATCAGTATCGGGGGCTCATCTTTTATCTTTTCAAGCCTTCCGGGCCATCTTGTATTCTCAAGTCCACTTTTTATGTCGAACACCAGCCGGGGGTATCGCGCAGAAATTTCCTCAATTGTTCTGGCGGCGATCGCGGCGTTAAAAATCTGGTGCTCCCCCGAAAGACTCAATTTTATCCCTTCATGCCGGCCTGTCCCGCGATAATTGAACCTTGTCTCCTCTGGATCGTCAGACAGCAATTCCGATGAAAAGTCGCGCCCTGATTTATATAAAGGTGATTTTTTTTCGAAAGCCCTGCTCTCTATTACATCCATAGCCTCATGGGCCTGCCCGGAGACAATAACCGGAACCCCATCTTTGATTATACCCGCCTTCTCGGCTGCTATTTCCTTGAGAGTACGCCCGAGGAACTCCCTGTGATCAAAATCGATTCTGGTAATAACCGATACTTCGGGCGTTATTATATTTGTTGCGTCAAGCCTCCCCCCCATTCCTGCTTCAATTACAGCCCAATCTGTTTTTGTCTTCCTGAAATGAATAAAAGCCATCGCAGTTACAACTTCAAAAAAAGTAGGGAACAAATCTTTTATTTTCTCTGCGGCGCTCCTGACCTCATCTGCAAGTTCAATGACATCGTTCTCTTCTATCTCCTGTCCATTGATTCTTATCCTCTCGGTAAAGCTTACAAGATGAGGTGAAGTAAAAAGGCCGGTGGCGGCCCCGGATGTTCTTAATATTGTCTCGATCATGGCTGAAGTTGAACCCTTGCCGTTTGTCCCTGCAACGTGTATTGAACGGAAGGATTCATGAGGATTGCCGAGCGCTGCCAGAAGTGTTCGTATATTATCAAGGCCGAATTTCATTCCGAATTTCTGGAGACCGTAAAGATACTTGATGGCGCTGCTGTATTTCATGTCAGCAACTCGATAATCTTTGCGACTGTTTTTTTGATCTCTTTCCTGTCCACAACCATGTCAATAAGGCCGTGCTCAAGCAGAAACTCAGACCTCTGAAAATCTTCCGGGAGCTGCTGTTTGATCGTCTGCTCTATTACACGTGGACCGGCAAACCCTATAAGGCTTCTCGGCTCTGCGAGAATTACATCCCCCAGCATGGCAAAACTGGCGGTAACGCCTCCGAATGTGGGGTCTGCAAGTATTGATATATAAAGTATGCCGCTGTCCTTGAGTTTTGCTATAGCAGCGGAAACCCTCGCCATCTGCATCAACGAGAAAATCCCCTCCTGCATTCTTGCGCCGCCGGAGGAAGCAACCGTAATCAGCGGCCTTTTGGTCTCAAGGGCCGTCTCTGCCGCCCTTACCACCTTCTCACCGACAACAGAACCCATACTTCCGCCCATAAAGGAAAAGTCCATTATTACAAGTATCGCAGGATGTCCCTCAACAATAACTTCACCCGAAATAGTGGCTTCTTCAAGTCCGCTTTTCTTCCTGTTATCCTCAAGCCTCTCCTTATAGGAGATCTTGTCCTGGAATTTCAAGGGATCGGTTGAGGAAAGGCCCGTGTCCATCTCGACAAAACTTCCTTCATCAGTGAGGAACTTAAGGCGTTCCCTGGCGCTTATCCTGAAATGATAATTGCACTTCGGACATATCTTTAAATTCCTGTCTATCTCTTTCCTGTATATTATCTCCTTGCAGTTTTCGCACTTTACCCAGAGCCCCTCCGGGATCTTTACTTTCTTGTCTGTTTTCAGCTCTTTGCTTCTTTTAAACCATGCCATATAACCGCCTCTGAATATCGAATCTCCTCTTATTAATCTGAAATCCCGATCGTTTTTAAATTATCAGCAAACCCATTTTGATAAAAACGCCCGCTGACGTATGTGCTGAACCCGCCGGACATTTATCATCTAAAGGTACGGCGTTGGCATTATACCATCGCCGGCCTTAATAAAGTAATTACCGCCTGCTTCATCGTCGGCCTTCTCCAACCGGTTTAACAGAATTTCAGATCCATCCGGATCCCGCATTCGTTATTCGGGATTTCCCCCGTATTATATCTCATATATATCACCGTCTTTCAAAAATATAATCCTGCCCTTTCCCTTATTGCCGATCTCTTTTTTGATCTGCTTCAGATACTGGGGTTTGGGATGGGTAATAAAAATTGTCCCGGGGGAACTTTTTATTTTATCCAGCTCCTTCAGCATCAGCTTCGGGGTCAAATGGCCGGTTTTTACCGCCAGTTTCTCCATGCTGTTCGGGAAAGAGACTTCCACAATAACCGCATTGATATTGTCACGCACATTCCAGATCCTTTCGGTCGGACCTGTATCTCCTGTATAAAGAAGGGCCTTGCCTTTTTTGTCCCTGATAATATAACCGACAGCCGGGACCGTATGATTGACCCTATATGCTGTAACAGTATAATTGTCGACCTTCAACGGTTTCCCGGCAGATATGTTCCTGAGTTTGACCACAGGTTCAATCGCAGCGGAAATCTTGGTGAAATCCGGCCAGAGTTTGTCATTCAGGAGGTTCTCTCTCAGCGCCCTCAGCGTCTCCCTGATGCCTATCAGAGTAATGTTGTGGTTTCTGTTCTTGATGACGATATTGTCGGCAAGAAATGGGATGCCCTTTATATGATCAAGATGTGAATGTGTTATGAGGATATCTTTTATTTTCCATTGTTCTTCCTCGTCCAATTGCGCTCCAATGGTGCCCCCGTCAAGCAATATTTTCCCGTCAATCAGAAAAGCAGGCGGGTTATGCCCGGGGAATTCGGCTCCTGAACTGCCGAGAACCTTAAGTATCATGATCGCCTCCTGTCTCCTGATCAACAAGCAGCAGACTCCCGGAACCGGCGCCCGGAAGCCTTGTAGCAGCTTCGACAGCCCTTCTCCGGATCTCCAGGGTATCTAAAGTGGGATCGACCAGAGATGACAGTTCCATCAAACTCTTCAACTGCCGGCATTTTTTTTCAAGGCTGCCCTTCACTTTATCGAATTTCTCAGTGAGAGCAGGTATTTCCTTAAATCATCATCGGAACCTTCAACCCTTTTTACTATAGCGCTCCCGACAATTACTCCGTCTGCAAACCTTGAAACAACAGAGGCCTCCTCAGGAGTGGAGATGCCGAAGCCGACAGCTACAGGCTTGTCTGATATGCTTCTTATCTCTGATATGTGGGATTCTATGGAGGAATCCATGGAAAGTCTTGAGCCTGTAATCCCTGTAATCGAGACATAATAAATAAAACCGCCTGAAGCCTTTGAAACCCTTTTGATTCTGTCTTCTGTAGATGTAGGCGCAAGCAGAAAGATGATATCGAATCCGCCGCTTTTTTTTGAGAGTCTTATCAGACTGCCTGCCTCCTCGGGAGGCAGGTCCGGAACTATTATGCCGTCGACGCCCGCAGATGAAGCGTCACGGACAAACCTTTCCTCTCCATATTTAAATACAGGATTATAATATGTCATAAGGATTATCGGTATCTGCGTTCCGCTCCTCAGGGTTCTCACAAGACTTATGACTGACGCCAGTGTAACTCCATTGTTCAGAGCGCTCTCAGCGGCTTTCTGGATTGTAGGACCGTCTGCCAGGGGATCGGAAAAAGGCACGCCGAGTTCTATCATGTCCGCACCGCAATCCTCAAGGATCTTTACCAGTTCAATCGTCCTGTTCATATCGGGATATCCTGACATGATATATGGGATAAACGCCTTGCCGTTTTCCCTGAGTATCTCCTTAAATCTTCTGCCTATGCGTGAGATCATAATTCTATTCCTTTTATCCTTGCGACATGCTGCACATCCTTGTCACCGCGTCCGGAGAGATTAACGATTATAATTTTTTCTTCCGGAAGCCCCGGAGCCCGTTTAACTGCCTCTGCAAGGGCATGCGCTGACTCAAGCGCAGGGATGATGCCTTCAGTCCTCGATAAAAGTTCAAATGCGCTCAATGCTTCGTCATCATTTGCAAACGTATATTCCACCCTTCCCGAATCCCTGAGGAAAGAATGTTCAGGCCCTACCGATGCATAGTCAAGCCCGGCAGATACAGAATGTGTTCCGAGGACATTGCCGTCATCGTTCTGGAGCAGATAGCTTTTGGTCCCCTGAAATACTCCGATAGATCCCCCGGCAAACCTTGCAGCATGTTCTCCTGTCTCTATCCCTTTTCCCCCTGCCTCGACGCCTATCATTTTAATATGTCCGGCTGCATGCGAAGGGCGGTGCGACAGGAAGGCATGAAACAATCCCATTGCATTACTCCCCCCTCCTACACATGCGATAAGATAATCAGGAAGTCTCCCCTCGGCATCGAGTATCTGCTTCTTTGCCTCTCTGCCTATCACCGACTGGAAGTCTCTTACCATGACAGGGAAAGGATGAGGACCGAAAACAGTCCCCAGAACATAATGTGTTGTCCTTACATTGGTGGTCCAGTCTCTCAACGCCTCGTTGATGGCATCCTTCAAAGTTTTAGAACCTGCGGAGACTTCAATAACCCTTGCGCCGAGAAGTTTCATTCTGAAGACATTCAGTGACTGGCGCACTATGTCCTCCGAGCCCATATATATTTCGCACTCGAGACCTGCCAGGGCTGCGCCTGTCGCTGTAGCGACGCCGTGCTGTCCTGCTCCTGTCTCGGCTATCAACCTTTTTTTACCCATTCTTCTGGCGAGGATCGCCTGACCCAGTGCATTATTTATTTTGTGTGCGCCTGTATGCGCAAGGTCCTCGCGCTTGAGATAAATCTTTGCGCCGCCCAGTCCTTCAGTCAATCTCTTCGCAAAATACAGGGGAGTCGGTCTCCCGATGTAACTTTTCTGAAGATGGGCAAGCTCACTCCGGAAAGCCTTGTCCTTTTTTGACGCATAATATGCCTTTTCGAGTTCATTAAGTGCGGGCATCAGCGTTTCAGGGATAAAACGCCCGCCGTATCTTCCGAAATACCCTCTTCTGTCAGGTAGCTGTCTAATCTGGAACCCCTTTCTATTTTTACAGAATAATAGATTATTATATTTTTTACAAAACAAAGCTATAAAAACAGTATATTATATCCAAAAAACTATAAATAACAACAGGCACGCCGCAATAAGCCTTCTGTATCACTCATAACTCCCGGTAATCCGGCGATAGAACCACTTAACAGGCTGCTGAAAAAGTCTCTTTTTGTCATTTCGAGTGAAACGAGAAATCTTATTAAGGTTCTCATAATAGAACGCACATAATTTCAATAAAATCCCTCCCAACCTCCCTTTGCCAAAGGGAGGAATATACCCCTCTTTGGCAAAGTCGGAGACTCGACTCTACGAGAGGGGCAAGGGGAGATTTTCTGACAAAATGTCTATCCAATTTTGAGAACATTAGTAAGAGCCGTTATGATCCAATAAGTTTTAAGATTCCTCGTCGCCTCTGGCTCCTCGGAATGACACAAAAACTTAGTTTTTCAGCAGCCTGTTAGATGTTTGCCGTGAAGAGAAACAAACTTTGTTGTAAGCAATGAATCAAATCAAGGTAAATATACCCAAACGTCATAAAAGGAAGGCAGATGCACTGTAAAAGTTCTGCAAATCAACTGGATTTAGTTATTATCCGCATGGTTTCCCGATTAGGACAGAACATGTTGAATGTCTGAGAATATTTCGTGATACGCTTCCCACCATTCCTTTTACTCCCCTCAAACCTCTGCATCCAACTACTATAATATCTGTGTTTGAAGCCTCTGCCGCGGCCAGTATTTCTGTAGAGGGGTCTCCAACCTTTGTCAGTACTTTTACGCCGGGAAATTTTTCTCTTAAAGATTCCCTGGCTGATTGAAGAACTTTCTCTGATTCTGAAAATTCCGTTGTTCTGACTCTGGCCACGGTTTCTTTAATCCTGTCGTCTGTTTCTATGAAAAACCTTTCGGGTATATCTGATAAGGCAGACCAGATTACATTCAAGACCGTTACTTCCGATTTGTCGGGGAAAGGCATTGAGGCCAGAAATTTTCCGGTTGCATCGGCATACTCAGAGCCGTCTGTAGCAAAGAGGATTTTCAACTTCCCCGGTGGTTCGAATTGGGAGGGTTTTATGACAAGCACAGGGATCGGAGAATTGACGGCAACTGACCTTGTTACACTGCCTACCATAAGTGATTTGATGCCTTTTAACCCCCTTGCTCCCATGACGATTAAGTCCGCATCGGAATTTATTGCAACGTCTATTATGGAATTTCTGGAGTCACCTTCCAGCAAGGCAGTGCTGATTTTTGCATTAACAGGTTTTAATATATCCACCGCCGAGTCCAGAATCTTAGGCGCTATCTCTTGTTTTATATGTTTAAGGCTGGCATGATAGGATTCCACATCATCTCTAAAAGCAACCCAACTTATTACATGGAGGACGGTAAGTTCGTCATCTGAAGAGAATTGAAGGTTTGTCAAAAATTTTGCTGCACCCTCTGAATATTCCGAGCCATCTGTAGCCAGTAAAATTTTCATTATTATATCCCCCCTTTTTAAAAATTATATCATATAAGGTTGTCATATGAAAGGCTGGATTAACAGGCTGCTGAAAAACTAAGTTTTTGTGTCATTCCGAGGAGCCAGAGGCGACGAGGAATCTTAAAACTTATTGGATCATAACGGCTCTTACTAATGTTCTCAAAATTGGATAGACATTTTGTCA
>JBFMDL010000047.1:0-24058 GCA_040753635.1 Nitrospirota bacterium | reverse complement strand
AATCCATACTATAAATTCATCAAAGTTTTCAGAACGCATGTCCGATACTGAAATGCAGCTCACCCCGGCTTTCCCCGGGTTCTCTGTTTAATTTTACGCCGTAGTCCACCCTTATAGGCCCGACAGGGGTGTTATACCGCAATCCCATCCCCGCAGTATATTTCAGATCGGCAGGGTCAATATCACCTGTCTTGACCCATACATTCCCAACATCAAAAAAAGGAACTATTCCAAAACCCCTGCCTATGGATGTCCTGAGTTCAATATTTCCCATGAGAAACGCATTGCCTCCGGTCGGATTGCCGTCAGAACCTTTAGGTCCCAATAAGTCCTGTCCGTATCCCCTTACGGTAGACCTGCCGCCGAGGAAAAATCTCTCCACAAGAGGAAGCTCTTCCGAACCCCCGAAACTATATGCGACACCGCCTCTGGCTGATATTGCCAGAGTAATTCTTTTCTGGATCTTTTGAAACAGGCTTCCGTATACGGTCAGCTTGGCAAAATTCGTCTCTGAAAATAGCAATGGAGAAGCTATTTTCATCGAAATGCCTGCAAGAACACCTTTGGTAGGTTCAAATGGGTCATTTCTCGTATCATAAATTACAGCGGGCTTTATACTGCTGATCGCAAGCGTGCCCTTATCCTCCTTGCTTAATATGACATCCGGTTGTACATCTGAAGTTTTTACAATAGCGAATTCATAATACAATTCCGTCTTAACGCTGTCACTAACCTTTTTTTCAACTCCGGCTGATACCGTGTATCTTTCAAGTTTGTACCTTGTCTGTTTGTCATCAATATTAATCTCTTTTTTTCTTTCATGTAAAAAGAAGATTCTGAACGGCAGGGGTATGCCCATAAACCAGGGCTCGTGATACTGCAGGATATATCTTCTTTCCAGTGAACTCAGCTCGGCCCGCAATACCCCCTGTCTGTTCATTCCCCACAGATTTCTGTAGCTTAATTCGACAAAGCCCCTGAATCTTTCATATTCTGCAAAACCGAAACCGAACTCGACTGAACCTGCGTTTCCCTCGTTCACCCTGACCAGAATATCTTCTTTTGCGCCGTCCGCTTCGACAGCCTCTATAGCGATATCTGTAAATAAACCTAATTTGTATAATCTCTGTCTTTCCCTCGCAAGCTCACGGAAACTGTAAGGGGCGCCCTCTTTATGCAGCAATTCCCTTTTAATAACTTCATATTTCGTTTTTTTGTTCCCGGCTATCACGGTCTTGCCGAATATTTTCTTCTCGCCTTCTATAACCTTGAAAACAATTGAAGCGATATGGTTTTCAATTTCTCTTGCAACAATCACATCTATATTCGTATAGCCGGTATTGTTATAAAAATCGAGGATTCTGAATCTTGCGTCTGAGATATCCACTTCATTATATGGATCGCCTTTTTTCAGGCCGATGTATGACATAAGTTTGTTTTTCATATCAGGCCCGACGCCTGTTATATCAATAGAGCCTATCTCTGTCTTTTGTCCCTCTTGAATGTTCACCGATATTTCCGCCGTATTGTTTTTTTCATCTATGTTCACCTCGATATTCCCGACAACGGCCTCCAGATAACCGAGCGCCCAGTAAAATTCCGCAAGAGACTCCCTGTCTTTCTCTATTAAATCATGATTATAACTCTCTCCCTCCTTGATTGATATAACGTTTTTCAGGCGATCGTGGGGCAGAGAGGCGCCGCTGAAACTTATGGATTTCACTTTTATTTTCTCCCCTTCGAATATGAAAAAAGTGATAACCGTATTTTCTTCAAACGAATCAATCACAGGCGCAATCTGCGCAAAAGGATATCCTTCGCTGTGATATAATGAGAGCATTCTGCCGGTAGTTTCATCTATCACTTCATCATTGAATGTCTCGGTATCAAAAAAAGGCACTTCCTTCATGAGAGTCTTGCCGGATATTACGCTGTTTCCCTCGATTGCCACCGTCAGGCGTTTCCCGGGCTTGACCGCAATTTCCAGTTCGCCGTCAGAAAATGAATACGGCCCGACCTCGGGATTATAGTAACCTTCTTTTTTAAGCTTTTCCCTGATACGCTGCAAATCTTGCCCGAGCAATACCTGATTATATATATCTCCGGCGGTTGTTTTCATGAAATTCTGTATTTCAAGGTCTGTTCCGGAAATCTTTATCTTTTTTATTATAAGGGGGACGCCGGTATTTACGGTCAAATATATATCCACCCTGTATGGTTTTCGGGTTTTCTCTACCCTTATATCAATTTCCGAATCAGGGAATCCATACAGGGAAAGCTGTTCCTTAAGGCTGTCCGAGGCGCCCTGTATCGAATCATAACGCATCACTTCATTTTCCTTTAATGTGAACTCCTTTTTTACTGTCCTGGACGAAAGCTGGTAACTGCCTTTCAAATAAATCTTTTTAATAAAATCCTTCTCTCTGACATTGATTATCACGCCGGGTTGCTCTCCGTCGGACACATTAATGGAAATATCTTCAAATATACCCTTAAAAAATGCCCTTTTGATCCCGGATCTTACTTTTTCTGCATCTATTAAAGCCCCTGTCCGTATCCCGAGCATGTCGAGCATTTCATCTTTTTCTATCGAATAAAGTCCGTTTATCTCTATCTTTCCGGCGGTCAGAGCCATACAGTTATCAGGTCGCAAAATAAAAAAGAGGTTTAAAACAATCATCAGAAATACAAGCGGGTTCACATTTCTACAAGCTTTATTACGGCTTTGGTCTATAGTGTGATTTTTTTTCATTTAAATTCGAACCTGAAACGGATGTCCCCTCCGAGGATGCCTCTTTCGTCCCTCACCCCGATCAAGGAAACGTTTTTCCCCATATAGTACTCAAGCTTTATAATTTGCTCTTCCGTAGCTCCGACAGCAGAGGTATAGGTGACAAAAACTTTGTCTCCCAGAAGTCTTTTTGAGACTGTTACCCTGGGTTCAACAGCCCCGGTATTTTTTGATACGTAGGGATCGATCTGGAATCTGTCAAGCCCGGTGATCGCCTTCAGTCTCTCTTCAATGACATCCTGCAATTTCCCGGTAACGAATGAGGTAGCCTCACCCGCGCCTATCCCCCCTTCCAGCCCTTTCAATTCACCCCCTGTCTGGCCGACTGTAAGCAATGCAAGAATATCCATCTCTTTAAGCGGTGGATCAGAGGAGAGAGACATATTGAAATGATCAAGCTGGCCTTCAAGGTTCATTTTTATTTTGTACCCTTTGACAACTGTCTCCGCCGCTATCTCAATAATAGGGTTTATCCTGTTCGGATCTGCAAAATCTGCGCTTGCATTCAGAACTCTGAATTCGTTGTTTCTGAAATATACAGTGCCTTCTTTCGATTCAAGCCTTCCGAAAAGAATCGGGCGGTAAATCGTGCCTCTTAAGACCGTATCCGCTGTCAGCGTTGCCCTTGCAACGTTATTGTCGATATAAATATTTTCCTTGCCTGCAATCCTGATGTTCAGTTCCGCCTTTTCAAGGTTCGAAATCTCGGCTTTGTATTTTTCGGTCGTTCTTGTCTTTAAAAGCCAGCTTTTCCATTCAACCCTTTCCCTGTAACGGGCGCGATTTATAATGATATCTCCGGAAATTATCTGGGACGCAGGGGTGCCCTTATAAAGGATATTGCCTCCGAAATTAACAGAGAAGTCATTTGAAATTGAAGTTGATATGTCGTCAAGCTTTGCCTCAACGTAAAATCTTCTGAAAGAAAATTTCTTAAGATATAAAATGCCCGATATATCGACACCGCCGCCTCCAAGCTTCCCGGATAGTTTTTGCAATACAACCTTGTCATTATCGATATATAAATAACCGTTCAGAGAAGAAATGCGATGGTAATAATCCTTCAATCCGAAGGCCCCGTTTGAGAGAGTTAATCCGCCATTTATTTTTGGCGTATCCCAGTCTCCCGTAATCGACAGGACAAGTTCGGCGTCCCCCTTCAGATGTCCGATTTTTTTTGACAGGCTCTTGAACGGAGAGAGCGCGGAAGTCCCCTCCAGAACAAGATTGTACTGTTTTCCGATCTCAAAGCCGCCGCTGATATTAAGTGTTGTGTTCCCGCCCCTCATAGAAATAGTATGGAGCTGAACCTCCCTGTCTTTTAAATCAACTTTGATCTCCTTCTCATTTGTAAAGCTGTAACCATACATGGAGAGAATCATATGTTTTATTGAGGATGAAGCAAAAACATGTCTCCTGTCACCATGCATTTCAACAGCGCCGTTCAAGCTAAGGATCAGATCTTCGGGCACGTCTTTCAGAAAAGAAGTAACAAGGAAATCATACCTCCCTGTCTGGATGTCTATCCGGGCATCCCAGGGCATCTCCTTTGTAAATTTCCCATTTGCGGTAATATTTATCTTCCTATCGATAAATCCGGCTTTTGCCGAAATATCCCTGTTTTTTATCGAGGCTTTTATCGACCCGCTGCCTATATGCCTGCCCTTTAATGTGCCGCTGATCATCTTTGCATCAACAAGTATTGCTGGATTATCGAATGTCCCGTGTCCTTCTGATACAAGGCTGAAAGTTATATCTCCCTGTATGGGTTTTTGAACCATATCGCTCAGCATTATCCTGTCCGATGCAGCCTTGAACGAAAAATTACCTTTGGTGTCGATAGAAGCATCTGCATTGAGCAAAGACTTTCCCTTTTTGATCTTCATCTGTGCAAAATTAAGTTCCCTGTCTTTGTAACTGAACTCAAAAGAGGAAGAATCAAAAGGCACACCATAAACAACAGCCTTTGAGACGACCGATGCGCCCTTTACTGTCGGATTTCCACCGGTGCCGCCTATTTTCAGTTCAGAGGAGACTCTGCCGGTCCCGGAGAAATCCGCATAGAAAATCTTTGCAAATTTCTCAAGGTCGGCGTTTTTTAAAGACACATTCAGTTTATATTCAGGGTTAGAAAGGTCGAAAAGTTCCTTTGCCTTTTTAAAGCTGATGCTTCCGTCGAGTTTATGCAATTCATCATGCGCCTTCAATGCAAGTTCCTTTATTTTCAAAATATCCTTTCTGTAATCAACATCCGCATCGAGCATGCCGGCCTCATAATTTTCGATAACAGGATTATATACTTTTATATTGCCGCTTATTATAGGATCTTTGAAAAACCCCGATATCTTTCCTGTAAAATTACCTTTCCCGCTGATCATCTTGTAATACGGCGAGCTTATATCAGTAATATCCTTTGTATTCACAACACCGTCAAGATTCAGCATCTCCTTATCAATATCTATCTGACCGTTAACGGACATATCGGACATCCCCGTACTCAGCTGAACATTCGATAACGACAGCAGACTGCCGTTGAGATTATAATTACCGGATATGTCTTTTATCCTTCCCAGCACATCTTTGCCGTCTACTGTATTTTTGTATACAAACCAGCCCCCGGGATTGAATTCCTTGCCCGCACTCTGTAATCTTCCCCTGACTTTCCCTTTCTGTATGCCCGGATCCCACCCTATCAGCTTGAAAAGCGGTGTGCTGTCGACATTTAAAAAATCTATATCGAGAGTAAAGAAGTCAACGACCGGAAGTCTTATGGATGCAGAGGCTTTTGCCTGTCCGTTGTATAGTCTGCTTTCGCCGCCTGAAAACTTCATTTCTCCATCAGCATAAGAAATCTCACATTTAAGATAATCTGCCTCAACATTAAACAGATTCCCCTGATGCAAAGTCGCGGCGCCTTTTCCTGTAATATCATTGATCGGCCCTTTGATCTCGCCGTTTACATCCACAAGCCCTTCAATTTTCTCCTTGACCTTCAGCAGTTCCATCAGGGTCTGGAGATAAAACCTTCCCTCCAGTTTCAGATCGAGCAAGACCGTTTTCCCGGCATATTTTATTTCACCGGCAGCCCTTATATTCCCCTCCCCGCTTTTTTGAAGTTTGAATATATTTTTAATGGATGCCAGCATCATTTTAATGGTTGTCTTAAGATTTAATGTGTCTTCCCGGTATTCTCCCGACGCCGTCAGACTTGAACCAAGCGAACTTATGATGAACCTGTTTATCTGAACTGTCCCGTCCTTTAATACGAGAATTACGTCGGCGTCCCATTTTATTTCAGGCCATCCTTCTTTTGTAATTTTTATTTCACGCGCGGAAGCCCTGATCCTCGGAGTTTCAGAGAGAATTATCTCCCCGTTGATTTCTTTTATTCCGGAAGCGGTTTTAACGGCATCGTCTCTTAAGTCCGTTCTCCCGTGTTGCACCTCCACGGCTATTACCTTTACCTTTATAGGCGTTTCCCGCTCTTTTTCGAGGTAAGTCTTGACATTTTTTAAAATCTCTTCAATCTGTTTCCTGTCAGCGGTTATTTCCGGCTCTTTTATAACCAGTCTCCGTATCTTGATATTCCTGTTTAACAGTCCGGAAAGATCGATGTATGCCTTGACCCTGTTTGCATAGATTATCCTTTCTCCATTCTCATCAAAAACTTTCAACCCTTTTGCTTCGATAAACAGGGGGAAGATATTTATATAGATCTTTTTTGCAATGATATTTTTTCCCGAAGCCAGCTCTAATTCGGGAAGGATTATTTTTTTAAGGGCATTTGATATGTACGGCCCCCTCAGAAAAAATATTGCAATGCCTATAAGCAGGGCAAGGGCAATTATGCACGGCAGTTTTTTTATTCTTTCAGGATTGTCCATAAATCTGATAAAAGCTCCTGTGCTGCTATATTGTTAAGTTTCTCCTTGCCGGAAAGCACATAAAAAATATCCTGGGCAAGTCCTGCCTCGGTATTGATCCTCGCGTTGACGATATTCAGCCCCTTTTCATACATGACATTCGATATATCGTAAAGCAAACCTATCCTGTCCGGAGAGAATATTTCGATGAGACTGTAATCATCGGATGCCTCATTGTCAAGTTCGATGAAAATGTCAAACAGGCTCCCGGCTTTCCTGCTGCGGCTTATAATTTTAACAGGCCTCCGGTCTATAATAATATCCTTCAGACCTTTTTCCAGCTCATCCTCAATGCCTTCCCACCATATATTTTTCCAGTTGGAAATAGAAATTTTATCAATAACAATCCCATTCTTTCCAGTAAATATTCTGCCGTTTACTATATCAAATCCCCTGGAGGATAAAAACCCGACGATTATTGAAAAAAGTCCCGGCCGATCCTCAGCGCTTATCACAAGGTCGACTACTTCTTCCGAACTTCTGTCAATACGCATTGCAAACCTGTTTTTCTTCATCTCTGCCACAAGCTTATAGTCTTCTAAAACCCTGGCTTTTGTTGTTGAAAGCATATATCTTTCGGGCATTTCCTCAAGAAAATTTCCAATATCATCGGCCAGCGTCCCGGGTGAAATCCGCTGCAGACTCCTGATGTATTCAGCCCTGTCTTCCTTTACACCGGTCAGGTAATCCTTTGTTCGTTCAAACAGATCATTAAGAAGATATGATTTCCATGACGTCAGAAATCCCGGGTTTACTGCAGACATGTCCGAGTATGTAATAAGATAGATCGCCTTTAGGTTCTCCAGGTCTTCGACTGCGTCGGCAAAGCGGGCGATCACTTCCGCATCGCTTGTTTCCCTCTTCAATGCAATATTCGACATGAGTATATGGTTCCTCACCAGAAACTCGATCCTTGACCTCTGTTTGCTGTCGAGATTGAATCTTTCCAATATATTCTTGAGTCGTTTGTATCCCTCTTCCTCATGTCTTCTCCCGGCCGCTTTCCCTATATCGTGGAATAAGAGCGCCATGAAAATGTTATCAATATGTTCCATCTCATTTATGATCATCTTCATATATTCAAGACTTTTGTATTTAGTGGTTCTCAGGTTCTCAAGATTCCTTATTGCCAGCAAAGTATGCTCATCAACTGTATACATATGATAAGGCTCATGGACAACAAGCAGCCTTAATGCGCCGAATTCCGGGACAAACCTTCCAAGAACACCTGTTTCGTGCATCTCCCTCAATGTTTCGTATACACGTACGCTTTTGAATATTTCGAGGAAATAATGGACGGCAATCAGGGATTTCCTTGTTCTTCTGTTTATTCTCAACAGGTTTGATCTTATATTTTCTTTCATCATTTCGCTGAACTTCCTGCCTGTTTTGGCAAAAAGATGATAACTTTCCATAATCTTATCAGGGTTCTTTTCAAAAAGGTCATCTTTTTTTGTTATTAATCGGCCTCCCGATACAGAGAAATCAGCATTAATACTCCTCGAAATCATATCTTTATGGAAAAAAGTTATATAAGGACTGCTGCATTTACCCACAATCTTTCGAGTCGTATCTTTAATGATCTTGCCTTTCAGGTAGTAATAGCGCATAAACCTTTCAGATGCCCTGAATTTCTTCGAATCTTTGAAGCCGAGTTCTGAGGCAACATTTTTTTGATATTCGAATGTAAGAACATCATTTTTTCTTTTGGTCTCAAGGTGCAGGCAAAATCTGGTCCTGAGCAAAAAATCATATGCGCTTAAGAATCTTTTGTAATCATATGAGTTCACCAGTCCCGAAAAATCCTTTATCGTTTCTATTTTAAGCGCAACCTTCGAAAGCCAGTATGCAGTATGAACGTCTCTAAGCCCTCCCTCTCCCTCCTTGATATTAGGTTCCAGCAAAAAAACCGAATCACCTGATTCTGCATGCCTTTTTTCCATCTCCTTTAACTTCTCTCTAACGAAGTTTTTCTGCCTTTTGTGCGCAATCTCTGTATAGACTTTCTTTCTGAATATGTTATAGAGATGCTTATTGCCTGCAATATATCTCGCTTCAAGCAGCGATGTCCTTGTTCTTATATCTTTCAGAGATTCTTCAATGCATTCGTCCCCTGTTCTGAAAGAATGGCTTATGGTAAGCCCGGTGTCCCAGAGTTTATAAAGCAGTTGTTCCGCATCTTCCGTGCCTATCCTGTCAGACGCAAAAAACATGATATCAATATCCGAGAAAGGAGCAAGTTCTTTCCTGCCGTACCCGCCTGTTGCTATAAGAACTATATTTGCATCCTTTTTCAGGGAATTATAGATGTCTATTATGAGTGAATCTATCCTGTCGGTATATCTTTCGACGAGAAATATCCCCCCGTATCCCTGCCCGAAAAGATCCCTCATCTCATTTAATATTATTTTACTCTTTGACTGGAATTCAGCGGATTTTTTCATTTTCAAAGTATATTTTAAAAATATAACATAACCCGGACGTTTTAAATAATTTTTAGACTGGCTGTTCACGGAAAAATACAGACATAGGGCGTATGACAGGAACTTACAACCGGCAGACCGTGCAGTATATATTTAATTAAACTCTGAACTTTAGTTAAAGTGATAATTCCATTGACTTAACAATTTATATTTATTTATTATACCTGCAACATTGTTGCAAAATAAATCTGCTGTGTTGCAATATGAAACATTATCATCCGTTTTTAGAGATTTTTACTATTTTAAAGCAAGTAATTCAAAAAAATTTAATGCTAAGGAGGGAAAAATCTTGAAAATGTCTCAGCGATTTTACAAGATTCTGTTATTTACGATAATACTTTCTATCTTAGTTTTTATCTCTGCCGGCACGTTCGCTTCTACTGATATGACGACTTCGCAGGGGGGTACAGCCATAGCACCATCTGCACATGAAAGTACTTCTGAAATTCAGCCCGGACAACAGGAAACATCAACAAAATCCAGGATGCCATGGTGGGGATGGCCATTGCTTTTATTTATCGTGACTTTTATTTTGGGTGTTCTGGCTGTTCTCGGAGGCGTGGGCGGCGGAGTCCTTTTTGTCCCGATTATTGGAGGATTTTTTCCTTTCCATATCGATTTTGTCAGGGGCGCGGGTCTTCTTGTTGCGCTTGCAGGAGCCCTCGCAGCAGGCCCGGGGCTTCTTAAAAAGGGCCTGGCTGATTTAAGACTTGCCATGCCGGTTGCCCTCATTGCATCGGCCTGTGCAATAATCGGCGCGATGATAGGGCTTGCATTGCCTTCCAATATCGTTAATACAGCTTTGGGCGCTACGATCCTCGGTATCGTTGCAATCATGCTGATAGCAAAAAAATCCGAATATCCCGATGTAAAAAAAGCAGATAACCTCTCAACAGCGCTAAGGATAAGCGGAGTATATCATGAGGCATCAACCGGTCAGGATATAAACTGGAAGATACACCGGACCCCACAGGGACTCGCCTTGTTCATTATCATCGGTGTCATGGCCGGCATGTTCGGCCTCGGCGCAGGCTGGGCTAATGTGCCTGTCCTGAATCTCCTGATGGGCGCTCCGTTAAAGGTTTCAGTTGCTACAAGCAAGTTCCTGCTCTCCATTACAGATACTTCTGCTGCATGGATTTATGTCAATAACGGCGCTGTACTTCCGATGATGGTCGTCCCTTCAATCGTGGGAATAATGCTCGGCTCAATAGTCGGAGTAAAAATCCTTGCAAAGACAAAACCTGCAGCAGTGCGTTATATAGTTATCGCCATGCTCCTGTTTGCAGGCACAAGGGCATTGTTGAAAGGCCTTGGAATCTGGAAATGATTTATAACAGTTTAAACGGCTTAAACGGTTCAAACTGTTTAAACCGGTCATAATTATAAGGAGGAATTTTATGGAGAATAAATTAAAAGCAACAGAAGAGCAGATAGCATACGCAAAGCTCCTTGATATCGGGATGAAGATTGGATTGCTTATAATTATAGTCACATTTATTATTTATCTTACAGGAATCTTGGAACCTTATGTGCTTGTTAACAATCTCCCCCTATACTGGAAAATGCCTGTTAAGGAATATCTTGAAGCTACGGGCATCCCTCATGGGTGGGCATGGCTCGGCATGGTCAACAAGGGTGATTTCCTGAACTTTATCCCTATCGCCTTTCTTGCCGGTGTCACCATTCTGTGTTATATAAGAATAATGCCCATCCTTTTCAGGAATAAGGACACCGCATACGGTATCCTTGCATTATTAGAAGTACTGGTGCTGGTTCTCGCTGCATCCGGGGTACTGAAGTCAGGAGGACACTGATATGACACAGACATGTCCAACAGCAAGACTTGATAAATTACTCTTATCAACAGATGGCTCTGAATTCAGTGAAGGGGCAATAAGAGAAGCAATAAATATAGCCAGGAAATGTTCAAGTAAATTGTTTGTTATATCTGTAGTTGAGACAAATCCGGAATTTACTGCCCTTGCTCCCCAGCTTGTGGAAAATTCAGAAAAAGAGGCGAGACAGCATCTCGAGTCAGTAAATGAAAGAGCTTCTAAAGAAGGCGTGGACTGCAAGACAATTGTACACGAAGGTGAAGAACCTTATAAATTTATTATTGAAGAAGCAGCAAAAAAGAAAATTGAAATGATAATCATGGGCAGGCGCGGAAGGACGGGCATCAAGAGGCTCATGATGGGAAGCGTAACTGCTAAAGTTATAGGCCATGCAGCATGCGATGTTCTTGTTGTTCCAAGGGCAGCCAGGCTTGACTTTCGAAAAATCTTGCTTGCCACAGATGGCTCCAAATATAGCGATGCTGCATCCTCTGAGGCGATCAGTATTGCGAAGAGTTGCGGGAGCAGCCTTATAGCTCTTTCAGTCGCTACAAAAAATGCAAATCTTCCCGCAGCAAAAAAGAGCGTTGAGAAGGTTAGACGTGATGCAGAAAAAGAAGACGTTAAGGTTGAGACACTCACATTAAAAGGCATGCCATATGATGTTATAGTTAAGACCGCCGAGCGCAAGGGCGCTGATTTGATTGTAGTGGGCAGTCATGGAAGGACGGGGCTGAAAAGGCTTCTTATGGGAAGCGTAACCGAAAGGGTCATCGGCCATACAAAAAATGCCGTGCTTGTAGTGAAATCCTGAAATAAAATTTATTCAATGCTCATAGCCCCTTTAGATTTAAAGGGGCTTTTTTATTTTTTAAAGAATCGGTGATATTATAGTAACAACATGTCACTGAAGAAAAAAATAATCCTCAGTTTTTCATTAAGCGCAGTCATCATTGCTGTTCTCGTATCAGTTGAATATATCAATTTCATCAAAATCAGAAAAGAGATTACTTATCTTGAGATCACCGATACGATCAGAAGCAAATCCCTCCAGTTAAGAAGACATGAAAAGAACTTCTTTCTTCACGGAGACCTGAACGAGGTAAAAAGTGTATATGATTATTTAACCGATTTAAAGGCAATCCTCAGAAAAAACAGGTCTTTTGATAATACGGGCAAACTGATTAACCTGCAGAATAAAATAGAGGAATACCAGCAGAGATTCAACCATATCGAGATCATCTTCTGGAAGGTCAGGAATGAATTCAATAAGATAAAACCATCTCATACGAAATATTCATCGTTTTTCCCGCTCATTGAATCCACTTTACTTGAACGTCCTCTTGTAAATGCGGAACTTCTCGGCAAGGTATTCGCTCTTGCTCCTGAGAGTCCCGCAATCATGAGCCTCCTGGAACTGGATTCAGAGATCAATACCCTGAGAAAGAACGGCGAGGACATAATAAATATTTCCAAGGATCTTGACAGGACAGCCCGGGAAAATGCCGACAGCTTTATCCAAATATCGCAGCTTGCGATTCTGGTATTTTTCCCTCTCTTTTTTATTGTGGGGATAGGGGTGTTTCTATTCATAATCAGCAATGTCGTAAGACGTTTGCAATGGTTGATGGATACGGTCGAAAAGACGGGAATGGGCATTTTCTCCACTCTGCCTATTCCCTCAAGACAGCAGGATGAGGTAACAAAACTGACAATATTATTCAATGATATGGCAGTAAACCTTAGAGACAGGGAAACCATGCTTATCGAAAAGGAAAAAGAACTCTATCAATCGAAGAAGCTTGCGGCTCTCGGGACACTGGCTTCCGGGGTAGCGCATGAACTTAATAATCCGCTCAACAATATTTATACAACCGCACAGAGGCTGATCAAGAAAACCGGTGAGGACTGTCCGTCATTCATGAGGAAGGGACTTGATGACATCTTCGGCCAGGCCATGAGGGTAAAGAGGATTGTCGGCGACCTTCTTGAATTCGCAAGGGGAAGGGAGCCGCTGCGTAAGATTGTCGAACTTAACAGTCTCATAACAGGAGTATATAAACGTCTGGGCAACTCCGTCAGCGCCGGACATATAAAGTTTATTCTGGACTCAGACCCTGATGGTATAATGATCCATGCTGACCCGGAGCAGATGGAGCAGGTTTTTATCAATCTTTTTACCAATGCGGTTGAAGTCATGCCGGAGAAAGGCGAATTGTCTGTGAAAGTTGATGATGAGCAAGACTCGGTGAAAATAATAGTATCCGATACAGGTATGGGGATTCCACGGGAATTCACTGATAAAATATTCGAGCCTTTTTTTACATCAAAGGAAAAAGGCACGGGATTGGGGCTTGCTATTGTTTTTAATATAATTAAAAAACATAACGGGGAAATAAGCTTTAAAAGCGAAAAGGGTAAAGGAACTACATTTATAATAAGGCTGCCGAAGAATTCGACTGCTTAACGGCCGGGCAGTGATTCTTAAGGCTGCATTTAATGATGTCAGGGTGCTTCAAAAACCTTGCATGACAACAGGATTTATATGGAGTACGTGAAATGCGGATAGAACATAAGGCTTTATCCCCTGAATTCTATAATCAAGAATCTTTTGCAACTATACCGGATATGAGAGGTGGACTATATGGCTTTCAGGATTCTTATTGCTGAGGATGAAGAAATAACATTGAATAACATTCTGGATACCCTGCGGGAAGAAGGTTGTGAAGTCTACGGGACAAAAGACGGCGTAGAAGCCCTTCAGCGGATGGGAAAGGAGCATTTTGATGTCCTCGTTACCGATATAAAAATGCCCGGGATGAACGGCATAGAACTTTTATCAAAGGTTAAAGAAGAGTCCCCGGAAACCGAGGTGATAATCATCACCGGATTCGGCAGCGTAGGGTCGGCTGTCGACGCGATGAAAAAAGGAGCATATGACTACATAACAAAACCCTTTGATCTGGATGAATTGACGTTGAGGGTGAAAAAGATATTTGAACAGAAGATACTTAAAAAGGAACATATAGCGCTAAAGACATACTACGGGATGAACAGGGAGGTCCCTGTCATAGCAAAAAGCACAGGCATGAAGAGGGTATTGAGTATTATTGAAGGCATGAAAGATTCCGATTGCAACGTGCTTCTTACAGGCGAAAGCGGTGTCGGGAAAAACCTTATCGCCAAAATAATACATTCCACGGGCAGAAGACAGAATATGCCCTTTCTTTCGATAAATTGCGCTACTCTGACAGAAGACCTTCTTACCAGTGAATTATTCGGCCATGAGAAAGGCGCATTCACAGGTGCGTTTAAAATGAAACCCGGACTGGTCGAAATTGCAGACACCGGAACACTTTTCCTCGATGAGATCGCTGAAATGTCTTCAAATCTCCAGGCAAAACTTCTTAAGATTATTGAAGAGGGAGAGTTTTACAGAGTCGGGGGAACAAAACCGATAAAGGTTGATGTAAGGTTTATTGCAGCTACAAACCGGAATGTAAAAGGCATTATTTCTGAAGGAAAGTTCAGGGAAGACCTTTACTACAGACTTAATGTCATGGAGATAGACATACCTCCTTTGAGGGAGCGTCCTGAAGATATAAAACCACTGAGCGTATTTTTCCTCCAGAAACATCTTCCGAAGTCCAACAAAAAAATAACGGGATTCTCAAAAGAGGCTATGGATATTCTTATGAACTACAGTTTTCCGGGCAATGTCCGTGAACTCGAAAATATCGTAGAAAGGGCCATCATTCTTGAAAAAAGTTCTATTATTACGCCGGAAAGCATGCCGAGGGGGATCCGGATATTGCAGATTGATACGCTTGATCCCGGCAGGATAAAGAGCATTGATGAACTCACAAAGGAATATGCGGAAAAGGTGCTCAAGATGCTCGGAGGTAATAAATCAAAGGCTGCGGAGGTCCTGGGCATATCAAGAACAAGCCTATGGAAGATACTAAAAGAAGATTAGTGTTTAAACTGTTCAAAATCTAAACACCTGCATCAGCTTTTTCTAAAACCATCAAAATCCTTTCATTTCAATAAGTTATTAAAAGACATTCCTTTAAAATGACGGTTGCTTAACTGTTCATTTTCTAAACACTTCTTATTTTCACATATTATTCTCCTTTATTTTCAAAGGGTTATAGCTGGCATCCTGTATGCAATATCTATTATCAAAAGTTAATCAAAGAAGAAGGAGCAGAAGAATGAAAAAACAAATTCTGTATGTAGCATACGAAGACGAGGATATGGATGACGGTCTTTCCTATGCTGTTGATCTTGCCAAAACTATGGATAAGGATATAGCCCTCCTGATAGCCAATAGAAAAAGGACAATTGCGGACAGATTCGATGATCTTATGGCGGCCGTTACATTTGCCGAGGCAGATGAACATGAAACAGCAAGAAGGATTATGACTGTCGATAACAAGAAAAAGAATGGTGAAGTCGATAAAAAGGTCATTGATATCGCAGAAAAATATCAAAGCGCCGGGATCAACATAAAGGTTCATTCTCTATCGACTGATGCAGTATCAGCAGTAAAGGATGTCCTTAAGAGAATAAAAGGCATAGATATGGTCCTGTTAAGCCCGCATGTGACCGAAAACGGGAATCTTTCCGCAAGGGAACTCAATAAACTTGTCCAGACTGCGTCAAGACCTATTGTAACGCTGGCAAGACATGCATTTGTTACTTAGAAAGAAATGGTCGCGCCGTGCCTGATGACCTATTCATAAAAGATATTTATTAAAGGAGGAGTTTTAATGTATCTGTATTTACCGGTAGCTTTAACAAGTATTAATATCTTACTTCCGATAGGCCTTGGATTATTGGTCGGACTTCTTTCAGGGCTTTTCGGGGTCGGGGGCGGTTTTCTGTTGACGCCGCTTCTGATAATGTTCGGGATCCCTTCCACAGTAGCCGCTGCTACTGATTCAAACCAGATAGTCGCAGCTTCAACATCAGGGACATACGCACACTGGAAGGTCGGCAATGTTGATTTCAAGATGGGTCTTTATCTTCTCGCAGGAGGTTTCATCGGAGGACTTGTCGGCGTCCAGGCCATAAAGGTTCTCAAGGCTATGGGGAATGCAGACTTTGTTATAAAAATAACATATGTATTGATGCTCGGGATAGTCGGCACTTATATGTTTATTGAAAGCCTTTCGAGCATGAAGAAAAAAACTGCTGAAAAAGAAAAGCCGGTGAAGGAATCGGCCTTCGGCAAGTTTCTGAAATCCCTTCCTTTCCAGACCCATTTCGAAAAGTCCGGAGTTACACATTCAGCCCTGCTCCCTATAATCTTCGGCGGTTTTGTAGGGATACTTGCAGCGATAATGGGCGTTGGAGGCGGATTCCTTATGGTGCCTGTTATGGTCTACATCCTGAGAATGCCCATGCATGTTGTCGTGGGAACAAGCCTATTTCAGATATTGTTCAACTGTATTGAGGTCACATTCCTTCAGGCATATACAAATCACACAGTAGATTTTATCCTCGCAGTGCTTTTATTGCTTGGATCAACGATAGGGGCGCAGATCGGGACAGCCTTCGGCAGAAAGCTCAAAGGAGAACAGCTCAAGATAATTCTTGCAGTGATTGTGCTTCTTGTGACCGTCAAGATTGTCTTTGATCTCACATTAACCCCGTCATTGCTTTTAAGTCAGGCAGGAGGACACTAATATGGAAAAAATAAAAAATCAAAATTTAAAATTTAAAATTATTGAATTCCTGATTTTTACATTTTGCATTTTACTTTTTGCATTTTTCGGAACAGCATCAGCAGAATTAACCGCAAAGGCAAATCATGATCACATAAAGATAGACTTCTTTTATCATGGGAGCACGGTAAGCATCAGCGGCATATCAGACCCCGGCACAGACCTGATTATCAAGATAGCTTCGCCGGAAGGTCACCAGGAATTACGACAAAAAGGGAAAGTAGCCGGTTTTTTATGGATGAATACCGGAACATTAAAGTTCGAAAACGTACCGAATCTGTATTTTGTACACAGCACGTGGAAGGTCGAAGATATTCTCAGCAAAGAGGAGATGGACAAATATCTGATCGGATATCCGTCTCTCGAAAAACATATGGAAATGAATCCTGTCTCAAATGAAGATGAGAAGACAAAATGGTTTAATGAGTTTGTAAATTTCAAAGAGAGAACCAAACTCTATGCTAATTCATCCGGAGGAATCAGATTAACCCGAAAGGACGGGAAACAGAATTACTATATACTGACCGATTGGCCGTATCAGGCGCCTCCCGGAAATTATACAGTTACTGTCTATGAAGTGAAAAACAAGAAGGTTGTTGATACTGCACAGGCAAACGTACTTGTGGAACAGGCAGGCGTAGTGAAATCGCTTGCCGGCATGGCAAAAAATAAAGGGGCATTATACGGGATTATTTCCATATTTGCTGCTCTCGGCGCAGGTTTCGGTGTGGGCATGATATTCAGAAAAGGCGGAGGAGCTCATTAATATGTATAACACCATAGTCGTAGCATATGACAATTCGGAATTCAGCCGGGCTGCGCTTCTTGAGTCTTCAGAATGGATAAAAAAGCATTCCGGCAGAGTGATACTCGTCCATGCGGTGTATTTTGACGAGGAAGAGTTCAGCATAGCGCCTGTGCAGCTTGATAAGAGGCTTGAAGAAGGGAAAAAGATATGCCTACAGGCGAAAAATGATTTTTCAAATGAATTGGGGATAGAGGTGGAATCGCTGGTATGCGAAGGCGATGCGCCGGATGTTATTAAACAGATAGCGCGTGAAAAGAATGCCGATCTGATCGCCATGGGAACGCACGGGAGAAAAGGACTGAAGAGATTGATTATGGGAAGCGTTACCGCCGGTGTTATAGCGGATTCCCCCTGTGATGTGCTGGTTGTGAAGAGGCCGTGTCATGAATGCTCCGGGACATACAGAAATATTTTGCTTCCTTTTGACGGCTCGGAGTTCAGCGGCAAGGCCCTTTTGCGCGCTCATTCCCTTTCAAAGGCCGACGGCGGATCGATAACAGCCTTGTATGTCATACCTCGCTATGAGGAAATGATAGGCTTCATGAAAACAGAGTCTATAAAGAAAAGCCTTTTCAGCGAGGCCGAGAGGATACTCAGGATCGCAAAAGAGGGCATATCCGAAAATGGAGTTCAGATAAGGACAGAGATAGAGGAAGGACAGGCAGGAGATAAGATCGTGGAGACTGCCGGCAGGATCAACAGCGATTTAATAGTTATGGGAAGTTACGGCTGGACAGGGGTCAATAAGGCCATAATTGGAAGCACTACTGAACGGGTGATTATGAATGCTTCATGTCCTATACTGGTTGTGAGGTGATTTGAAATGAAAGGATACAGAAAAATTCTTATAGCCGTAAACGGGTGCAAAGACGTTCTTGTTGAGGGGCTGAAACTGGCAAGTGATGAAAAATGCTGGGTTACGGTAGTCAAAGTGGTCCCCCCCCATGAAGGAGACCTGAACCTGACCGGAATCAAGAATATTGGTGATGTATTGAATGGCGGAGGAAATAGGGCAGTTTCGGAGATAAGGGATATAGCGAGGTCTGAAGGCGCCCTTGTTAAAGCGAGGCTTGAGGAGGGCGAGGCGCATAAAAAAATAGTTGAGGTCGCCGAAGAGGAAAGATGCGATCTCATTATCATGGGATCGCATAAGAGAAGTCGGTTCAGAAAGCTTTTTGGCGACCATGTCGTCGAAAAAGTCATTAATAGCGCCCCCTGCCCGGTACTTGTCGTCGGGGCATAGTCAGCGGCATATCCAGCAGCCGCTGACATGCCCTCCCCTCACTCGAAATCTTTCTTAGAATAGAGGGAATTATCAGGTTAACTGCTGAGAAAGATGCCGGATATCTGTAAGCACATTGACATCACCCCTGAGAATTAACCCGCATGTTTTTTAGAAGCCATTTTTCTTTTTCATGTATTAGTGATAATATAAATAGCTATGTCTCTTAAGATAAAAATAATTCTCAGTTTTCTTATCAGTTCGATAACCGTAATAATCTTTTCAATATTTTTCTGCGTAAACTTTGTTGAAATTAAAAAAGAAATACAATATCTCGAGCTGTCCGACACCATAAGAAGCAAGTCGTTGCAGCTTCGCAGGCATGAGAAAAACTTTTTTCTCTATGGTGATATTAAAGAGATCGACAACGTTCACACATATTTAAAAGACTTAAAGTTATTACTTAAGGAATCTACGCCTGTCTATAACACGGAAACTCTGCTCAGTCTTGAGAACAAGATAAATGAATATTCCCAGAGATTTAATCATATCGAAATCCTGGTCTGGGACTTTCAGAATGAATTTAACAGACTTAAACCATTATCCCCTAAAAATTCAGTCTTATTTCCTATTATTGAAGCAACTTTTCTTGAACGTCCCCTTGTAAATGCTGAACTGCTGAAAAAAGTATTTTCGCAAAAGCCGGGAGATCCGTCTATCAAATATCTTCAGGAATTACACGGGGAAATCGGCGCTCTCAGAAAGAACGGGGAAGAGATATTGATTATCTCCAAAGACCTTGATAAATCAGCCAGGGAAAAGGTTGAAAAGGCTATGGGCTTATCTCAAAAAGCAGGATTAATACTGTTTCCGCTTTTCTTTATTGTAAGTCTCGGGTCTTTGTTTGTCATCAGCCAGAGCGTGGTGAGTCGCCTGAAAATATTAACAAAGGCGATTGAAAAGACAGGCCGGGGCGATTTTTTATCGCTTTCGGTTCCCAGGGAACAGGATGAGGTCGGCGCATTGATGAATTCTTTTAATAAGATGGAACTTGATCTGATAAAGAGAGACGAGGAACTCAAGAAAAAGAACGAGGAATTGCTCCAGAGCAGAAAACTTGCCTCTATAGGAACACTTGCCTCCGGAGTAGCGCATGAACTTAATAACCCGCTTAACAATATATATCTTGCCGCCCAGATACTATCCAGGGAAATCGGACATGAGACCTGTCCCCCGATGATCAGGGAGACAGTCGGCGACATCTTTTCACAAACTATCAGGGTAAAAAGGATAGTCAGCGACCTGCTTGAGTTTTCAAGAGAAAAACCCCCTGATCTAAAACAAGTAAATATCAAAGACTTGATAGAAGAAGTGCTGAACCAGATGGAGATCGCAAGCGAGATGTCGGATGTTCAATTTAATCTCAGAGCGCCTGAAGATATCGAGGTCTTTGCCGATAAACATCTTCTCCAGCAGGTTTTTATCAATCTTTTCAATAACGCTGTTGACGCCATGGAAGGAAAGGGGTTTCTGGATATCGGAGTAACTGTAAAAGACGATTCAGTCAGCATAAAAATATCCGACACAGGCAAGGGCATCCCTTCCAGAGATATCTCAAGGATTTTCGATCCATTCTTTACTACAAAGGAAAAAGGCACCGGTTTGGGATTGGCGATCGTTTACAGTATAATAGAAAAGCACAAAGGTAAAATAGAAGTGGCCAGCAAGCCTAATGCAGGCACTACTTTCAACATAACTATTCCGAGGGGGAAATGAGTCTCAAGATATTGATAGCTGAAGACGAAGAAATAACACTTAAACATCTTCTTTACGCACTCGAAAAAGAAGGTTATTCAGTCCAGGGTGTGGGTAACGGCATTGATGCGCTTAAGAGGATCGAAAAAGAAGCGTTTGATATACTCATCGCAGACATAAAAATGCCCGGCATTGATGGACTGAGTCTGCTTGCCGAGGTAAAAGACAAATACCCGAGCATAGATGTAATTATAATTACAGGGTTCGGGAGCATAGAATCCGCTGTTGATGCAATGAAAAGGGGCGCTGTTGACTATATAACTAAACCTTTCAACCTCGATGAACTTTTCCTGAAGATAAGAAAGATTCAGGAAAAAAAAAGAATAGAGAATGAGAATATAGCGCTCAGAGTCTCTCTCGGCCTCGATAAGGACCAGCCTTTTATAGCAAAGAGCAAAATGATGAAACGTGTGATCGATATTATCAACGGCATAAGCAATTCTGATTGCAATGTTTTGATTACAGGAGAAAGCGGCGTCGGCAAAGGGCTTGTAGCTAAATTAATACATTATACCGGGCTGAGAAAGACCAGGCCTTTCCTGGCTCTTAACTGTGCTATTTTCACAGAGGAGCTTCTGGCAAGCGAATTATTCGGTCATGAAAAAGGCGCTTTTACAGGCGCTTTTGCCTCTAAAAAGGGGCTTATAGAAATCGCAAATACCGGTACATTATTCCTCGATGAGATTGCAGAGATGTCATCCAACCTGCAGGCCAAGTTATTGAAGGTGATTGAGGATAAGGATTTTTTGAGAGTCGGGGGCACAAGGTCGATAAAAGTGGATGTGAGGTTTATGGCTGCCACAAACCAGAATATTAAAAATCTTGTATCAAACGGCAGGTTCAGAGAAGATCTGTATTACAGGCTCAATGTTATGGACATTTACATCCCGCCCCTCCGCGAGAGAAAAGAGGATATTATCCCCCTGAGCAGATATTTTTTAGACAAACACTCCAAGAAGGCTAACAAGAAGATAAATGGATTCACAAAGGATGCAATGGACATACTCATGTCATATGGTTTCCCCGGAAATGTCAGGGAACTGGAAAATATAATCGAAAGGGCAGTAATCCTGGAAAAAACATCACGCATCACTCCGGAGAGTCTTCCGCAGAGCATAAAACTGTTTCAGATTGAAACAATAGACCCCAACAAGGTTAAGACAATTGACGAACTCAACAAAGAGTACGCAGAGAGAGTGCTCGAATATGTTGATGATAATAAATCAAAGGCTGCGGAAATGCTCGGCATTTCAAGGACGAGCCTGTGGAGGATATTGAAAAAGTAGTTACAGGGATGTTTTAGGGAAAGGGAAAAGAGGGGACGTTGACTAATTCATCAACGTCCCCTAAGTTGCTTGAATTGTCCCTAACCTTATAGGGATACCTTATAAAAATATCTGGTATAGTTATGATGAGGAAGCGGATGTCCTTTATCTGAACTTCAAAAAGCCGGGTCACGCTGATGACAGCGAGATGACCGATGATGACGTGATAATCCGCTATGAAAAAGGTGAGATTATCGGTATAACTATTTTGAATGATAGCAAAAGGGGACAAAAGGCTGCATAGAATATTCTTGGGTCATTTGCTGTCTTGAGAGCAAAAGTATATAACCTACCAAACCGATCTTACAGGGCAGTTCAGCGGAAACTATGATTTAGTTCTTTTGCTTCCTGCCATGAATTTTGAGAACGCGCGCCTGACGCGCCGCCTTTGGCGCGTCGCTGTCGAGGCGCAGGTTGAAATTATTCTCGGGTATATTGCTTGACGGAAAATTAGGCATGTGCGAGGGCATGTATGCCAGCAAGGCGCTTACCGATACTCGCCTTCGCGATTTTTAAATCGTAAGACGCCTGAAGATTGAGCCAGTATTGCGGCGTCTGGTTAAACGCACGACCGAACAACAATGCCAGTTCCGCCGTCACCGGACGATCACCCTTGATTACATGCGAAATCCGCATCGGCGATACCCCGATAGTGCGCGCGAACTCAGCCTGAGATATACCCATCTCTCTCAAGATTTCTGCCAGGAATTCTCCCGGATGAATTGCAGGCAAACCATTCTTAACCATTTCTGTATCTCCTTTAGTGATAATCAACGATTTCAACGTCATAAGCGTCACCATTTTCAAAGCGGAAACATACGCGCCACTGGTCATTAATGCGAATGCTCCATTGGCCGGCGCGGTCACGAGCCAGGGCCTCCAGCCTGTTCGAAGGAGGGATACGCAAATCGTCGAGGCATGTGGCGCCATCCAGCTGTGTCAAGCGCATTGCTGCACGCTTCAGTATGTCCCGCGGCAAGCGGCGCGATTTTCCGGTGGCAAAGAAGCGTTCCGTTTCAAGCGATAAATAGAGCGATAAATAGGGACACATCCCATTTTCCAAGAAAGGAAACTCCTTAAAATGGGATGTGTCCCTATTTATTTATTTATTCCTATTTATTTATTCCTATTTATTTATTCCTATTTATTTATTCCTATTTATTTATTCCTATTTATTTATTCCTATTTATTTATTCCTATTTATTTATTCCTATTTATTTATTTGTAATTCGCAAACCAAAAACTCCAACCTGCCCAAACAGCGCCGTGTGGTTCGATTTCACTGCAGCGCATGGTTAGATTGCCTATACTGCAATCGCCTCAACCATCCTCCAACCTTTGGACTCTTGAGATGCGTGCCATAAGTCGTAATTCTGCTGGAGGTTCAGCCATAATTCCGGCGTCGTTTTGAATGCCTTAGACAGACGTAAAGCCATATCCGGTGTTACGGAACCACGCTCGTTTACAATCTTTGATAATGTCTTTCTTGAAACACCAAGAACCTCGGCAAGCTCTGATACCGTTAAAGATAACGGTTCCATATAATGCCTTCTCAAAATGCCTCCCGGATGTGTCGGTGGTCTTTTCCTTGTTCTCATGTTATCACCTTCCTAATGATAGTCAATATAATTTACATCATAAGCACTGGCTTCCTTGAAACTGAAAACCACTCGCCAATTGCCTGAAACCTTTACTGCCCATAATCCCTTCATCTTCCCTTTGAGCTGGTGAAGATCAGACCCTGGAAATCTCATATCAGTTATGTCTCGTGCGGCATCAAGTCTGTCAAGTAAATCAGCTAATTTCTGAGCGTGTTGTGGTTGAATGCCCTTCTTAGTTCCATTGTAGAAATAGTTTTCCAGACCTTTATGTATAAAATTCTTAATCACAAGTACAGTGTAACCTATGAAGTTACGCTTGTCAATCCGAGCAATCTAACGGCCAAGCTCACCTGCCGCTATGAAGCGCAGCGGAATAGCGGTCAGGTGGAGCGCCTGGTGTACGCCCGGCATGGGCGTGAACTTATGGGGTGAAAGTCCCCTGTACGAGAACCTTTTAATGTTCATAGTAATGGATATTAACAAAAGTACGAGCCGAAGGCAAGGGCGTCTCCGTGAGGAGGGG
>JBFMDL010000046.1:0-24617 GCA_040753635.1 Nitrospirota bacterium | reverse complement strand
GTCTGTGTTCTGTAATCTGTGTTCTGTGCTCTGCCTTTGGCCCGTTCAACTTGCATGTGTTAGGCACGCCGCCAGCGTTCGTTCTGAGCCAGGATCAAACTCTCATCTGATACTGGTTTACTCAAAATTTACTAAAATTAACAGGTATGCTACGCACCTTTTTCAGTTTTCAAAGAACGAGAGGATAATATACCCTACGAAATTTACATTTGTCAAGAAACCAGATAAAAAAGTATTCTATGAGGTTACTTACAATTGTTTATCAGAAACAACCCTTATTGACAGGGGCATTACTATTTAATCATATTGCGCAAAATTTTTACAAGTAGCTATTGAGTATATGTTTCAGTATATTCTGCATGTACGAGAGTGTCGGTCCCTCATATTGTGAATGACAAATTCCAATCTTACAGGAGACGGGTTAAGAAACGATATCCGGATCCTTTCAAACCTTGTTGTATTTATAATTTCTTTGAGATAGCAACATGCTGTTGAAATGCCGGGACTATCTATCAAGCGCCTCCCGCACCTTTCTAAGGAGATCTCTGGGTGAAACAGGTTTCAGTATAAGGTCCATGCCTTCATCAAGAATCCTCTCATTGTAGATGATGTCCGCTGTATATCCGCTTGCAAAAAGAAATTTTACATCAGGCCTTATTTTCTTTATATCCTCATATACCTCTTTCCCGTTCTTCTTCGGCATTATCATATCAAGAATGCAGAGTTGAATCTTGTCATTATTCTCCTCGAACTTCGTAACCGCCTCATCTCCATCCTCAGCGAGAATTACCGTGTAACCGAATGATTCAAGCACGGTCTTTATCAGTTTTCTCAGCGCTGCATCATCTTCAGCTGCAAGTATAGTCTCTGTCCCGCCTGTCAGCGACAATGAAGAATCCTCCTTCCTCATTTCCAGTTCAACTGGTGTTTGACCGCCGGCAACTATATCCTGAATGTTGTGCCCATGCGTGGGCTTCGGCCATCGGTGACTCACTCTTCCGGAGAGTATTTTCAATAAACTTCTGATCTGTGATATCCCGGAAGTGCCATACCCTGCCGTAATATTTACCGTCTTTCCAGATCATCGGGCCTGAGTAGCGGTCGAATATTCTGCGATCCCTGAGTTGAATTTCCTCCCTTCCGGTCATATCAACCTGACAGCCTCCTTGTCGCTGTTTACTAAGATATCCGACCTAAGCAAATAATATCATTATTATTGGAAGTCAACAAGTTTCAGTTCTGCAGGGATAAAAAAGATGACAAATACAAAATATTCTGCTGAAGAAATACATTGCATCCTTCTGTTGCATTGCATAATTGAACACCTGAAATTATAATGTCAGTGATTATGGAGTTCCGGGTTATCACAACAGACGGGAATGCCCGGAGGGGCATTCTCGAAACAAAAAGGGGAGTTATCAATACACCCGCCTTCATGCCGGTCGGAACGATCGGGACAGTAAAGACGATGTCGCCTGATGAATTAAAGGATGTCGGAGCCGAGATAGTCCTCAGCAACACCTATCACCTTTATTTAAGACCCGGTACAGATGTTATATATAAGCTCGGCGGATTACACAAATTCATGAACTGGGACAGGCCGATACTTACGGATAGCGGCGGATTTCAGGTATTCAGCCTTTCTGCCATCAGAGATATAGAAGAAAACGGGGTGCATTTCAGATCGCATATTGACGGTTCCTCACATTTCATAGGTCCTGCTGAAGCGATGAAGATACAGAATATTCTCGGCTCGGATATAGCGATGGTTTTTGATGAGTGCATTCCATATCCTGCCTCCTATGAATATGCTGCAAAGTCTGTGGAGCTGACAACCTCCTGGGCAAATAAATGCAAGGAAGCTCACAGAGAATTGTGGCCGGAAAATCCCCTCAGCCCCCCTTTGCTAAAGGGGGATGAGGGGGGATCTGCTCAGGCATTGTTCGGCATTGTGCAGGGGGGGATGTACAAAGACCTGAGGAGAAAAAGCACGGAGGACCTGATAAATATCGGCTTTGACGGCTATGCCGTAGGAGGTGTCAGCGTAGGCGAACCTAAAGAAGAGATGTATGAGATAATAAACTTTTCCCCCTCGTTCATGCCTGCAGACAAACCGAGATACCTTATGGGAATAGGCGATTTGAAAGATATGCTTGTCGCAGTTGAGGCCGGTTTCGACATGTTCGACTGCGTGATGCCAACAAGGAACGCAAGGAACGGCACCTTATTCACCGGCATCGGCAGAATAAGCATCAAGAGGGAGGAATTCAAATACGACAGCGGCCCGCTCGATCCGAACTGCGGCTGTTACACCTGCAGAAACTATTCAAGGGCATATCTCAGGCATCTTTTCCTCTCAAAAGAAATTCTTGCAATGAGATTGAATACAATCCATAATCTTTATTTTTATCTCGACTTTTTCAAAAAAATGCGGGAAACTATTAAAGAAAAAAAAATGGGGGAATTTAAGAGAAGATGGGAACCGTTGCTCAGGTAAATAATGCTCCGCAGATAAGAAAAGTTCTCATTCTTACACTTGTTTTAAATTCTGTTGTTTCAGTTGCCAAGGTTATCTACGGCTATATGAGCAACTCTATTGCGATAACATCTGACGGATTTCACTCCTTCTTTGACGGCGTATCAAACATTGTCGGCCTTATCGGTATCTGGATAGCATATCATCCGCCTGATGAAAACCATCCCTACGGCCACAAAAAATACGAAACGCTGTTCACCATCATTATAGGCATAATGATTTTTACTACATGCTTTCAGATTCTCAAACAGGTTTATCACTCAATCGTTGAATATCATGATACACATGTTACCTCGATAAGCTTTGCTGTAATGCTGGCAACGATGGCCATAAACATATTTGTTACCATTTACGAGAGGAAAAGAGGCATAGAGCTAAAGAGTGAATTTCTTGTCGCTGATGCTATACACACAAAAAGCGATATAATGGCATCTGTCGGTGTCATTATCAGTCTTATAATCACAAAATCCGGCTACCACATTGCAGATACGATTGCAGGCGTTATTATTGCGGTTCTTATTGCAAAGATGGGCTATGAAATCCTTAAAAAAGCCTCTAATGCCCTTGTTGACACTGTCTGCATTGATACAACCGCCCTTGAGGCAGTGATAATCAATGTTCCCGGTGTCAAAGGCTGCCACGAGATAAGAACCAGAGGGACGGAACATTCAATTTATCTCGACCTTCATATTCTCGTTGATCCGGAAATGACCACAGGTGATGCACACGAGGTTGCTGATGCAGTTGAAGAAAAAATCAAGTCTAATTTCCCTGCGGTAGTCGACATCGTTGTGCATATAGAGCCCGAAGGAAACGACTGCCGTCAGTAAAAAATAACGCATCTATCTGAAAAAGTTTTATTCGGTATTATTACTGCGTCCTACTTCGGCCGATCCTTTCTCCCGGTTGAGCCGTAGTCGCTGCCGATGAGAAGGGAGATTTGTACCTGCTTATATAAATTATCCGGATTAATATTTCGGGTTCTTCAGATTTATGATTAAGGTCATAATTTTAAATTCTTTCCTGTGAGATAATAATTAAAACAAAGGAGGATGAAATGGAAATTCTTGATCTCAAAAAACTGATAAATTTTTACCCTGATAAAATCGGCAGGGAAATGCTTTCCGACAAACCAGAAATGAGGATTGCACTAATGTGTCTTGAGCCGGGGCAGGAACTGAAGCCGCACAAGGCTCCACTGCGACTTTTAATGTATTGCGTGGAAGGCAAAGGGACTTTCACCGTGGGTGATGAAGAAAAAGAAGCGGATGAAAAGACATGCATATTATGTGACCCTTCAGTCCCGCATGGTTTTAAGGCTGACAGGGGCAGCAGGCTTGTAGTTATGGCGGTTGTAACACCTGTTGAATAGACAACGGGAAACTGATAAAGATCCTGTTACCGACAAAAAAACGGTAATCAACAGGAAGAGTCGCCGGCGCTCAACAGCATTCGGTGCTTAATGATGAAGTATCTGTTAAAATAAACTATCGCATGTTTATTGTTCATGTTGATATAGATAAATGCACATGCTGCGGATATTGTGTGAATATCTGCCCTGTGGATGTTTTCCAAACCTGTCCGGAAGGGAAGATAGATCCTTATAACTCCGGAGGATGTATCGGCTGCATGAGTTGCATTGAAATATGCCCTGAAAAATGTATAAATATACAGGAGATTTAAAAGACAGAGAGGGTGTTGGTCATATCAACCACCACCCTCTTTTTTTATAATTAGTGCGCGTGACTTTTCTTGTGACCGGATGAAGCCATTGGCTCCATTTCTCTCTTTGGGTTTGCTTCAACTTTCTTGAGGATCTCGTCAGCTTTGGATTCAGCTAACCATTTGACCTTACCGGTGCCTACATCATAAATTGCTCCAACAACCTTTGCAGCGCCTGATTTGACAAGGTTCCTGGCAGCGGGGCTTTTCAAGAACAAATCTTCCACTCCCTGCCAGACGTTTTCCTCTATCGCATAAGGTATAACTGCATCGCCATGTGCGTCCGGATGATTTTTCATCGCACGTTTGACCGCGGGCTCTATATTGTCGACAAGCAGGGGGATATTTCTTTCAAGCTCATGCCCTTTCCCGTGAACAGCATGTGTTACTGCAGTCACAGCCCCGCACTGGGTATGTCCCAGTACAACCAGTACAGGGGTTTTTACATGAGCCAAGCCATACTCGATTGACCCGATCTCATCCGTGTCGCATACATTGCCTGCTACGCGTATTACAAAAATATCCATTATGCCCGCATCGAAGACCCTCTCTAATGGTATGCGGGAATCAGAGCATGTGATAATAGTTGCATATGCGTGGTCACCCTGGTTTTCAGTGCCTGCCTGCCGCAGACGCGCTGAATCAGTATGCGGGTGTTCAGACTTGCCGCTGACAAATCTTTCATTGCCGCTTTTCAACATCTCGATGACTTTATCCGGGCCCGGTTTCTTGGCTTTGCTCTCCGGAAAAACCGGAGCTGCCATAAGAGCTATTAAGCTGAAGATAATTCCAATCTTTAAAAAAATACGTTTCATTTGCCTCTCCTTAAAAAATATCTTAAGTTTGTCGTCTGATTTTGAATTGTCTGATTTCTTTCGGATTATTTTAACTAAATGCTCCCGTCCTTCACCTCCTTTCGGATTTAAATAGACATTTTCCCCGATTGTCCATTCTCCATCCCGCAACCTTATTATAGTTTTCAGAACAATTGAACAAAAAAAGGCCCTCGAAGAGGGCCCCGTTACGTTATATTGAATATGTTATTTTAATGATATTTAAGCTGCTTCAGCTTTTTTCTTTTTCTTCTCGGCTGCCGCGGTAAAAACTTCCTGCGCATTAAATGTGCCGTCTATCGCCTGGACAGGACATTTTGCGGTGCATATCCCGCAGCCGATACATTTATCTTTGTCGATGACATGCATCTTCTTCAATTCTCCCGAAGGCGCATTGACCGGACACACTTTTGTGCATATCTGGCATCCGATGCAGTTATCAAGCACAAATGCCTTCGGCCTCAGAGGGAGGAAGTCGTAAATCGCTTTTGTAGGACATTTTGCGACACACAGACCGCATACCCTGCATTTATTGAGGTCTATCCTGGACAGACTATGCAGGACTGACGGAGAATCAAACGGACATACCTTCACACATATACCGCAGCCTATACAGCCTATATCACATTTTTTCTTTGTGTCTCCCCCCTTGTCTTTTGAGTGGCATGAGACAAGCACCATCTTTGAAGCAGGGAGAACTTCGATAACTTTCTTTGGACATGCCTGCTCACACTTCCTGCAACCTGTGCATTTTTTAATATCCACAACAGGAAGGCCGTCATCGCTCATTGTAATAGCGCCGAACGGGCAGACCCTTGCGCATGTACCGTAGCCCAGGCACCCGTATGTACAGGCTTTATCGCCTCCGCCCGCAAGCACGGCAGCCCTGCAATCAATCACTCCTTCATACTTCATTCTTCTTCTGGACTTGCTGTTTGAACCCTGGCACATTATCCTCGCAAATTCGGGCTCTTTTATCTCTGCTTTTTTGCCGGTAATTAAAGCGACTGCCTCTGCGCCCTTTGCGCCTGCTGGTGTGCACAAATTCGGCGGGACATCTGGATTTTTGACCACTGCTTCAGCGTATTGTTCGCAGCCTGCGTACCCGCACGCACCGCAATGAGCATGCGCGAGCACATCTTTCACTTTCTCAACCCTCGGGTCTATCTGAACAGCAAACCTTTTTGCTGCGATGGCAAGTCCGATGCCGAATGTAGCGCCCAGGCCGGCCAGGAAAATAAGCGTGAACTTGATCACGGACACAAGATCAACAGATTCCCTGGCCTCAACTCCTCCTCCCACTCCTGCATACAGGGTAGGAGCAGAACAAAGGAGAAGGGCTATTGCAATATAATATGCCTTTTTAGTCATTGAACCTTTAAACATCGTTACTCCTTCCGATTCATTGGATACATGATGCACGGCAGGCTACTTCTGAAACGCCATTACACCTGCTATCCATGCATTTTTTTTATTATATCACAGCGTTATAAGTCCTGAAAAACCGGTAAAAGCAAGCGCTATCAGGCCTGTTATCACAAAGGCCATCGGCAGCCCTCTAAAAGGCGCCGGCACATCCGCAAGTTCGAGTTTTTCTCTGATGCTCGCCATTATTATAAGGGCAAGAGCAAATCCGAGCCCTGAACCAAGACCAAAAGCTATGCTCTCTATAAAGTTATAATTTTCACCGGCATTAACCAAAGGCACGGCAAGGATTATGCAGTTAGTAGATATCAGCGCAAGGTAGATGCCCAGCTTGTAATAGAGGCCAGGGGACATCTTCCTCATCATTGTATCCGATGCCTGCACCAGCCCTGCTACAACACCAATAAAAACAATGATCTTAAGAAAGGTAATATCGAGCGGGATCATCACATAATTAAAAATGACCCAGCTTAACGCAGCGCTTATCATCATAACAGAAGTAAATGTGATGCTCATGCCGACTGCGGTCTCCATCTTCTTCGAAACTCCGAAGAATATGCACAGGCCGAGGAACCTCGTAAAAACAAAATTATTTATGAGGGACGCCGATACTATCAGTTCAAAAATTCTCACGGACTCGCTGCTCATTCATTTACCTCCTTTTAGTGTGAAGCGTGCGCGCTTTTCTTCATGTATCTGGCATCAATCCAGTTGAACAGGGCCATAAGTATCCCTACTGCCAGAAATCCGCCTGCCGGCAATATCATTATCAGAAACGGCTTTGCATTGATAATCGAGACTCCCCATAACGATCCTTTGCCCAAAAGCTCCCTGAAAAAGCTTATAACAGAAAGCGCAAACAGGAAACCTATCCCCATCCCGATGCCGTCAGACATTGCGGGAAGAATCTTGTTCTTGCTTGCAAACATCTCCGCTCTTGCAAGGATAGATGCAAATGCGACAATAAGTTGTATATAAAGTCCCATCTGTTTATATACATCAGGTACAAATGCAGCCATAGACATGTCGGTGATTGTCACCCAGCCTGAGATAATGAGCATGAATATCGGCAGCCTTACCTTCGGATGTATGACTTTTCTCATGAGTGAAATGGTTATATTAACCATCACCTGGACAAACAAAACTGCAATCCCCATCAAAACGCCGTTTTTAAGGCCGCTTGTAACTGCAATAGCCGGGCAAAGGCTGAGTGCAAGTTTAAAGATCGTATTTTCCGCTATAATGCCGTTTTTTATCAGTTCCCAGTTGCTGCTTTTACTTGTGCTCGACATTTACTGTTTCTCCTTTTAAAGTTTTGGCAAGGAATGTCAGCCCGTTTTTTACCGCATCATCAGTGACAGCCCTGCTCGAAATGGTCACGCCGCTTATCGCCTGAATATTCTCAGTTGTCTCCTGTTTTACGAGCTTTATCTGTTCCAGCACCTTGTCTTTAAACTGGCCCTTAAATTCTTGCTTTTCAATTTCGTCTCCAAGTCCGGGGGTCTCCGCATGAGAGAGTATCTCGACCTTCTTTATCCTGAGGTCATTATCCACTGCGATCAAAACATTTATATAACTTGAATACCCCTTGCCGAAGGACTGGATAACATAACCCATATTGCCATCCCCTTTTGTTGCAATAAAATATTCAGCATGTTTCCCGTGTATTGTCCAGTCGCCCATTTTGTCTATCTTGTCCGCATCAGGCATAAGTTCTTTCAGCGCCTTTTCTTTTGCTATTTTATTGTTCAGGAACATAATAGGCGATGTCTTGGCATAAACCACTGCAAGGATGAGTCCTCCGATGAGATACACAATAACTAGGTTTAAGGTTATCTTTATAATATCCTTGCCTGTCATTTCTTTGTCTCCTTTGACTTGTCTTGTTTCACGGCTCCAAACACCTTTGATTTGAACCTGCGGTCTATAAGCGGGGCAAAGCAGTTCATTATCAGGATGGCAAACATCACGCCTTCCGGAAATCCGCCTTTCAGCCTTATAAGCATTGTCAGGGCGCCGCATCCTATACCAAAGATGATCTGCCCTTTTCTTATTGAAGGCGATGTCACATAATCCGTTGCCATAAACCATGCGCCCAGCATCATACCTCCGCTGAGCAGGTGGATAACCGGATCGCCCGTGAAAATCCCTCCCTTTCCGCCGAAGATCCACGCAAGGACTCCCGCTGTGAATAGGAAAGATATGGGGATATGCCATGTTATATATCTCTTATACAACAAAAACAACCCGCCGAGGAGAATCGCTATCGCTGATGTCTCACCAATCGAACCCGCCCTGTTTCCTGTGAGAAGATGCTGATAAAGGCTTATTTTATCTCCGAATACCTCAATAAGCTTTTCTATTCCTTCCATCTTCAGAATTCCAAGAGGCGTTGCAGTTGTTTTGGCATCCATCGCAAACACAGAGGCAGCAGGCTCTGTCCAGATAGTCATGGCCTTGGGCCATGATATAAGCGCAAAAGCCCTGCCTATCAGAGCGGGATTAAAGACATTGTACCCGAGTCCGCCGAAAAGCTGTTTTGTTATTATTACTGATAAAAATGAAACAACAACCGGTATGTGAACGGTAAAAGGCGAAAAAGACCATAGAGATGCAGGCATGTTCATTCCGAGGAGAAGGCCGGTAAGGAAAGCGCTGCCATCGCTGACAGAAGATTTTTTATTCATAAGCCTGAAATATATATGTTCGGAACCCACCGAGCTTACAATGCATAAGGCAGTTATAAAAAGCGCTTTGAGCCCGAAAAAATAAACGCCCGCAAGCAATGCAGGGAAAAGAGCCACACTAACGGTCCACATTATTGTGCTTGTGCTCTCTTCACTCTTGATATGCGGACTTGTTGAAACTATCAGTTCATGTTCTTTTTTAACAGCATCCATTTAACCTCCAAACAGCTTTAGTGCCGGTATCAATTTACTTATTTATCTGATATTCACTTGCCATATCTGTAATTGCCTATTAATATCTTTACGGTTTTACCAGCGACTTCGCGAGTCTCACGAACTGAACTATCGGACGTTTTGATGGACATACATATGTGCATGACCCGCACTCAAAACATCCGAACAGATTATATTCTTTTGTCTCTTCGTAAAAACCCCTCTCGGAAAGCACACTCAGCATCGACGGCATAAGCCCCATCGGGCATATATCTATGCATCTTCCGCACCTTATGCAAGGGCCGTATTCATCGGCATGAACAATATCTGCCTCGGGTATTACGAGTATTCCGGATGTCCCTTTGGTCACCGGCACATCAAGAGAGTAAATAGCAAAACCCATCATTGGCCCGCCTGATATTACCTTGCCGACTCCGTTCTTAAAACTCCCGCATTCATCTATCAGATGCGAAACCTGGGTGCCGATCTTGACCATAAGATTCTTCGGTTCTTTTATGCCTTCCCCGGTGACGGTTACAACCCTCTCGATAAGCGGTTTGCCGTACCTTGCAGCCTCATAGATAGCGACAGCGGTTCCGACATTCTGGACAACGACGCCGACATCCATGGGCAATCCCGGGGGAGGGGGGACTTCCCTGCCCACAATTGCCTTTATAAGCATCTTTTCAGCGCCCTGCGGGTACTTGACTTCAAGGGCGACAACTTCTATGCCTGATGCGCCCGACGCAGCCTCTTTCATTTTTGCCACTGCATCAGGCTTGTTATTTTCGATCCCTATGTAACCCTTCTTCACATCGAGTATCTTCATCAGGATCTTGAGCCCTTCAACTATTTCCTTTGGCTTCTCTATCATCAGCCTGTAATCAGCAGTTAAATACGGTTCGCACTCAGCGCCGTTTATCATCACAACATCAACAGGCTTTTCTTTCGGAGGGGAGAGCTTAACATTGGTGGGAAAGGCTGCACCCCCCATTCCTACAATGCCTGCATCCTTGATCTTCCCCTTGATCTCATCAGGGGAAAGGTTCATATAATCAGGATTATCTTTCAGCGCGGTCCATTCCTCTTTAAAGTCATTTTCTATTACAATTGAAGGTACCATTCTTCCCATGGCATTAGGGAATTCGCCTATTGCAGTGACCTTCCCTGAAACAGAGGAATGTACAGGAGCCGAAACAAATCCCCCTGCTTCGCCGATTACTTCACCTTTCTTCACTTCCTGTCCTATTGTTACAAGCGGTTTGCAGGGCGCCCCGATATGCTGGCTTAAAGGAATGATAACTATTTTGGGCGGTTTTGCATCAGTTATAGGACTGTTTTTTGCTAATTCTTTTTTATCAGGCGGATGTATACCACCTTTAAACGTTGCAAGACCCATTGAAGATTTCCTCCTTGGGAAAATGGGAGACCTAAAAAGGCCGTTATTTAATACCATGCTTGGGGTTGATATGTCAAGCCCTGATTTTAGTTTTTTTAAGAATTTTGTTAATTATTCCTTCTCAAGGCTCTTTACATCTATAAATGGAGCGGCTGTCTGCGGTGCTGGATAAATTACAAATTTTCATTATCAACAACTATTTAAAACTTGACATGGCAATCTCAAAATGTTTTCATTTAATATCATGTCGATTTATTGTGTTTATGAGCTATTCAGGATGAATCATATTATTAAAATAACAGCATTTATCCTGTGTCTTTTTGCAATTACCGCCTGCAGCGCTATCCTGGGACCCCCTGATTCTGGAAATGATCTGCCCTTAATTCCACCCGAACAGACGCTTTCTTCCGAAAGGCTTATTGAAGGGCAACCCAACATCAGTATGATGCCTGTTCGGGGAGGATATTATGTATGGAAAACCGGAAAATCCTGGCATGTCAGGATATCAAAATTGGAGGGGCCTCCCACTCTATATGCTCCAAGGCCTTATTTCAGCGGAGTCATTTTTGTGGACAATGCGATAATCCAGAATGTCACAAAATATAATGTCGACCCTTTTAATGATGTCCGTTCATCCATGAAAGACATATCTTTCAGATTCGAACTCAAAAAAGACATTGAGGGATTTGATTTCGATATAAAGACATTAGGTGTTAAGTATTGCATCACCCTTGACCTGCGTGTCAACGGAAATATGACCCCGAAATCTGTACATCTCGGAAGGTCAATGTATATGCCCGACACACTCCCCGTGACAATTTGTTCTTACGAGTAAACATTAGTTGACTGCAATCAGGTTGCAGCCTTGACTATCGCTGCTCACACCAGATGCGTGCATTCTGGAACATCCTGAGCCATGGGGATGCCTTCAGCCCTTTCCTCCAATCTTCCGGCATCCATGCCCACTGCCACTTGAGAAAAGTGCGTTCAGGGTGGGGCATCATGGCAAGGTGTCTACCGTCAGGAGAACAGAGCCCTGCGATCCCGTCAGGGGACCCGTTCGGATTGAACGGATAACGTGAAGCAATCTCTCCGCTGTCATCAGCGTATCTGACAGGGGCAAGCCTTCTGTCCAGAACTTTTTCCCTGATCGAATCATCCGGGAAATATGCCCTGCCCTCACCGTGCGCAACCCATACGCCAAGCACCGAATCCTCCATGCCCCTCAACATCATCGAAGGCCCCTCAAGTATCTTCAGGGACAGGAATCTCGACTCAAACCTGCCTGACGCGTTATGGATAAATCTCGGCTGAACAGCATCAGGGATACCCTGCCACGGCACCCATCCGAGAAGCGCCATCAGCTGACATCCGTTGCATATGCCGAGGCTGAAAGTATCAGGTCTTTTGTAGAATAAATCGAACTGCTGCCAGATATTTTTGTTATATCTTATTACACCTGCCCAGCCTTTTGCTGAATCGAGGACATCTGCATAACTGAATCCCCCGACAAAAACCACGCCTTTAAAATCCCTTAGATTTATCTTTTCTCCCAGAAAATCCGTCATTGTTACATCCCGGGGTTCAAAACCTGCACTAAAGAAAGCTGATGTCATCTCCCGGTCTCCGTTGCTTCCCTCTTCGCGTATAATCGCAACATTAGGCTTTACTTCCCTGTCGAACAGTTCCGGAGGGGTCGGCTCCGGATCAAATGTCAGGTTAAAAGATAATCCATTTCTATCATATATATTATTCTCTTCTTCTTCAGCAAAGGCCGGGGCCCTCTGCAGCCTTTCGATCTGGAAGCTGGTCTCTTCCCATACCCCCCTGAGGACCCTCATGTCTTCTTTCAAAACAGTCTGATTATTTACTTTGACATTTATCTCTTTGGTTTTTAAGGTACAGCCGATGACCTGATACGGTATACCTCTGTCTTTCAGTGCAGTTGTGATCCTGTCTTCGTTTTCAGGAAGATATTCTATCACCAGCCCGATCTCTTCGGAGAAAAGCGCATGTATTGCATCGTCCACCCCCCCTTGCCCTCCCTTATTAAGAGGGGGAGCAGGTGGGGTAATATATATTTCTATCCCGCAATTTCCTGAAAATGCCATTTCCAGCAGTGTGGTGATAAGTCCCCCGTCGCTCCTGTCATGGCCTGACAGTATAAGATCTTCAGAAATGAATTCCTGTATAACGGAAAAGCAGTTTTTCAACATATAAGGGTCTTCAACATCCGGAGATTCATCGCCGATCTGTCTGTAACACTGAGCAAGCGCCGACCCTCCCATGCGATTGCTCCCGTTAGATGGATCGATAAAAATGAGCCTGCTCTCTCCGGGCATCTTGATATCGGGTGTAATAACCTTCGTGATGTCAGGGCATGGTGCGTATGCGGAGATGACAAGTGTGCCGGGTGATTTTACAACCTCTGTGGCGCCATCTGCGCCAGTAACCTTTGCGGCCATGGAAAGACTGTCTTTCCCGCCGTCAACCGCGATTCCAAGAACGATCATGATATCCCGCATGGCGACCGCAGCATCGTAGAGATCCGCTCCCTCACCCGGAAGCTTCGGCGCCCACATCCAGTTGCCCGAACACTTGATGTCCCCGAGTGCGCTGATCTTTGCCCAGACAATGTTTGTTAAAGCTTCGGCTACGCTCATTCTGGCCATTGCCGCAGGGCTTATCAGCCCCTTCAGCGGCTGTTCCCCTATAGAAACAGCTGCTCCAGTAGTCCCGAAATGGCTCTGGGCAATAACAGCAACATCAGACACGGTGAGCTGGAGCGGTCCTGTGCATTGCTGCCGGGCTATAAGGCCTGTAACACTCCTGTCGACCTTGTCAGCAAGGAATCTCTTCGATCCGACCGAAACAAGCCTCAGCACACGGTCGAGGGCTTCTCTAACAGTAAGTCCCCGATGCAATAAAAGGGGCTCGCGCCTGCGCGGGATTCTCCCGAGGCTGAATGTTTTCCGGGGCATATGTCCGAGCACCTTGTCGAGGTGGAGATTTACAGGATTGTTTCCGTCGGTCTCATCATGAAGAACGATGTAACCATCTCCTGTGATTTCTCCGATAAATGCGCACGGGACCTTTTCGCGACTGCAGATGGCGAAAAATTCATCCGCCCTTTCCGGGCTGATGAGCAGCGCATTCTGTTCCTGGTATTCCGCTCCCCATATCTCAAGGACCGAAAGGGTATTATCTCCTAACTGGATATTTCTTATTTCTATCTTTGCGCCTGCGGGATATATGATTTCCTTAACCACGTTGCAGTTTCCGCCGGCGCCCTGATCATGTATGCTTACGATAGGGTTCCCCTCCCCCATTTCGACGCATGTGCGGATAACACGGTTCATCTTCTGTTCCATCTCGGCGTCTCCGCGCTGCACAGCATTAAAATCGAGTTCAGCGATATTCTGACCCTGTATCATACTGGAAGCCGCCCCGCCTCCCATGCCTATGCGGTATGCGGGCCCCCCGACCTTTGTGACGAGCATCCCCTTCTCAGGTTCTTTTTTATCTGCATGCCTGGAATCTATCTGTCCTATCCCGCCCGTGAACATTATCGGTTTGATCCATTCCCGCCGTTCTCCATCGGGCAGTCTCAGCCCGAATGACCTGGTGAAGCCCTGGATCACCGGCTCGCCGAATTTATTGCCATAATCAGACGCTCCGTTGCTGGCCTCTATCTCTATGGCCAGGGGCCCGGCGAGATTCGCCGGGTAGACAAATGATGTATCTTCCCACGGGAGGGTGTATCCGGGAATCTGCAGGTTCCCAACGCAATATGCGGCAGTCCCTGCAATGACGAGTGAACCCCTGCCGGTCGCCTGCACATCCCGTATCCTTCCTCCGGTGCCTGTCTCGGCGCCCGGGAATGGCGCAACTCCGCTGGGGAAATTGTGGGTCTCGGCAGTAAAAATGATATGGTAGATCAATTTCTCCTTCCTGAACCTTGCTGCGGCGCCGGGCGTTTCAGGGATGATTGTTTCCACAGCATATCCCTTTATGGCGCTTGAGTTATCCCTGAAGGCGATAATGCTGTTGCCGGGGTTGCTCTCCAGTGTCTGCCTTATGATCTCCATAAGATTCCAGGGCATCTCCTCACCGTCAATAATCAGTCTCCCCTTGAAAAACCAGTGTCGTGAATGCTCGCTGTTGGATTGGCTCAGGTCGAAGCACTCGACGTTTGTGGGGTTTCTCCCTATATCTTTCACAAAAAGGTTATAGTAGTATCCGATGTCCCAGTCATCGAGTCCGAGACCCATTTCAATGTTTATCTTCTCGATAGCTGACCTGCCTTCCTCTATGAGCCTTACATGATAAAACGGCTCGGGCTTGATCCCTGTCTCGAAAGTAGTAAGCTGTTCAGGATATATGCATTCGGTCATGCGGTCATGGAGTTCAGCGGCAAAACGGGCGAACAACTCTTTATCCAGCGCGGCAGAGGATTCGATGAGAAATCTTCTTGAGCGCTCGATCCGTTTTATTTTTGTCAGTCCGCATGCATGGCATACAGATACTGCGTTGGTTGACCACGCCGTCGTAAAGTTCATGCGCGGACCGACCTCCAATAATACCCTCTTTTGCCCCTTCTCGCCGGGGGTGCGGGAATGAGATAAATAATGAGTCAGAAAACTTTCATCGGAAAAATTTCCGGGTTCAAACGTTTCGGAAAGAAGCCATGAAAGAATGCCTGTCTCATGAGCCGAAAGCCCGGCAGAAGTCTCGATGTAGAAACAGTATTCTGTCTGTATATCCGCAATGTCCCGGGAAAACTTCTTTCTGGCGGATAAGAGGAGAGCCTCTTTTCCCTCATCGCTCAATACAGGCTTTTTATAACGGTATAATAAAGGCAATGTATATTCCTAACTTGTTTTTCTGAAAACTCTTCTGAATATGTAGTCGATATTTTTGAAGTAATGTTTGAGTTCAAAAATATCGTCGATCTCCCTCCTGGTCATGTACCTCCTGACATCCTTATCCTTCAGCAGAATCCCCCTGAAGTCTTTTTTCATCCTCCAGCTTTTCATTGCATTTTTCTGGACAAGGGCATATGCATCCTCTCTTGTCATGCCTTTTTCTGTAAGCCTGATCAGCACATTCTGGGAATTATAGAGTCCATAACTCCTCTGAAGGTTTTCCCTCATCCTGTCCGGATAAACATGAAGTCCGGAAAGTATCCCCGTCAGCCTGTCAAGCATATAATCAACAAGTATATTGCTGTCCGGGATGACAACCCTCTCTACAGATGAATGAGAAATATCACGTTCGTGCCATAGAGCCACATTCTCGATGGCTGCCATCGCATTTGCCCTTACAACCCGCGCTAACCCCGAAATGTTCTCGGTCCCGACGGGGTTGCGCTTGTGCGGCATTGCGGAAGACCCTTTCTGCCCCTTTGCGAACGGCTCCTCTGCCTCGAGCACCTCTGTCCTCTGAAGGTGTCTTATCTCGATCGCAATTTTCTCAATTGAGGCTGCAATTACTGCAAGTGTTGAAAGATACTCGGCATGCCTGTCCCTCTGTACCACCTGGGTTGCTACAGGTTCAGGGGTGAGCCCGAGCTTTTTGCATACCTTTTCCTCAATTTCCGGCGGGATATTCGAAAATGTGCCTACTGCGCCGGAGAATTTACCGGCGCTTATCACCTTTTTTGCCTTCTCCATCCTCCGGAGATTTCTCCTCGCTTCCTCATGCCACATCGCAAACTTCATCCCGAAAGTCATTGGTTCCGCATGGACACCGTGGCTCCTGCCGATGCAGGGGGTGTCCTTGTATTTTAATGCCTGCTCCATGAGGACGGACATAAGTTTTCTTATATCAAGAATAATGATGCCGGCGGCTTCTTTCATAAGAAGCGACTGAGCCGTATCTACGATATCCGAAGATGTAAGCCCTTTATGGACATACCGTGATTCAGGTCCTATATGTTCGGCAACAGATGTGAGAAAGGCGATTACATCATGTTTTACAACAGCCTCGATCTCATCAATCCTGCTGATATCGAATCCGGCCTTCTTTTTGATGACATCAAGCGCTTTTTTCGGGATGCTGCCGATCTCGGCCCATGCCTCGCATACAGCGATCTCGACTTCGAGCCATTTGCTGAACTTGTTCTCAAGCTCCCATATTCTTCCCATCTCCGGTCGTGTGTAACGTTTTATCATGATTTCCCCTTAAGCTTAATTTTTGATTGGTGTTATTTTATAACATTGCTTCAGAATAATGAAGAAACTTTATTTATTCCCCGGATGCTTCATATCGAGAAAGCCGAATAAATCTATACTCCCGATGAAAGCCTTTCTATCAATGGAAGAGGCAGCCCGGCCTCCAGCATTTTCGTCTGAGCGGCTTCAATATCATACCTGATCCTTGCTATCTCCACCTTCCCTTCATCCACAACAGCATAACAGGCCCTCGGATCCCCGTCCCTGGGTTGTCCAACGCTGCCGACATTTATTATATATCTGCTGCCGTACCTGACGGATGCCGTATTTTTGTATGCAACAAGCTCTCCCGAAGGAGTCTTTTCAATTATGACCGGCTGATGGCTGTGTCCGATGAAACAGATATCTGTATCAAAGTGCCTGAAGTTAAACTCCGCATCGGAAAGTCTGAATAGATAATGCCATTGTTCGGGTTGATAAGGGGTGGAATGCACGAGCGTTATATTTTTTTCTTTCGGCTCCGATTTAACCGGAAAAGATCTCAACTCGGCGATATTCTCTTCAGTGATTACATCCCTGGTCCATTCTATTGCCGCCCTTGCGTACTCATTAAAAAAAGCTATATCTGTCAAACCACAGACGCCCCAGTCATGATTGCCTGCGAGAATTACTTTGCATTCGGTCTTCAGAAGTTCTATGCATTCATTGGGTTCAGCCCCGTATCCGACCGAATCACCGAGGGAAAATACATCTTTTATTTTCTTCCTTTTCAGATCTTCAAATACAGTCCTTATCGCTTCGAGATTGGAATGAACGTCTGAAATAACAGCATATGCCACTATGCTTTCCCGATATCCCGGGCAATTCTGTCGAGCAGGCCGTTTATGAACGGCGCCGCCTCTGATGATGAATATTTTTTTGCTATCTCCAGAGCCTCGTTTATTGTTACAGCAGTCGGTATGTCTTTTCTGTAAAGTATTTCATATACTGCAAATCTCAGTATATTCCTGTCCACCGCAGCCATCCTCTCGACCTTCCAGTGCTCTGCGGCTTTCTGTATTACGCTGTCTATTTCTTTGAGGTTCTCTATGGTTCCCCTGACTATTTCTCCGGTAAATCTTTTCAGGTCTTCATTTTCTTTTTTCCCTGACCAGAAATTTTCGGAATATCCTGAACCGGGCTTTCCTCCTGTAAAATCAAGCTGGAATAAAATCTGGAGTGCGTATTCCCTGGCTTTGCGGCGGTTCATGAGATAGCGACAGGCAACGAGTAACAAGTGACGGGTCCATGAAAATATTTCTTTGTGTTTTTTCTCGTTACGATCAACCCGTCACCCGTTACTGTTTTCATAACTTTTTCAGTACCTGCGCCATTTCTATAGCAGTAATAGCGGCATCAAAGCCCTTGTTCCCGCTTTTGGTGCCGGCCCTCTCCACAGCCTGCTCGATCGTATCGGATGTTATTATCCCGAATGCGATCGGCACGCCGGTCTCCAGAGAGGCGGATGCAATGCCTTTTGATACTTCAGAGGCGACATACTCGAAGTGAGGAGTTGCGCCGCGTATCACTGTGCCCAGGCAGATAAGCGCATTGTATGAACCTTTTGATGCCATTTTTTTTGCTATCAACGGCACCTCAAAGGAACCCGGGACCTTTACCACATCAATGTCTTCTTCCTTTGCTCCGTGTCTCAACAGCGCATCGACAGCGCCGTCAAGGAGTTTGCTTGTAATAAAATCATTAAACCTGCTTACGACAATTGCGAACTTGAGCCCTTTGGCCTGTAATTCTCCCTGGATTACCTTCATATATCCCTCCGAGTTTCTTTATACATTATTTAAAATATGCCCGAGTTTCTTTTTCTTGGTCTTGAGATAGACCAGATTCCTCTCATGCGGGTTTATTTCTACAGGGACTCTCTCAACGACCTTCAGCCCGTATCCTTCAAGTCCTACGATCTTTTTCGGATTATTTGTCATCAAACGCATTTTTCTGATGCCGAGGTCAACAAGTATCTGGGCTCCTATACCATAGTCTCTCAGGTCCGGTTTGAACCCGAGCTTGATATTTGCCTCAACGGTGTCAAGCCCCTTGTCCTGAAGCTCGTACGCCTTCAGCTTGTTCACCAGACCGATCCCCCGGCCTTCCTGTCTCATATATAAGATGACACCCTGCCCTTTTTTGTTTATAATCTGCATCGCCCTGTGGAGCTGTTCTCCACAATCGCATCTTCTTGAGCCGAACACGTCGCCTGTAAGACACTCTGAATGCACCCTGACAAGCACATCGTCTTCATGGTTGATCTCCCCTTTGACAAGGGCTATATGTATATTGCTGTCCACATCGTTTGAATATGCTATCGCCGTGAAATCCCCCCCGTATTCGGTCGGCAGTTTTGTTGTCGAAATGCGATGTACAAACAGCTCGGTCCTCATCCTGTAACCGATAAGGTCCTTGATCGTCACAATCTTTAAATTGTGCCTCTTCGCAAACTCCAGAAGCTCGGGAACCCTTGCCATCGTCCCGTCGTCGCTCATGATTTCGCATATAACACCTGCGGGATAAAGACCTGCCAGCCTTGCCATGTCTACAGAGCCCTCTGTCTGGCCCGCTCTCTGAAGTACTCCCCCGGGCTTTGCCTTAAGCGGAAAAACATGCCCCGGCTTTGCTATATCCTCTGCCTTGGTCTCCGGGTTAATAGCGGTGAGGATCGTCGTTGCCCTGTCAGCAGCGGATATTCCGGTCGTGACGCCTTTCTTGGCTTCTATTGATACTGTAAAGGCTGTTCCAAAAGCAGAGGTATTCTCATCGGTCATCATCGGCAGTTTGAGTTCATGGATCCTTTCAGGCCTGAGTGAAAGACAGATAAGTCCTCTCCCGAACTTTGCCATAAAATTAATGGCCTCGGGAGTGATTTTTTCAGCAGCCATGCACAGGTCCCCCTCGTTTTCCCTGTCCTCATCATCAACAAGAATGACCATTTTCCCTTTTGTTATATCCTCAATCGCCTCATCGATGGTGTTAAACTTGTTCTTGTGCATTTTAAATCCAGCTCCTTGCCGTACTTCTATGCAAATCCCTCTTCCTTAAGGGTATGCATAAAAGTCTCATCTTTTTGTTTTTTGACAAATTTTGAAACATACTTGCCTAAAATATCAACCTCAATATTAACGATATCACCGGGCCCTTTAAATCCTATCGTCGTCATCTTTGCTGTATGCGGGATAATAACGATGGAGAATCCGTCTTTGAGAACATCAACAACTGTCAGGCTTATGCCATCAACAGCAACAGATCCTTTTTCAACCAGGAAATCCGCAATTTTTGCATCGGCACCTATAATGATTTTATATACATCTCCGCTTGCATATTTTGATTTTATCCTGCCTATCCCGTCTATATGTCCTGTCACAAAATGTCCGCCCATTTTCGAGTCGGGTCTGAGCGAAGGCTCGAGATTAACCCTGTCTCCGGTTCTTGACTGCCCGAGATTTGTCGCATTCAGGGTTTCATCAGAAAGATCAAAGGCCAGCTCATTCCCCTTTATCTCGACAACTGTCAGGCATGTCCCGTTAATGGAAATGCTGTCTCCCGGCCGGGCGTCGGAAGCGACCTTATCAGCCCTTAGAATAAGACGCGCTCCATTGCTCTTTTTTGTTATGGAGGCAATCTCCCCCATTTCGACAATCAGGCCGGTGAACAATCAGTACTCCTCTTCCATGACAAAATCAATTTTTTTCTGGTAATAGCCCCAGAAATCCACTGTCTCTGACCAGTTCGCCTTAACCTTCACCAGTTTATGATCAATAAACACTTCCAGATTCTTCTCATCGAGAGGGACTTTTAGCTCTGCGGCATTCTCCATGATTTCTTTCCTTATCTGGTTGATATTGCCTATCTCTGTTTTCAGCAGATCTCTGGTATGAGAGCCGAGAGTATAATAACGGTAATAAGGCTTTGCAAAGGATATGCCGACAAAAAATACCGCGACAATTATCAGTAAAGAAAAAAACCCTTTAATAAAACCCTGATTGCCGATTCTGCATATCATTTTACAAGCCTCCCTATCCTGTTAAAACGGACCCACGTTTCCTTGCCGTCCCATGACCAGTATATAATGATCGCCTTGCCTTTTATCTCAGAAACATCAACAAACCCCCAGAACCTGCTGTCATAGCTCTGGTCCCTGTTATCCCCCATAACAAAAACTTCGCCATCCGGCACAACAATCGGACCGAAATTATCCCTCCGGTCCTGGAAAGCGGGCTTTGTCTCGTCGTCGACATGCTGGGCATACGGCTCAACAAGTTTCCGGCCGTTAACAAAAACGGTCTTATCCCGCGATTCAACAACATCGCCCCCGACGCCTATTATTCTTTTTATAAAATCTCTTTTAGGATCTTCGGGATACTTGAATACTATTATATCACCTCTCTGCGCTTTTCTCAGTCCCGGCATCCTGAAAAGGTTAATATTTGTAAATGGTATGTCAACAGGTGTGCCCAGCAAAAACTTGTTTACCAGAATATGGTCCCCTATCTGGAGTGTAGGAATCATTGAACCCGAAGGTATCTTGAACGCCTGAATTACGAAAGTCCTTATTACAAGCGCAATCAGAAATGCGACTATTACAGCCTCAATGGTTTCCCTTATGGCAGACTTCTTTTTACGTTTTGTCATTTCAGTTTCAGGACGGCGAGAAAAGCCTCCTGAGGCAGTTCAACTCTCCCCACCTGTTTCATCCTTTTCTTCCCCTCCTTCTGTTTTTCGAGCAGCTTTCTCTTCCTGGTTATATCACCGCCATAACATTTCGCAATCACGTCTTTCCTCAGCGCCCTTACGCTTTCCCTTGCGATAATCTTATTGCCGATAGCCGCCTGTATCACGACTTCGTACATCTGCCTGGGGATGATCTCCCGCAGCTTTTCAGTGAGCTGCTTCCCCTTATAATACGCCTTATCTCTATGAACTATCAAGGAAAGGGCGTCAACCGCCTCTCCGTTAAGGAGTATATTGAGCTTAGCCAGATCTGATTCCCTGTAGCCCAGAAAATCATAGTCCATTGAAGCATATCCTTTTGACAGGGACTTCAGCCTGTCATAAAAATCCCATAGTATCTCATTCAGAGGCAATTCATACTCGATCTTTATCCTGTCCCTTCCAACATATGAGAAACTCTTCTGAATGCCTCTCTTTTCCTGGCATAAATCCAAAACAGCGCCTATGAAATTTTCGGGCACAAAAATCGTTGCCACAACAAAGGGCTCCTCTATCATTTCATATCTTTCCGGAAGCAGCGCCGGGTTTTCGATATACAACACCCTGCCGTCTGTTTTTGTCACCCTGTAAACAACTGTGGGAGCCGTGCTCAGCAGCGACAGATCGAATTCCCGTTCGAGCCTCTCCTGAATAATCTCCATATGCAGGAGTCCCAGGAAGCCGCATCTGAAACCAAAGCCCAGGGCCAGGGATGTCTCGGGTTCATAATTAAAGGAAGAGTCATTGAGTCTCAGTTTGTTAAGCGCATCCCTCAGATTTTCGTACTGGTGTGACGCTGTCGGATAAAAACCGCAGAACACCATTGGTTTTATATCCTTATAGCCGGGACATGGCTCTGCGGCAGGATCGTTTGCATCTGTTATCGTATCGCCTATTTTTGTTTCTGTAACACTTTTTATGCCCGCAATAATATAGCCGACTTCACCCGCGGACAGTCCGTCTGCAGACTCCATTTTGGGTGTGAAAATCCCGACCTGTGATACTTCAAAAACTTTTCCTGTCGCCATAAGCCTTATCTTTCCGCCAGCCGTTACTTTTCCGTCAAATACCCTTACCAGGACAATAACACCCTGATAATTGTCAAACCAGGAATCAAAAATCAGCGCCTTAAGCGGCCTGCTGCTGTTTCCTCCGGGGGCCGGAATTTTTTTTATGATGGCCTCCAGGATATCTTTCGTACCTATCCCTTCTTTTGCACTGGCAAGTATGGCATCCGAGCAGTCGATGCCTATTGCGTCTTCTATCTGTTCCTTTGTTTTTTCAGGTTCTGCTCCGGGCAGATCGATCTTGTTTATCACCGGGATTATTTCAAGGTCATGCTCTACAGCAAGATATGCATTTGCAAGTGTCTGGGCCTCAACCCCCTGAGTTGCGTCAACGACAAGAAGCGCACCTTCACACGAAGCGAGACTCCTTGAAACCTCATATGAAAAATCAACATGGCCGGGCGTATCAATCAGGTTAAGTATATAGTTGTTGCCGTCGTCAGCGTTATATAAAAGCCTTACCGCATGGGCTTTTATTGTGATGCCCCTTTCCCTCTCAAGGTCCATTGAATCCAGCACCTGCTCGGACATCTCGCGTTCGCTCAACGCACCGGTATGTTCAAGAAGCCTGTCGGCAAGCGTTGATTTACCGTGATCGATATGAGCTATTATGGAAAAATTACGTATGTTTTTTGACATTTATGATATAGTGCGAATACCTTTTGACAACTCGTTGAAGACAAGACATGCAGCTCCGATTATACCTGCCTCATCTCCGAGCGAAGACGGAATGATCTTAACCGAATCAAAAAGATCTTTAAATGCCCTCCTTGACGCCTCTTTTATCGCCTCCTGAACATATATATTCCAGGCCCCTATAAGCCCGCCTGTCAATATTACAGCCTCAGGGCTGAGTATATTGATAATATTTGCCAGGCCGACACCAAGATACCGTCCGGCATCCCTTAAAATCTCCCTTGACAATATATCTCCGTCAAGCGCAGCTTTATATATGTCTTCCGGTGTCAGTTTGTAAAAGCTGCCCTTGCAGCATTCCTTTAGAAGGCTTTCCGTTCCTTTTTCGAGCATTGCTACCGCCTTTGCTATCATTCCCCTTGCGGATGCATAGTTCTCAAGGCAGCCGATGTTTCCGCAGGTGCATTTTTCAGCGTCTGCATTTATACTCATATGCCCTATCTCAGCCGATATATTAAGCAGTCCGCCTTTATAAACTATCCCTCCTCCTATGCCTGTGCCAAGGGTAAGCAGCACAAAATTTTCGAAGCCCTTTCCCGCGCCCCCGATTTTTTCACCGAGAGCTGCGACATTAGCATCATTTTCTATATACACCGGGACATCGAATCTTTTCCTGATCGTTTTAACTATGTCGATGCCTTCAATCGAGTGAAGATTCGGAGAGACATGGACCCTGCCCTCCCTTCTGTCTATCACTCCTGCAATCCCTAATCCTATGCCTGCAATATCGCTGCGCCAGAACTCATCTATGGCAACTATAATTTCATCAATTACCTGTCCGGAAGCAGGCCGCTTGATTTTTCTCGCAATCTCCCCCTCTTCAGAGACAACAGCCACCCTGAAGTTCGTACCTCCGACATCAATGCCTATTGCAAATTTTCTTGACATAAAATTATTTTGAGGAATACCAAATGGAGATATAAAATCTTATCATAAAATATTATTTTGAGGCAACAGGCATGCCCCATACGAATCTGTGGAACGAAACTCGAAATCTTACCAGCAGACTAAGCCGACATCGAAGCGTTAAAAGTGAAGTGTTATATTTACATTAATAGTTGTAAAAACATTTGATAAGAATCGACAGACCCATATTCCCGGATAAGGG
>JBFMDL010000045.1:0-25429 GCA_040753635.1 Nitrospirota bacterium | reverse complement strand
CGCGGCCATTTGAGGTCATTGCAACAAAATCCTAAAAAGATTTGTGCATTTTTTCACGAACCCAATGTCCGATATGCTGCTTTATAAAAAATTATGTATCCTTACTTATGACCGTCTTAGTAACAAAAGGTATCTTCCCAAGCGAGCTTGCAACAGAAATGGATTTAGCAATCCGAATGAGTACGGCATTACACTGGTATCTTTAAGCGAAACATTCAGAAAAGATTTCGAGCCGAATTCGGCAAAGTTCAAAGACAGGATTGATGCTCTCAAATATCTGTATAAAAAAGGATTTAAAACATGGGTGAGCATGGAGCCCTATCCGACGCCTAATATAATCAAGCAGGATTTAATGGAAATATTAGAAACGGTATCTTTTGTTGATAAAATCGTCTTTGGCAGGCTGAACTATAACGTCAAATCATCTGAATTCAAATTTCCCAAGGAATTCTATAACAGTCTCGCTTTAACAGTAATTAAGTTTTGCAGAAAAAATAGAATTGATTGCCATATCAAGCAAGGAACACAAGTATAAAAAACTGCCTCATCATCCCTCAGCCAGAAGGCAAGGAGATTGAGATTGTGGAGGGGAAAAGGGTAAACTTTAAGCAGGCGACTTAAGGAGGTGGAATATGGGCAAGGCTGGTATAGAAATACCAAAAGAAAAAATAGCCGAGTTTTGTAGAAGGAATCATATCCGCAAGTTATCACTCTTTGGCTCTGTTCTTCATGGCGATTTCAGGCCGGACAGCGATATTGATCTGCTTGTTGAATTTAATCCTGCCCATATACCAGGTTTATTCAAGCTTGCTCGTATGGAACGCGAACTTTCAGAAATTATAGGCAAAAAAGTGGATTTAAGAACAAAACAAGAATTGAGTAAATATTTCAGGGATAAGGTTCTCTCCGAAGCAGAGGTGCAATATGCCGAAGGATGACCTGATTCGTTTGCGCCATATCCTTGATGCTGCCACAGAAGCGTTATCATTTGCATCAGGGAAAACAAGAGTTGATCTGAATGGCAATCGTATGCTGGTGTTATCTCTTGTTAAGGAAATAGAGATTATCGGCGAAGCGGCAGGAAAAATCTCAGAAGAAACTAAAAATAAATATAAGACTATACCTTGGCTGGATATGATTTATATGCGAAATCATCTTATACACGTCTATTTTGAAGTCGATTTAGACATCCTGTGGGATACGGTTATCAACGACCTGCCTCCACTCGTTAAAGAATTAGAAAAAATTGTCCCTCTTTTGCAGTAGCTACAAAAGGAATAAGAATGAACCATCCCTGCATTCCTCATATACAGGGGAGATACTGCGATTGTGGAGAAAATTGACAAACTGAATATTGCAGTGTGTAATATTGCTATTAAACAGTATATTGAAATTAAACCCAAATTACTTAGATAAATAAGATAATGCTATCTGAAAAAAGATACTTATTTGGTCAGTATCTTAGGAAAAAAGGTTTAATAACCTTAAATGATGTGGTTGAAGCCAGATTGCTTCAGAAAAGACACAACCGCAAAATCGGCCAGTTAGCGATCGAGATGGGATGGCTTTCAGTTGAAGACAGGGGAAAAAATACTCGTATTGCAAGAAGAAACTCTCCAAAAATTTGGAGAGATAGCTATCGAGATGGGCTTTCTGACGGAAAAGCAGGTGGATGAGCTACTGAAGAAGCAGAGTGATGACTATATTCTCTTTGGTGAAGCACTTGTAAAAATCGGTGCTCTTTCAGAAGAAGAATTGGTCGCTAACCTCAAAGAATTCAATCTCAAAAAATTATCGAAAGAATAGTGCGCAATCAAGGCTATAGTCCCCAAAACTCAATAATAAACAAAATATGCAAATAGGCCCTTGACATTGGACATCCAAAATTCATTTGCTTATTTAATTTTCTCGTAATAAAACATGCGGCAGAAGCGGAACATTTAAACGGCAGTAAAAATATGAGACCCTGATTTTCTCCACCCCTTCGGTGTTATTCCGTTATTTTATCTGCAGTCTATTGAATTTTTCTTTTACAACAATCCCCTTTTTATCGGCATAACCTGAGGCCATGTATCTGGTTGTATGGGTTATCGCCAGCCTGCCTTTTGAATTCAGGACGATAACCCCTGCATGGCCGTCCAACCCGATGATCCTTTTTAACGAATGATCGGCTGCTTTTGACGGGGATAACCTTTTCAGATTCATTACGATCTCTTTTGCAAGAGAAAGCCTTATTATGAATTCTCCGATGCCCGTGCATGATACGGCTCCCAGAGGATTTTCAGCATATACGCCGGCTCCTATGATCGGGGTGTCTCCGACCCTTCCAGGGAGCATAGCTGTTATGCCGCCGGTCGATGCGCCTGCGGCAATATTGCCTTTTATATCTATGGCAACGGCTCCCACTGTCGAAAAGTATTTCTTATACATCGATGAGATTATCTTCTCTTCCTTGAGCAGCCTTTTTAATCTGTCCAGTGATGCCCTGTCAGGTCCAGGCAGAGGCAAAAGTTTATGCGCCTCTGCGATCTTTCTTGCGCCTATATCTGTCATCATCACGTGCGGACATTCCATGACCGCCCTTGCTGCTTCAATAGGATTTCTTATACCTTCAATACCGATAACAGAACCGGCGCTGAGGAATTCCCCTTCCATTATAGAGGAGTCAAGCCTTCTGATGCCGTCAAGCTGGATATTGGCGCCTGAGCCCGCATTAAAGATACCGGAGTCTTCAAGTAACTTTATTGACGATACCACAGCATCAAGCGCTGTGCCGCCTCCTGAGAGCTTTGAATAGCCCTCTGTTAAGGAATCGGAAATTTTCTCCAAGGCTTTGCGGGTAGGCTTTCTGTTGCCTGCCCCGCCGTGAACAGCTATAAGCATTTTCCCTCTCTAGGGAAAGACCCTCCCTGTTGCCTCACGTAAGAATCTATACGAAATGATAATCGCTGCCACATGAAAAAATCTATTCTAACAAATTATCCTGCAGGCAATATCCATCACCAGGATTGACAACAGACCCGACAGGCTATTGCAGGGTATTCATAACCCTTTTTTTCTTGTTGTACTCATAACGCAGCTGCAGGATTTCTACAAAAAGTGCAAAGCCCATCGGCAGGTATATATATGCCTTAGGGACATGTTTGTGCATCCCTTCCATAAAAATTGTAACACCGATGGTAATAAGGAATGAAAGCGCCAGAATCTTCAGGGTCGGCCGTTCTAAGATGAACTCCCCTATGGGTTTGGCGAAAAAAAGAATTGTTACAAAGGATATTATAACCGAACTTATGATTATCCAGATTTTATCAGTCAGGCCAATGGCGGTTATAACCGAATCAATCGAAAATACAATGTCCAGCATGACAATCTGGGAAATGACGGCAAGGAATCTTCTCTGTCCGGCATCGACCGCGGGATGCTGCTCCTCTTTCAATTCTATGGTGTGATGAATTTCTCTTACAGCCTTCCATAAGAGAAAAAGCCCACCAGCAAGAAGTATGATATCCCGCACTGAAAAATGCAATATTATATTATCAGTCAGCCCGGAAAGCATCAGCAGGATGAAGAGCATCAGGATTCTTGCAGCCAAGGCAGCCACCAATCCGATCACCCTTGCCCTGTTTCTTTGTGATTCTGGAAGCCTGCCTACAAATATTGAAATGACAAGAATATTGTCAATGCCGAGGACTAACTCCAGACCGATCAGTAATGATAATAATGCTGTTGAATCAGCCATATCAGATTATTTCATGTGCCGGAAATCTATTAAATTAAATGCTTTTCGCCCGAATATTTTGTATTTACGATATCACAATCAATTGCCCCTTGCAACCATATCCGCCCAAAAATAATCATATGCAATAACTGCTTGTGCTGCATGTTTTTTCTATCTCTTTATCAATCTTGTCTGCGCTCAATGTCTTATTATGCCTGCAGAATACCTGGTACACAAGCGTATCTGATACAATCGAAAAAACATCGGCCCCGGCGTTTTCCATCCCCTGAGCAATCAGCTGTGCATGGTAAACATCCTTTGCTTCTCTTTGCGTTATCCCTTTTTTCATGATTTACCTCCTCTCTCTTAATATTTGAGTTGTTTAATCATGTGAACCTGCTATTCTCATGCAATTATTTGATTCAATAAATATGCCCGGCGGAACCATTTGATAAAAAAGGACATTTTGATCCTCGGCTTGTATCTGTTGCCTCATTATTAGCCATTTATGCCTAAAAAACAGACAATCAATTAGAATATCCGGGCACAACGACCCATTTCCCGGATCTCCTGCGGTTTGCTGAATAAGTTTCATTGAAAAAATCGCGGGCAAAAGTTGTTAAATAAAAAAAGTGGTGCTTGCTCCCTCTCTCTTCAGCAGTTTTTACATCTTGAGATATACAGCTTAAGACTTTTTACATCTTACAACCTTACATCCTACGACTTTACAACTTTTGCGCTGAATTCAAGAGGTGCAAGACCACCACTTTCGGCAGACTCACTCTCTAATTTATTTATACTACCTTCTCAGGTGTTTGTCAACTTTTTTTATTGCCGATTTAAAAATCTTGATTGTGGTATAATAAGACAACTTTAAAGTTAGAGGAGCCTCAAAGCTTTAAGGACTTTGAGGCTTTTTCATTTTATCAAGAGAGGTAAATCATGGGAAACAAACTGTACGTAGGAAGCATACCATTTGACGCATCAGAAGAATCACTCCGGGATCTATTCTCTACCATTGGGGAGGTTATATCTGTGAGAATCATAACCGATGCACACACCGGCAGATCCAAGGGGTTTGGCTTTGTTGAGATGGCATCCGAGTCAGATGCACAAACAGCAATAGAAAAGCTGAATGGCTCTGCATTCATGGAGCGTACTCTTATTGTATCTGAGGCAAGGCCCCAGCAACCCAGGGAAAGGCGGGGGTTCGGAGGCGGAAGAGGCAGGGCAACCGGCGGTTTTGGCAGGGGTAAATCATCGGGTCCCGGTTATGGCAAGGGAAGGAGATAAGTTATTATAGAGATTAAAGTAATCGACCATGATCTGGAAAAAGCCATTAAACTTCTTAAACGCAAAATCCAGACCGATGGTCTTTTCAAAGAGATAAAAACGAGAAGTTATTATGAAAAGCCTTCGGTAAAAGAAAAACGCAAGCGTCTCGAGGCGCGGAAAAAAAGGTTGAAGGCACAGAAATTCAGGAAACCGAGATAAAAGGCATTTCTTTAAAGAGCATCAGGGATTATCCTTTTTCCATTATTTCATATGCGGTTTCAAATCATCGGGAGATTCACTAATAAATCACCGCTGGATCTGCTTTGCATTTTCTACCATCATCTTTGATACAGCCCTGGCGAATGAAGAGGGGTCTTTCGGTTTCGAGCCCTCAAGCAGAAGCGCCTGGTCGTAAAGAAGGCTTATATATTCCTCGATCAACGGACTTTTCCCGTCTTTTTCGAATAATGTGTTCATAGCCTCGAAAACCGGATGCCCCGGATTGATTTCAAGAATTCTCTTGTTTGGCGGGATATCCTGTCCCATTGCCTTCATCAATTTCTCCATATGCGGATCCAATCCCCCCTCATCTGCCACGAGACAGACTGCTGAATCCCTGAGCCTCCCGGAAAGCCTGACGTCTTTTATATCATCCCGGAGTTTATCTTTGATAAGCGAGAGGAGTTTTTCGTACTTCTTTTCCGTCTTCTTTTTCTCGGTCTCCTCTTTTTTGTCAAGGTTGATGTCGCCCCTGATAACTGATTTGAGTTTCTTCTCTTTATATTCGGCAAGACTGCCCATAATGATATCATCTATATCGTCTGTCATAATAAGTACTTCGTAATCTTTGTCTTTGAACGCTTCAAGATAAGGAGACTTGATTGCCTCACTGCGTGATAATCCGGTGATATAGTAAATCTCTTCCTGCCCTGGTTTCATATTGTCTATGTATTCCTGCAGTGCAGTATATTTCCCTTCATCTTTCTTTGTTGACTCAAAAAGCAGGAGATCTGCAATCGCCTCTCTCCGTGAAAAGTCGAAATGAATGCCTTCTTTCAGGACTCTGCCGAATTCTTTATAGAAGTTAAGGTAGTTGTCATAGTCGTTCTTTTTCATTTCGCCCAGTGTATCGAGAATCTTTTTGGTTATATTCTTCCTTATTATCTCAACCTGCCGGTTGTTCTGCAGTATCTCTCTCGATACATTGAGGGGCAGGTCTGAAGAGTCAACGACCCCTTTCACAAACCTAAGGTATAAAGGGATAAGCTCCTCACAATTCGGCATTATCTGAACTCTCTTTACGTAAAGTGTCGGTCCTATCTTATAGTCTTTATAGAAGATATCAAAGGGTGCGTGTGACGGGATATAGAGGAGAGCTGTAAACTCCGAGGTGCCCTCTGCCTTCATGTGAATTGTCTTGAGAGGTTCTGAAAAGTCATGGGAAATGTGTTTATAAAATTCGTTGTATTCTTCAACGGGCACATCTGACTTGTCTTTCAGCCAGATTGCCTTCATTGAATTCAATATGTCATCCTCTTTCACCCTGCACTTCTTGCCTTTTTCGAGTTCGCTTTCTTTTTCTCTCTCAACCTCCATCACTACAGGATGCTCAATATAGTCGGAATACTTTCTGACTATCTTCCGTATCTCCCGCTCATCGAGGTATTTCTTCCCTTCCTCCTTGAGCTGGAGAATCACGTCTGTGCCCCTGGCAGGCTTCTCAACATCCTCCAGAGTAAAAGAACCTTCAGCAGTCGATTCCCATTTAACACCCGTCCCCATTTCACCTGCCCTTCTGGAGATAACGGTAACCTTGTCTGCAACCATGAATGAGGAATAGAAACCGACCCCGAACTGACCTATCAATTCCGGATTGTCTTTGATCTCCTTGCTCTTCAGGGCCTTCAGGAATTCCTGTGTTCCGGAATGCGCTATCGTGCCGAGCGCTTCGATTATCTCATCTTTTTTCATACCTATTCCGTTGTCTGTCAATGTCAGGGTCCCTGCATCTTTATCCGCCTTTATTCTTATTTTCCACTCACTCTCGTCCTCAATGATGTCCTTGTTTGTGAGTGATTCGTACCTTGCCTTGTCAATCGCATCTGATGCGTTGGATATGAGTTCCCTTAGAAATACCTCTTTGTGCGAATATAACGAATGGATCATCAGATCGAGTATCTGCTTCACCTCTGTCCTGAATTCAAGCCTCTGTACTGTCATCTTTTACTTACACCTCACAATTTTGAAGTCTGTTTTATAGTTTTAAATCAATTGAAGACTATAAGAAGGCAGGGGCGTATAACCCCTGCCGTTTTAATCCGGATTAGTTTACATCCACCTTGATTTCGTGTGGTTTGGCCTCTTCTTTTTTCGGAAGAATTACTTCGAGCACTCCGTTCTTATACGATGCCTTCGCCTTTGAACTGTCAACTTCCACCGGCAGCTGTATTGTCCTTAAGAATCTTCCATAGCTTCTTTCGATAGCATAGTAGTCTTCCTTTTTAACCTCTTCATCCCTTTTTACTTCACCCTTTATAGTCAAAGCCTCTTTTGTAATCGAGAGGTCAATATTTTCCTTCTCCACTCCGGGAAGATCGGCCTTGACCACAATATCGCCTTTTCTCTCGAACATGTCGACGTCAGGGATAATTGTTTCAGGTTCAAGGTGTCTGGACGCAAAGCGTTTTTTTGTTACAGGCTCGATAAGATCTCCGAAAAGCTTATCCAGATTATTTCTCATGTCTTCAAGTTCCCTTAACGGGGTCCATCTAACAATGGCCATTTCCAAACCTCCTTTTCTTATTCAGCCTGTCAAAGACAGGCTTTGCACAATCTGATTCTGCAACACCTCCTTCGACCTAACCTGCGGTAAACCGGTTAGGTTTTATCAATCCCCCCGGCTCAGGGGGTCACTTCAGCAGCAACCACCCTGCTGAAGACTATCTTGCCTCCGATATAATCAACTTCAACTGTATCGCCTTCATTGAAGGTGCCGTCGAGGATTTTACGGGCTAATTCATTAAGTATCATTTTCTGCAGAATCCTCTTCAACGGCCGCGCCCCGTAGATCGGATCAAACCCGACCTCTGCAAAATATTCCTTTGCGCTGTCTGTCAACCGTATATCTATACTTTTCTCTTTTATATATTTCTTCATCCTTTCCAGCTGAATCTCTACAATCATCTTAAGAAGCCCTTTTGTCAGAGGATTGAATATGATTATTTCATCCACCCTGTTCAAAAACTCTGGCCTGAAGAATCCCTTGAGGTCTTCCATCACCTTTTCTTTAAATTCCAAATTATTTGTATCAACCCAGTAGGCAGAAGGCCTCTTTTCCTTTTCTGTCAGCATCTCCTGTATGTGAGTGCTCCCGATATTGGATGTCATGATAACGACCGTATTTCTGAAATCCACGGTCTTGCCATGGCTGTCAGTAAGCCTTCCGTCATCAAGCAGCTGAAGAAGGAGATTGAAGACTTCCGGATGCGCCTTTTCCACTTCATCAAACAGGACGACTGCATAAGGCTTTCTTCTCACAGCCTCCGTCAACTGCCCGCCCTCTTCATAGCCTACATATCCTGGAGGCGCACCTATGAGCCTCGAGACCGTGTGGCGTTCCTGATATTCCGACATGTCAATCCTTATCATGGCGCTTTCATCATCAAACAAAAACTCTGCAAGCGCCCTTGCAAGTTCGGTCTTTCCTACTCCTGTAGGGCCTAAAAAGATAAATGAGCCTATGGGGCGATTAGGGTCCTGGATGCCGGCCCTTGCCCTTCTCACCGCATTAGATACAGCCTCTATCGCCTCATCCTGACCTACGACCCTCATCCTTAACCTTTCATCCATATGAAGTAATTTCTTGACTTCGCCTTCAAGCATTTTGGAGACCGGAATTCCCGTCCATTTTGACACGACTTCTGCGATATCTTCCTCGTCAACTTCTTCCTTCAGCATCTTTCTGCGGCTTTGCGCTTCAATCAGTTTGGCGTTCTCTGCCTCAAGCGCCTTTTGAAGTTCAAGGAGCTTGCCATATCTCAGCTCTGCGGCTTTTGTGAGATCGCCCTCGCGTTCAGCTTTTTCCGATCCTACTTTTGTCTTCTCTATCTGCTCCTTGTAATCACGGATCTTTGTGATTATCTCTTTCTCGCTCATCCACTGCGCCCTTAATTCGTCTCTTCTTACCTGTAATTCAGCCATCTCCTTTTTTATCTTCTCGAGTTTTTCCCGCGCCTCTCTGGAATCTTCCTTCATCACAGCCTGCTTTTCTATCTCATGCTGTCTGAGTTTCCGTTCTATCTCATCAAGATCGACAGGCATGCTGTCGATCTCCATCCTGAGCTTTGATGCCGCTTCATCTATGAGGTCTATAGCCTTGTCAGGTAAAAACCTGTCTGTTATGTATCTGTGCGACAGAACCGCAGCGGATATCAGCGCGGCATCTTTGATCTTGACGCCGTGGTGGACTTCATATTTCTCTTTCAGCCCCCTCAATATCGAGACGGTATCTTCAACTGTAGGCTCTTTTATCAGGACCGGCTGAAACCTCCGCTCAAGCGCAGGGTCTTTCTCTATGTGTTTTCTGTATTCCCCGATGGTTGTCGCACCGACACATCTTAAATCGCCTCTCGCAAGCGCAGGTTTGAGCATGTTTGATGCGTCTATCGCTCCCTCGGCCGCACCGGCGCCGACAAGGGTATGCAATTCATCAATAAAAAGAATGACTCTGCCCTCGGCTTCTTCTATCTCCTTTAAAACCGCTTTTAACCTGTCTTCGAACTCTCCCCTGAATTTTGAGCCTGCAATCAAAGCGCCCATGTCAAGAGAAACGACCTTTTTATCTTTAAGGGTTTCAGGGACATCGCCTGCAACTATCCTCTGTGCAAGCCCTTCTGCAATTGCTGTTTTGCCTACACCGGGATCCCCGATCAATACAGGATTGTTCTTGGTCCTTCTGGAAAGCACCTGAATTATCCTCCGTATCTCTTCATCTCTTCCGATTACAGGATCGAGCTTCCCTTTTGCCGCAAGCTCGGTAAGGTCTTTGCTGAATTTCTTCAGCGCCTGATACTTATCTTCCGGGTTAGGGTCAGTAACTCTCTGTGAACCTCTTATTTCCCTCATCGCAGCAAGCAGTTTGTCTGCATCAGCTCCATATTTTTTCAACAGGTCAGCAGAAGGCCCGCCTGTCGAAAGCACTGACAGAAGAAGGTGTTCAACGCTGACATATTCATCCTTAAGGTGCTCGGACTCTTTCAATGCCCTCTCAAAAACTTCCTTTAACCTGGGTGATATATATATCTGCCCTAAAGGAGTTGCTCCGACAACCTTGGGAAGCCTGTCAATCACTTCCTCAACATCTTTTTGCAGGAGACTGATATTTATGCCTATCCTCTTTAGTATCTGAGCAGCAACACCTCCGTCATCATCAAGTAATACCCGGAAGAGATGTTCAACATCCACCTGCTGCTGTCCCTTCCTCTCGGCAAGCCTCTGAGCATTCTGTATCGCCTCCTGGCTCTTTATAGTAAATTTATCCAAAGGATCCTCCTTGCTTTTTGCTCACTCTTCAGTGAAAACCTTTCTCAGCCTTTCCATGAATTCAGTTCTTATATCTTCTTCAAGAAAATCCATCATCTCTTCCATTTCCCTGTGCATCGCATCCATTCTCCGGCGCATGCGCAATATAATATCAACCCCGGCCTTGTTCACCCCGAGCTCCTTTGTAAGCTGCAGGATAAGATTCAGCCTTTCAACATCGCTGTCAGAATAAAGCCTCTGCTTGTTTATCCTGTGAGGACTGATCAGCCCTTCTTTCTCATATAACCTGAGTGTCTGGGGGTGAACATGAAGTATGTCGCAGACAACGCTTATCAGATATAACGGCTGATCTTTATCTCTCTTGTTCATTGTCATCTCACCATGCCCTTTCTCGGTGATTCTTTGTAAAGGGTCTCGATTTCATTGATGGCTTCCCTGTCCTTGTCAGTTATATTCTTAGGGACAGCGATTTTTATATTGACGTACTGGTTGCCTCTTCGGCCTGTCTTTGAAGAAGGAAATCCTTTTCCGGAAAGTTTGAATTTCTGCCCTCCCTGGGTCCCCGGGGGAATGGTCATGGCTGCAACCCCGTCAATCGTGGGCACCTCTATCTTTGAACCGAGCGCAACCTCGCCAAAGGTTACGGGAAGATCGATATACAGGTCATCTTCTTTTCTTGTAAATACAGGATGCGGCTTTACGGTTATCTCTATCTGGAGGTCGCCTGCAGGGCCGCTTCCCTGTCCAGCGCCTCCCATTCCTCTTACCCTTACCCTTGATCCGGTATCCGCTCCCGCTGGTATTCTGACCTTAATTGTCTCTGTATGGAAGGTCTTGCCCTGGCCGCCGCACAGTTTGCATATTTTGGTAATCTTTTTCCCCGTACCTCCGCACGCATTACAGTACTGAGACATTCTAAAAAAACCTTTTGACGTAGAGATCTTCCCTGTCCCTCTGCATTTATCGCATTGCTGATATCCTTCGCCTCCTGTTCCCTTACAATCCTTGCAGGAAACCTCTCTTGTGAATGTTATCGGTTTCGTTACCCCGGAAAAGGCCTCTTCGAGTGTGAGTTCAAGCCCCATTATTAGGTCCGGCCCCTTTAAATCTGCCTTTTCATATCCGGTTCCAGCTCCAAATAAATCAGAGAAAATATCTCCAAATCCGCCAAAATCGAACCTGTCACCGGAAGTGTATGTCCTGAAATCGAAACCGGGGCCGCCTTCACCAAATGGAGATCTTCCAAATTGGTCATATTCAGCCCTTTTTTTCTCATCCTTCAGGACTTCATAGGCCTCATTAATGTCCTTGAATTTCTGCTCGGCGTTTTTGTCGCCTGGATTAAGATCAGGATGATATTTCCGCGCAAGTTTCCTGTAGGCTTTTTTAATCTCATCCTGCGAAGCCTTTTTATCTACTCCGAGTATTTCATAATAGTCTTTAACTTGTGGAGCCATCCCTCCTCCTTCATAGCTCTTATAATAAAGCCTTAGTCAGTTCTTGTCAAGTTATTTTATATGATGGCATGCTTTTTACTTATTCGGGGTCCAGATCTGTCCGGACGGGAATGAGTAAAAATACAATGTCCTGCATGACTAATCCACACTATAAATTTTCCGGTATGGCGAAAAGATCTTTTCGTCTATATGGGTTTGCGATTCCTTCTTTTTTCATAGCGTACCTGTCTGCGTGCTTGCCTGCGCGCAGCGCGCAAGCAGGCAACGCACAGGCAGGCATTAACGAATCCTATGGATCACTCGAAAGCCGTCGTATACGAAAAGTTTTTGGGATGTGCCGGAAAATTATTTTCAGCTTGTGAATAATAATATGGGTTAGACACAATTTTTTGAATTATTCAAGTTCTATGCAGGTTATGAAGTGTAACAAATTATCTATTCAGTATGCGGCTTAAAAAGCTCCTCGTCCTCTCTGTCTTCGGGCTTGTGAAAATCCGCTCCGGCGAATCGATTTCAACGATATCACCATGATCAAATACTACAATCCTGTCTGCTACTTCTCTTGCGAAATTCATTTCATGTGTAGCGATTAAGGTGGTCATCCCCTCTTCAACAAGCCCCCTTATTACAGAAAGCACCTCTCCCACCATTTCAGGATCAAGTGAAGAGGTCGGTTCATCAAAAAGCATGACCGCTGGTTTCATCGCGAGCGCCCTCAGAATTGCAACACGCTGCTGTTCACCACCGGAAAGAGAAGAAGGGTAGCTGTTCACCTTTTTTTCGAGATTAATCCTCTTAAGCAGTGTAACAGCTTTTTCCTCAGCTTCATGTTTAGCCATACCGAGCACTCTCATGGGTGATTCGACAATGTTCTCTATGACCGTCATATGGGGGAAAAGATTGAATTGCTGGAATACCATCCCTGCTTTTAATCTGACTTTTCTGATCTCATCCTTCTTTGAATGCCTCAGACGGTTTATGGAATGAAGCTCTATTCCGTCAACGATAATTTCACCCTTCTGAAATGTTTCAAGTCCGTTTATACACCTTAAAAAAGTGCTTTTACCGCTTCCGGACGGACCAATAAGTACTACCACCTCTCCTTTTGCTATGGAAAGGTTAATACCCTTAAACAGGAAGACCTCGTCATAAGCTTTGTGGAGATCCTTGACGGTTATCATTATTTGAATCCCTTTATACGTTCTTCAAGTCTACGGGCGAGCAATGATAAAGGATAGCTCATGGCAAAATACAGGAATGCCACGATCAGACCGAGTTCAAAGAACCTCAGTGTCGTTGCTGCAAGGATACTGTATGTCTTTGTGAGTTCGACCATAGCAATGATCGAGACAAGCGACGAGTCCTTGAAAAGCGCTATAAAATCATTGGTAACTCCGGGTATCGCTATCCTCAGCGCCTGTGGCAATATCACCCTCCTTAAAGCGAGATGCCTTGTCATGCCGAGGGAGAGAGCGGCTTCCATCTGGCCTTTAGGCACAGCCATAATCCCGGCCCTGTAAAGCTCTGCCTCGTAAGCAGCGTAATTCATCCCGAGCCCTATAAATGCAGCTGTAAGCGGATTGAAAGTAATGCCTATATTCGGAAGGCCATAATAAAATATATACAGCTGAATAAGAAGAGGGGTCCCCCTGAAAAATTCTATATAAGCAGTTGCCATTGAGCTGAAAGGAACTCTTCCATAAAGCCTCACTATTGTCAGGATTAGGCCAAGAGAAATCGCTATTGACATGGATACGACAGAAACCACGACCGTTACGCCGGCGCCTTTTAATAGTGAAGGAAGGAAACTATGCAGAGGCGCCTTTTTGCTTTCCTCGATGCCTACATAACCAACCGGCTCCCCAGCATCCTGGAATAGTTTTTTCTGGGACTCATTCCACATATCCCACTTTTCGTATATCTTCTTTAGTTCTCCTGTTCTTAAGAGCTTATCAATAATTTCATCTATTTTCCCCTTGAGTTCGTCATCCCCTTTTCTTATGGCTATCCCGTAAAACCCTTCGCCCTCAGGAGGGCCTGCATACTTCAGTTTGGGATTAGGTTTTGCGTAATAAGCTGCAATCGGGAGGTCAAGGAGCACGGCGTCAATCCTTCCTATGGCCAGGTCTTCATAAGGCTCAACCTGGCCTGGATATACCTTAATATCAACACCTCCGATTGAAGTAAGAATGTCCTGGGCAACAGTGCCTGAGAGGGTGCCGACCCTTCTGCCTTTAAGGTCATTGACATCCTTGATGCGGGTTTCATTTTTTCTTACAACTAACTGTTCAGTATAAACATAATATGGACGGGCAAACAAAACCCTTTCCTTCCTCTGAGGGGTTATCTCTATTCCGTTCATTGCTATGTCGAAATCCCCCCTTTCGAGTGCAGGGACAAGACTGTCCCATGCATTCTGTGCCTGCCTTGCCTTGACGCCTAATTCACGAGCAATTGCATCTGCGATGTCAACCTCAAACCCGATCAGTTTTGCCGGGTCCTTTGGGTCAGGGAAAACATACGGAGCGCCGCCTTCGGCATCTGAACCCCACAGAAGATATCCCCTTTCCCTGATCTTTTCAAGGCCGTTTTCAGGTGCCGATTTAGAGCCAACCTGCCATATGAAAATAATCGCAAGCCCTATAACGAGGGATAATATCCTGAGCGACCTGATCATTCAAACGCCTGTCTGAAGAATGGATTTCATAAGCTGCCTCTGGTTTTTTGTTTATCAGAACTCAAGAATTATAGCAGCTTTTTAGTCATGTTTTTAGAAGAAATTACTATGCCCTCGTAAAAAATGTTAAAATTATCCGTTTCTGGTCCTTGTTTTTGTAAGGTTTGACTTTTATTCCAAAACTGCTTGAATTATGGATCCATTTAAGATTATAAACAAATATTACACTCATGACACTCTGTCATACAATATACTTGTTGAGCACAGCCTGATGGTCATGAAGAAATCAGTAGAAATTGCAAAAAGACTGACGCATCTTGATCCTGACATATCATTTATTGAAGAGGCTGCTATGCTTCATGATATCGGGATTTTTCTGACGGATGAGCCCGGCATAGGCTGTTTCGGAGAAGAGGAATATATATGCCATGGATATCTGGGCAGAAATCTCCTTGAAAAGGAGGGATTGCCGCTGCATGCACTTGTATGTGAAAGACATGTCGGGATGGGATTGAGCATAAGTGATATTGAACAGCAATGCCTGCCGCTTCCTTCAAGAGATATGCTGCCTGTCTCTATCGAGGAAAAGATTATATGTTTTGCGGATAAATTTTTCTCCAAAAAAATCGTCTCTCTCGATGCTGAAAAACCCATAGAAGAGGTCAGGCTGAGCATTCAGAAATACGGCCATGAGAAACTGAAGATGTTCGATGACTTGAATGATTTGTTTAATAAGTAATATTTTCGAGGAAAAGGCCGTTTGAAGGGGCGGTAGGTCCTGCCTTTCTTCTGTCACGTGATTCAATGATACGCTCAACGGTCTCAGGGGAGATCCTTCCCCTGCCGACTTCGACAAGGGTGCCGACGATGTTCCTTGCCATATGCCTGAGAAAGGCATTGGCCTCAATCCTTATTTTCATAAAGTCTCCCTTGATAGTTGCCGTCATAAAACCGATTTTTCTATGATGGGTTATGTCCAGGGAATAAACTCTTCTTACAGATGTCTTTGCGCTGCATCCGGAAGCCCTTAAGGCTGAAAAGTCGATCTCTCCCTTAAAATAACCCGAGGCCTTGATCATGGCTTCTATATCAAGCTTTGTCTTTACATCCCAGACATATCTGTATAGAAAAGCTGACTGTTTAGTTTTCATAGCAATTATGTAAAAATAGCTCTTTCTTCGGGCATCGTATCTCGGGTGAAAATGACTTTCTATCTCTTCGGCATTGAGAATCCTTATATCCTGTGGAAGTTTTGCATTCAATGCCCTCGATATAGTGTCCGCCGGCAGTCTGGAGCAGGTTGCAAAAACAGCCACCTGCCCGAGTGCATGAACACCCGCATCTGTCCTGCTTGCACCGGTTAGCCTTACATGTTCGTCTGTTATACTGAATATTTCTCTCTTTAAAATATCCTGAATGGTTATGCCTGATTTCTGCGACTGCCAGCCCTGGTAGTTTGTCCCGTCGTATTCTATTAACAGCTTTATATGTCTCATTGCATATTGATTTTCCTTTATCAGTTTTTTTTAGTCAAGCGGGGAATGTTTTGTTAAAATGTATTAAAGAGTAAATATATGTCAGTCCTCGATCTAAACAGCATCATTTCACAGGTAAAAACAAACTGCAATATATCTGACGCAAAATTCTGGGGGACCTATTCCATCTGCGGTCTTTTGATGCGCTTCAGAGAGCTATACCGTAAAGAACAAAATATACTACCCTGGCAGCAAATATCACAAAAAGATATTGCAGAATGGATTGCAGACAGAGAAAATTTATGGCAGAGGCTTTCAGATGAGGACTTCCAAAACATCAGTCCGGGTGGAAATGCATACGCACCGTTTGACGTTAAAAAAATAAATGCGGCATTACGGGATGAGGGCCTTGTCTACGGTGCGGGCTTTGGCGCCTATATGAAGCCCTCTTTTTTCCTGGCTGAGCTTGTTTCAAGCGAATTAACAGAAGGATATGAAACGCATATCGCGGGCAATGAGCTTGCGAGGGATTTGTCTGCTTATCCCGCGATGCTCCAGGGCTCCACTATTTTCGCCCGCAGGGATGCTTTATCAATACTGTTATGGGACAAGTACGAGGAAATGACAGCAAAGAAACATGTCTCTGCTCTGTCATATGCGTTCTCCGCCTATAATATATATTCCGGCGAGCAGACCCTGGAAGATGCATATAAGAAAGTCCTGGAAATTACAGAAAGAGAGAGCGAGACATACATATACCACGAAGTAGGCGAGGCTTTTGAAGGCAGCAGGCTCGGCAGCGTGTGGAAGGATATGCTTTCAGATCTGAGAAATCGGCGGGTCGAATTTTTTGTCCGCGGGATAAAAGACGTCCTCTCGGATACTTCAGAAAAGGGAATGCTTAAGCACGTCATCGAAAAGGACAAGAAAGGCTCTCTCGGTTTTTATGTAGCTCTGCTGGGAGGTTTCAGAAAACTGATTTTTCCTGAGATCAAGGAATCTTTCCATGATTTTACCCTTACAGAGGATTGGGCTGCTATAGAAAAAGTCAGGAGAATTGGTTATAGAAGGGCGGAAGAAATCTCATCAAAAATCATCGATATCTATAATCCTGAGACCGATAACACCAGGATGAATGAATTCATAGAAAAAGAATTAATCCCTTCGATCACACCGCAATAATATCCAGGCATGCAAGCAGCTTGCCGGGAACCCTCTCAATTGTGTCATTCCGGGAGTCAAAGGTGACGAGTAATCTTAAAACTTATTGAATCTTAATGACACTAAGATTTCTCGCTTCACTCGAAATGACAGAAAAGAGTGATTTAAATGGATTTCAGGTTTATCTTTTATCGGGGATTCAATTCTGCTTATTATTGAGTATGTTCAGGCGTAATACTATTAACAAACAATCCTACCAGCTCCGGATCAAACTGCGTGCCTTCATGCCGTTTTAATTCTTCTTTCGCCTCTTCAAAGCTAACCGGAACCCTGTATGAGATTCTGCTTACCATCGCATCAAAGGCCTCGGCAATCGCGATTATTCTCGACTCGAGAGGGATCTCCTCGCCCTTCAGCCTTGAAGGGTATCCGAACCCATCATATCTTTCATGGTGGTGCAGGATAAAAGGCGCAATTTCAGAGTAAAAATTAATAGGTTTTATCATATTATATCCAAGTTCAGGATGACGTATATACTCCTCTTTTCTGAATGCGTCATCAGCCTTGATTTTTAAAAAACCGACATCGTGAAGCAGGGAAGCGAAGTAAAGCCTCTTCTTTTCATCTTCAGACATATTCAGACTTCTGGCAATAATATTGCTGTATCGCGCCACTCTTCTTGTATGTCCCTGCTTTTCCGGAAGCTGAAAATCTATTGCTTCAAGCAGCATTTCAGTCAGATGAATTTCATAATTCTTCTGGTCTTCGTAAAATTTTGTCTTGATTATCGAGATAGCTGCCTGATCTGCCAGATAAGTAATAATCTCCTCATCTCTTTGTCTGTATGGATAACCGCCTTTTTTGTTCAAAAGCTCAAGAACACCTACTGCACCTGATTTTGTTCTTAAAGGAACACAGAGGATAGATTTTGTCTCAAATCCTGTCAGGGAGTCAATGTCGCGGTTGAATCTCCCGTCTTTTTGAGCATCGTTAACCCTCGCCGGCTGCCCCTTTTCAGCTACCCATCCGGAAATGCCCTTGCCTTTTTCCACAGAAGTGCCTATGAGCTTGGAAGTTTTTTCTCCTTTCACTATTTTAAAAACCAGTTTCCCTTCATCGTCTATCAATAAAATCGAGCCGGCATCGGAACTTGTGATTGAAAGCGCATAGTCCATTATCTTCTCCAGAAGTATGTCGCCATAAAGCTCTTCCCTTAAATCTCGGGTTATGTTGAGCAGCCTGTCGAGCCTTTTACTGTAGTCCTCAATAATGCGGACCGTCTGCCTGGTTAAAACAACCGAAAGATACAGCCCTGCCAACGAGAGTAAAAATACCATTCCAACCATCACGGTAATTGAGATGTCGGGCAGGAAATCGAGAAAAGAAGATATGGGATGATAAAGATATCTGACGATTACTGCAAAAAGAGTGATAATAACAAAGAATATTATGAAGTTTAGCTGACGATTTTTTCCCTTTATTTCCTGAATAGCGGAAGTATTTTCTCTGCGGCTTCTTTCAGCCATAATAAACTTTACTGAAGATTTTATAAGAAGTCAATTAAATTAGACTTTTTATTATAATATTATGTTGACCCCTTATTTTATCTTTCGGGACATGGGCAACATCCGGAAAAAACTTGAATAATTAAATAATAAGTCGATAGAATTAAACTAAATGCAAATAATTAACAAACATAACGATCTGTCGGGATTCTTGAAAAAACTGTCATCCCGCTCTTCAGGGAACAATTATGCTGTTGAGCATGCTGTAAAAGAAATACTCAGGGATGTGAGAGAGCACGGAGACGAAGCAGTATTAAAATATACCCGTAAATTCGATTATAACAAGGCCGGAAAGCTTAGACTCAGCCATTCAGAAATATCAAGATTCTCAAAGAAGGCAGACCCTAAAGTGGTAAAGGCACTTGAGGTCTCTGCAAAAAGAATAAGGAAATTCCATGAGATGCAGATCGAAAAATCCTGGTCATTTGCTGAGGGGGAAACCATACTCGGACAGATTATCCGGCCGCTGAAAAGAGTCGGGATCTATGTGCCCGGCGGCAAGGCTGCATATCCGTCGACTGTTTTGATGAATGTGATCCCCGCGCAGGTTGCTGGAGTAAGAGAGTTGGCTTTGTGTGTCCCTGCTGCAGACGGACAGATTAATCCTTATGTAATGGCTGCAATAAGAATGCTTGATATCAGGGAGGTCTACATGATAGGGGGCGCCCAGGCTATAGGCGCAATGGCATACGGGACAAAAACCATTCAAAAAGTCGATAAGATCGTGGGCCCGGGTAATATATTTGTTGCTACCGCCAAAAAACTGGTCTTTGGCCTGGTTGACATAGATATGATTGCAGGGCCAAGCGAGATACTCATAATTGCGGACGATTCTGCAGACGCTTCATTTGTAGCAGCAGACCTCCTGAGCCAGGCAGAACATGACGAGCTGGCATCGGCTGTTCTTATTACAGATTCTCAAAATTTTGCAGAGAGAGTTTCGGCAGAGATCGGAAAGCAGCTTTCCAGACTGAAAAGAAAAAGGATTGCAAAGGCATCTCTTGATAATTACGGGGCTATCATAATAACAAAAAAAATTGAAGAAGCCATTTCACTTGCAAACCAGATAGCTCCGGAACATCTTGAGATAATGACCGTAAAACCTTTTGATCTTTTGCCGTCGGTCGAAAATGCCGGGGCTATTTTTCTCGGGCCCTGGACTCCGGAATCAGTGGGAGACTATACGGCAGGTCCCAACCATACGCTTCCCACAGGCGGGACTGCTCGTTTCTTTTCGCCCCTTGGTGTTTATGACTTCTTTAAGCGTTCAAGCCTGCTGGGCTTCACAAAAAAAGGATTTTTAAAGATATCAAATGTTGTGGAAACCATAGCTGACATCGAAGGGCTGGAAGCGCACGGCAATACAATACGTATAAGGAAAAAAGAAGAATAAAAAATATAATATAGGAAGGAACAAACATGAAATCCAGGAATAAAATTCTAAAGCTCGGTCTTCCGAAGGGAAGCCTGCAGGAGTCGACTCTAAAACTCTTCAGAAAGGCCGGCTACCATATTTCGGTCTCCAGCCGATCATATTACCCGGCATTCGACGACCCCGAGATAGAATCAATGCTGATAAGGGCACAGGAGATGGCAAGGTATGTTGAAAACGGGATACTCGACTGCGGACTCACCGGCTATGACTGGATAATGGAGCAGGGCGCGGATGTGCGGGAGGTTGCTGAATTAAATTATGCAAAGGAAGGGTTAAGACCTGTCAAATGGGTAATCGCTGTCCCCAATGATTCAAAAATAAAAAGTATAAAAGATCTGAATGGCAAGAGAATAGCAACAGAACTCGTTGGATTCACAAAAAGATATCTCAAATCTATGAATATAAAGGCCGAGATTGACTTCTCATGGGGGGCGACAGAGGTTAAGCCCCCTCATCTGGCAGACGCTATAGTGGAACTGACGGAAACAGGTACTTCTCTTAAAGCCAACAATCTCAGAATAGTGGAAACCATTCTGGAGTCAAGCACCCGTTTCATAGCCAACAAAAAAGCCTGGCAGGATAAATGGAAAAAACAAAAAATGGAAAATATTGTGATGCTGTTAAAAGGAGCCCTTTCCGCCGCAGAGAAGGTGGGGCTCAAGATGAATGTTTCGAAAAAAGATCTAAAGAGAGTCATCAGTCTTCTGCCGGCAATGCATTCTCCAACAATATCCGCCCTTTCTGATGAGGGGTGGTATGATCTTGATGTAGTAATAGATGAAAAAATTATCTGTGAGCTTATTCCGAAGCTTAAGAAAGCCGGAGCATCCGGTATAGTCGAATATCAGTTGAATAAGGTTATACCTTGAGAATTTTTTTTTTTTCGAAAAGTGGTCATTTTCACTTGACAAGTTTTGTATTTATACTGTAATATCCTTAGCTTAAGAGAGCATAAAAAAGCTTCTCAATATATAATGAAGGGGGGTAGAGGATTGCATGCTTTAGGTACCCATTTATTAGTAGAATTAAGGGATTGCAATCCTGAGATTCTTAAAGACCTCAACAGGGTCAAGAACGCGTTGGTTTCAGCTGCAAAGGAAGCCAAAGCAACAATTGTTGATATATCCTTCCACGAATTTAATCCTTTCGGTATTAGCGGCATGGTAGTTATAGCGGAATCACATCTTTCTATTCATACATGGCCTGAGTATTCTTACGCAGCAGTGGATATCTTTACGTGTGGCGATATTATAAAACCTGAAGTTGCAGCATCATTTCTTATTAAGGAATTCGAAAGTAAAAGCCCCTCGATCGTCGAATTAAAAAGGGGAATACTCTCTCATGTGAACGAGAAACTGCCGCACAAGGTTACAGCCCCTTTAGTCGGGACAGCGATTTAACTTATATGCTTTCGGGTTTTTTGTCTGTTAAAGCTGCGATACCGGGTAATTCATTGCCTTCAAGAAGCTGAAGCGAGGCACCCCCGCCGGTTGAGATAAATGAAAGCGCATCAGATACTCCCGCCCTGTGGGCAGCGAGATCCGTATCCCCGCCGCCGACAATCGTTAATGCATAAGCGTCGGCCACGGAATGTGCGATGGAAAATGTCCCCCTTGAGAATGCGTCGAGTTCAAATACCCCCATCGGGCCATTCCAGAGGATCGTTTTTGCATTAGCAAGCGCCTCGGAAAAAAGCTTGACAGTCGCGGGTCCTATATCAAGGGCTCGCCATCCTTTCGGTATCTCAAGAGTAGGGACGATCTTTGTCTCGGCGCCCGGCTCGAGAGTCTGTGCTATGACGCAATCAACTGGGAGATAAAATTTTATACCCGCCCCCTTGAGCTTTTTCCTTATCCTCTGAGCTGTATCAAGCATATCCACTTCGACAAGAGAATCCCCGACTTCGTAACCCATCGCCTTGATAAACGTAAAGGCCATTCCCCCGCCTATTAAAACCTTATCCACCTTTGTTTCAAGATGTTCCAGGACTCCTATCTTACCTGAGACCTTTGCCCCTCCGAGAATAGCAACAAAAGGCCTGACAGGATTATTTACAACCCCCTTGAGATACTCAATCTCCTTTTTCATCAGAAAACCTGCTGCCGAAGGCAGAAATTTAGGGATGCCTACAATTGATGCATGCGCCCTGTGGGCGGCTCCGAAGGCGTCATTTACATAATAATCAGCAAGGCCTGCAAGGCGTTTTGCAAAACCTTCGTCGTTTTTTTCCTCTTCAGCGCAATACCTGAGATTTTCCAGAAGAACGACGTCCCCTTCTTTCATTTTTGATACAATACTTTCAACCTGCGAACCCACACAATCCGGCGCAAAAATCACCTCTTTGTCAAGCAGCCTCTGAAGTCTCTTTGCAACAGGAGCCAGGCTATATCGCGGATCCGGTTTGCCTTTCGGCCTCCCCAGATGAGAAGCCAGGATTACCCTGGCCCCCTCATCAATAGCATAATTGATAGTCGGAAGCGTTGATCGTATTCTCCGGTCGTCTGTTATCCTGAGATTCTCATCCAGAGGCACATTAAAGTCAGCCCTTATAAAAACCCTCTTCCCTTTTATGTCAAGCTCTTCAATCGAGAGCTTGTTCAGAACATCCTTTATCGGCATTGAATTGGAGTTGTTCTTTCTTATCATGTATTAACCCCGTTTTTTGATAATATAAAGTATAAGATCTCTCAGCCTTGAGCTGTATCCCCACTCATTGTCATACCATGAAATCACCTTGACCATGCGGTTCTCCATAACCTTGGTCAGAGAGGCGTCGACTATCGAGGAATGGGGGTTCCCGTTGAAATCTATGGAAACGAGTTGTTCTTCAGTATATTGCAGAATGCCCTTCATCGGACCTTCCGCCCATTTTTTCAAGGCTGCATTCACCTCGGACTCTGAGGTGTCCTTGTTCAGTTCCGCAACAAGGTCGACTGCGGACACATTCGGCGTTGTGACCCTCATTGAAAAACCATCAAGTTTGCCTTTCAGTTCAGGAAGTACGAGGCCGATAGCCTTTGCAGCGCCTGTTGTGGTAGGTATCATCGAAAGGGCGGCGGCCCTTGCCCTTCTCATATCCTTGTGTGGAAGGTCGAGGATCCTCTGGTCATTGGTGTATGAATGGACGGTTGTCATCAGCCCGCGTATTATGCCGAACTCCTTATGGAGCACCTTGGCGATCGGGGCGAGACAGTTTGTAGTACAGGATGCATTAGAGATGATTTTGTGCTTTGAGGGATCGAGGGTTTCCTCGTTGATGCCGAGACAGACGGTAACGTCGGGCTCTTTTGCAGGAGCCGATATAAGCACCCACTTGGCTCCGGCGGTCAGGTGTTTTTCAGCGCCTGCCCTGTCTGTAAACCGGCCTGTGGACTCGACCACAATGTCAATGTTCAGATCTTTCCAGGGGAGCTTCTCCGGAGCCGTTTCGGCAAAGATTCTTATCTCCCTGCCGTCAACAACAAGTGCGTTGTCCTTTGTTGTTACCTCGGCATCGAATATGCCGTGCACGGAATCATATTGCAGCAGATGCGCAAGGGTTTTTGCGTCTGTAAGGTCATTTATCGCGACTATTTCAAAATCCTCATACCCTTTGCTTGTCCTTAAGAAATTTCTTCCAATCCTGCCAAAACCATTAATTGCTACGCGTACTGACATTGGGGCCTCCCTTTAAAAAGAATTTTTAAAAATATTCAATACCAGACCGGTCAAAAGCTTGGGATAAAAATAAGTGGATTTGGGCGGCATTCTCAGGGAAGCGAGCGCAACATTTTCAACATCGTCTACCCTCGTCGGATTCAGAAAAAAAGCCGCTTCAAACTGCTTATCCTTCACAAGTTGTAAAGACTTATTAATATCCATTTCATATATTATATCATCGGCATTCAGCAGTCTCTTAAGAATAAGCTCGTGAAGAACGGTCACCTCCAGGTACCTTAATGCCGGATGAACATCCGAAAGATCCCCCTCTCTGTAACTCAAAATATACCATACGTTATCCTCGCCTTTATAAAAACCGATGACGCCTTTTTTACCGATAATGGTTTCTTCTATGTTAAAGCTTCCCGAAACCTTTGTTATTTCAAAATAAGCTGCAAGGCGTTCCAGAACATCCCCGGGGATTTTTTTCACAAGCCTGTGCGTAGGAAGAATAGTAATGCCTTCATCCGACATGTTTGCAAGGAACATCAAGACATAATCATATGGTCTCGGTTTATCGGATACTCCTTCTCTTTCTTTCATCTCTCTCCGGTATTCAAGAGCTGTTTCATAACGGTGATGCCCATCTGCGATAAATACTGCCTTGTCCTTCAGCTCTTTTTTTATAACGCTGATCTTTTCTCTGTCTGTTATCTTCCAGAGCCTGTGTAATGAGCCGTTATTGTCCTTCGCTTCGATATAGGGCCTGGTCTTGTTAATGTCCGAAAGTATTGAAGATGCCAGTTTTTCAGGACTGTTATAAAGAGAGAATATCGGACTGATGTTTGCACCGCATATTCTCATCAGGTCAAGTCTGTCCTTTTTGGGCTTGGAATGAGTACATTCATGCGGATGGATATTACCACTCCCGAGCTCTTCAAGCCTGACTAGTCCGAGAAATCCCCTGAGCTGCAGTCCCCTGCCCTTAATTTTGTATGATATCTCATATGAATAAAAACAGGGTTGTTCGCTGATTATCAGAATCTCTTCTTCCAGCCATTTCTGAAGACATTCTTTTGCCCTCGTATATTTATTTTCCACGTTGTTATCCCGGGGCAATTCCTTTCCGAAATCCACTCTTACTATATTATAGCGGCTTTTATTGTAAAGCTCCTCCTGGTATTCAGGCGTAATAATATCGTAAGGTGGAGCCAGTAATTCCTCCCCTGATATTTTAGACACTTTCGGTACGTTAAAAAGGACTCCCTTAAAAGGGACTACATCTGCCATTAAATAAATATTCCGTGATAAAAGGTCTGTTATTTTAGCATGCTGATTATATTGAATTCCACTATAAGAATACTTCTGCAAAAAGAGACAAAAACCCGACTGTTTAAGTTATAATAATAAAAATGTAAAAATCCTTAAAGGAGTAGTGGATTTAATGCCTATTTATGAATATAAATGCAACAAGTGTGGAGAAGAT
>JBFMDL010000044.1:0-26089 GCA_040753635.1 Nitrospirota bacterium | reverse complement strand
GCTGAATGCCTTGAAGCAATCTTTAAGAAAAAGGAGCGTAGCTTGAACAAAAGAGGGGATATCAGGATATGGGTTGCCCTGAGAAAATCGATTGTAGGGCATTATGGGAAGTCATTTTCCTCCCCCCATCCCAATGATAAATATATTTCACTTTGGAATAGATTTTTATGTGAGGCAACGTATATCATTTCGTATAGATTTTTACGTGAGGCAACAGGCAGGGAAATTTTCAGGCCTGGAGGGGCATTAGAAAATTGATTTATTACTGTCTTAAGGCCGGCATGTGGTTCCAAAGCAAAAACAGATATATCGAAGCATATATGCTCTATTAAAGTCTATTAAATTCCTTCTATGCCATATCGATTGAAATCAAAGTATATTTATCCTTTTTCCTTGAGTAAATTACAGCCCTTCCGTCTTCATTTTCATAGATGATTATGTCATCGCTGAATTCCTTCACAAGCTTCAGCTTCATCTTTTCTGTTTTTATAAGTTGTCCGCCCTCAACAATTTCTACATCTGCATGCATAAACCCTCCTTTTTTTCATCCTCATTATCAATGAATCTGATAATGATTTGCTGTCCGGAGTTTGAGAAATTTCAATCAGCAGCCTGATCTTTTCTAAAGTATATCACAAAAAAAGGATTATAAGAGAGACCGCGCTTGCAACCACCTTGGGACAGAAAACATTAACCTAATTAAAGGTATTTCGGTTAAAATTATCAGGATATGAAAGAAACCGAATTCCGTGTCATGCCTGAAGATGCAGGCAAGCGTATTGATATATGCTCTTCTGATGTTTCAGGGCTTACCCGTTCACAAGTCAAGATACTGATTGAAAAAGGCCTGCTCACCGTAAACAGCCGGACGACAAAACCTAATTACAGGACAAAAGCCGGGGATATTATTAACATAGCCGTTCCTGATACCGTGCAGAAGCTCGAGCCTGAAAACCTGCCTGTGGGGATACTGCATATCGATGATTTTGTGATAGTCGTCAACAAGCCGGCCGGATTGGTTGTTTACCCTTCCGCCGGACACGACAGGGGTACACTGATGAACGCAGTATCATATCATTCTGAAAAGCTTGCATCTGTCGGAGGGCCTTTGAGACCCGGAGTAGTTCATAGACTTGACAAGGACACATCCGGAGTCATTGTAATAGCCCTTGATGACAGAGCTTACTACAGCCTCGTTGGACAGTTCAAAAAAAGGACAATAAAAAGGAAATATATCGCCCTTGTTTATGGCAGCATGAAAAATGACAGCGGAGAGATCTCAATGAAAATAGGCAGGTCTGAATCAGACAGAAAGAAGATGTCGACAAGGGTCAGGAGAGGGAAAGAAGCTGTTACTACATGGAAAGCGGTGGAACGGTTCCATGAAGCGACATTGATAGAGGCGAAACTCGGCACAGGCAGGACGCACCAGATAAGAGTACATTTTGCATCAATCGGACACCCTGTGCTTGGAGACAGGACATACGGGAAAAAAACATCGGTAGAGAAAGGAAAGGGTAAAATCGTCTTCCAGAGGCAGATGCTTCATGCTGAACTGCTCGGGTTCATACATCCTGCAACAGGACAATACGTGGAATTTTCGAGCGAAATCCCTGCTGATATGCGTGAAAAAATCAAGGAATTAAGAGAATTAGCATAGATAATTCCGATGACTTCAAGGCTGTAACAGGAATAAAGAGATCGATTATATTCCATAAAAAAAGTTATCTGAATTCAACAGCTTCCTGCTTCGTTACCCTGGAGGTCGGATCAGGGATCTTTGCAGGATATCCTAACGGCACTATCGTAACCGGGCGCAGGTTTGCCGGCAGATCAAGAGCCTTTGAGACCTCTTCCTCGCGAAATGCCCCCACCCAGCATGTTCCAAGTCCGGTTTCAAGCGCAACGAGCATCATTGCCATGATACTGGCGGATACATCCTGAATCGAATACAGTTCGATCCCGCGCATTCCATAATGCCGGCCGATTCTCGAGTCTGCGCAGCAGACTATCACGACCGGAGCCTCGGAAATAAATGTCTGATTAAGGGCTGCTTCGGCAATCTTTTTTTTCAGTTTTTTATCCCTGACAAAATAAAACTTTCTTGACTGCAGGTTCCCGGCGCTTGGCGCCCGGATTAAGGCTTCGATCAAATTATCAATAATATCATCAGGAATGTCTTTCTTCAAGAAACTTCGTATGCTTCTTCTTTCCTTAACGGCTCTGGAAACATCCATTTCACACCCCCTTGCTATATAAATAGCACGCAGGAGATTAATTGACAAGATTTTTTGACGTGAAAAAAGAAACCGGGAACATAATGACAGGCTTATATGCTCAACCGGGATTTCAAAAAACTGCGGTTCAGCGCCTGATCAGATTTAATGCTATGTTGGTACCCATTCCAAGGACATGGCCGAGCTGGATCATTAACATCGCAAGAGGCTCCAGGTAACGGGCGTTCTTAAGAGGGCCCGCATCTATCGGATCAAAGCCGACATCCTTGATAAGTCTCGCCACAGTCGTTTTTGCATCGGCATCGTCACCGCAATAGAGCATTGTCGGCCTCCTGGAACCGAAAAGCCTGGAATCGGAATGATAGACTTCTGCAAATACAGTATTAAATGCCTTAACCACTTTTGCGCCTGATGCCAGTCTGGCTATCTCTTCGGCAGCGGATGTCGTAAGACCGATATCGAGACCGCTCATATCAGGCATTATCGGATTTGTGCAGTCAATCAATATCTTCCCTTTCAATGACCCGGCCGCCTTTATCGCTTCTCCGACATTCGCCCATCTGACAGACAGGAGAACGGCTCCGCTCATCTCCGCAGCTTCGGAAGGAGTGCCGGTCTTTGCATTCGGAACAGACACGGCTAAATTATCAAGTTTTTCCTTGTTCCGGGAATAGCTGAATATTATTTTATGACCTTTTTTTGCCCATAGTTTTCCCAATCCGCTTCCCATATTCCCTGAACCGATTATCCCGATATTCATCCTGCTCTCCTCTCTCCTATCCCCTTTGATCCGTTATTACTGAAAAGTATTTTCTGTAAATTCTTTTTAAGGTTTCCAGTATTCCACAAATTTCCCGTCTCTGGTAATCCATATAACATACGGTGAATTTGTAACATCACCCTTTTCATCGAATTTTATCCTGCCCAGGGCGCCAAAAAATTCCATTGAGTGCAATTTCCCGATAACGGTTTTTCCGTCTGTTGAGCCGGCCTCTTTTATCGCGGACAGCATAATGTTAGCAGCATCAAATGCATATATCGAATACGGTCCAAGTTCTCCATATTTCGACCTGTATTTTTCTATGAATTCTTTTGCGGAAGGAATATTGTTCGGATCAGGGCTGAACGTAAGATATGTGCCTTCAGCGGCCTTACCGCCCGAAATCTCGATAAATTTTGGATCAATAGTGCCGTCACCGCTCATAAAAGGGGACTTGATGCCCAGTTCACTTGCCTGTCTTACAAGAAGACCTGCTTCTGGATAAATGCCTCCAAAAAATATCAGTTCCGGTTCCTTCTGTCTGATTGATGTCAGCACTCCTTTAAAATCCTTATCCCCCTGAACTATCCCCCCGTAATAAACAACTTCGACGCCGGCTGAAAGAGCCTTTTTAAATTCATCTGCGAGTCCCTGTCCATAGGTTGTCTTGTCATGAATAACGGCCACTTTTTTCAACTTCAGTTTTGCCGACACAAAATCTGCGCCTGTCTTGCCCTGCTGGTCATCCCTTCCGCATACCCTGAAAACACCACTGTATCCCTTTTCTGTCAAAAGCGGGTTTGTTGACGCAGGGGTAATCATCGGGATGCCCGCCCTGTTATAAACGTCTGATGCGGGGATCGAACAGCTCGAGTTGAAATGACCGATTACGCCTACAACGCCCTCATTCACCATCTTGTTGGCAACAGACACTGCCTGCTTCGGGTCATGCTGGTCATCACTTATAATTAACTCTATTTCTTTGCCCAGTATCCCTCCTCTGGAATTCCAGTCATCCACTGCAAGTGAAACGCCATTCCTGAAGTCCATCCCCATCTTTCCCTGATCACCCGTCATGGGACCGGCAATGCCGATTTTAACGGTGTCAGCTTTTTTCTGGCATCCCCATACGGCAAAGACAACAATACCCAAAAACAAAAGCAAAGAAAACAATCTTTTCATTTTATACTCCTGCATATCAATTATTGAAACGTTTTTTGTATCTAAAAAACTCTACGAGTCTCGCTGTATTTTCGGCGATGTCTCCTTTGAGGATTGCGGTTGCGACTGCCGCAGCGTCGGCCCCGGCATTAATTACAGATTCTATGTTATCCGGGTTTATGCCTCCAATCGCCATTACCGGGATATCTACATTTTGTTTGATAATCCTTAGATTGTCAATCCCCACGGGCTCCCCGGCATCCTTTGTTGTGGTATGGAAAACAGGGCCGAAACCTATATAATCGGCCCCGCCTTCTTCCGCCTTCTCCGCCTGCTCAAGGTTGTGTGTTGATATCCCTACTATCTTTTCCCCCATGATTTTCCTGGCCTCTTTTAAGGGGAGGTCTTCCTGACCAAGATGCACACCATCTGCGTCAAGAGCAAGAGCTATGTCTGCATGGTCATTTATTATCAGCAAGGCATTGAAATGCCGTGTCAGCCTTCTGAGTTTTAAGGCGTTTTCATATATGCAACGCCTTGTTTGTTCTTTTTCCCTGTACTGAATTATCCTCACACCGGCCTTCAGCACATTAAAGGCGGTCTCGTATAAAGAGAGCTTATTGTATTTTTTATCGGTGATAAAGCAAATTCCGCTGAGGTGCAAATGAAACTCCGTTCAAACAAAACAAAAAACAATTCAATAATTTATATTTTAGTCCTGAAATCTGTCATCAGCCCCGGATTTGCCATACTACCTGACCGGAGCAGGTTTTGCGCCATTCATCTTCTCAACAAAGCCGGTGTTGAAATCACCTTTTATAAAGTCAGGGTCGTTGAGCACTTTCTTGTGGAACGGGATGGTTGTCTTTATCCCCTCTACAATGAATTCATCAAGCGCCCTTTTCATTCTTGCTATAGCCTCGCTTCTGTCTCTTCCGTGTACGATCAGCTTTGCGATCAACGAATCATAATGAGAAGGGATCACGCAACCGTTATAGGCTGCTGTGTCAACCCTTACACCCGGGCCTCCGGGCAGCGCCAAAAAAGTTATTTTCCCGGGAGATGGTATAAATCTGTCGGGATCTTCCGCATTTATCCTGCATTCAATCGAATGGCCTGCAAGCCTTATCTGTGTCTGTTTCAGTTCTATCGGGAATCCTGAGGCAATTTTAATCTGCTCTTTAACTATATCGATTCCGCTGACATATTCTGTAACAGGATGTTCCACCTGAAGCCGGGTGTTTATCTCCATAAAGTAGATATTTCCTTCAGGGTCGACAATGAATTCGATCGTCCCGGCATTTTTGTATCTGAGAGCCCTCGCTGCCTTGACGGCATATTCCCCTATCTTCTTCCTGAACTTCTCTGTAGCAAAAGGAGACGGGGATTCCTCGACCAGTTTCTGATGCCTCCTCTGTATCGAGCAGTCCCTTTCGCCGAGATGAATGAAATTCCCCTTTGTATCAGCTATAATCTGAACTTCGATATGTCTCATCTCAGGGATATATTTCTCAAGGTAGAGCTCTCCGTTGCCGAACGCTGCAAGCGCCTCTCTCTGGGCCACAAAATAAAGCTTTTCAAGCTCGGTCTCGTCTTTTGCTATTCTCATACCCCTGCCGCCGCCGCCAGCGGATGCCTTGAGAATTACCGGAAACCCTATCTTCCTGGCTATCTTTAACGCAGCCTCCTCTGAAATTACAGGCCCATCGCTGCCCGGGACTACCGGCACACCTTTTCGTTTCATTATCTGTCTTGCTTTTGCCTTATCGCCCCCGAGTCTTATGCTCTCAGGCGAAGGGCCGATAAATGTGATTCCGGATGTAAGGCATGCCTCTGCGAAATGCGGATTTTCAGACAAAAAACCGTAACCGGGGTGAATAGCCTCTGAATCGGTTATTTCTGCGGAAGTGAGGATGCTCGGGATATTATTATAACTCTGGGCAGAACTGGCAGGGCCTATGCATACAGATTCATCCGCCATCCTTGTATGAAATGAATCTTTATCGACATCAGAATATATGGCAACGGTCCTGATGCCGAGTTCTTTGCATGCCCTTATGATCCTGACCGCAATCTCGCCGCGATTCGCGATTAATATCTTTTTAAATAATTTCATAAGGGTTCGATAAGGAAGAGAGGTTCTCCGTACTCTACCGGCTGTCCGTTCTCAACAAGGGGTTTCACAACAATGCCGTCGACTTCACTTTCGATTTCGTTCATAAGCTTCATGGCCTCGATAATACACAGAACCTGTCCCTTCTTCACCCTCAGACCCGCTTCAACAAACGGCGGGGCTTCCGGAGAAGGCGATCTGTAGAATGTTCCGACTATCGGGGAGGTAATCGTGATGAGCCTCTGCGTTTCTTCCTCTGTCTCTTTTATGACGCTTTCCTGAGCAGCCGCCGTTTTATGCGGCGGCGCCTCCAGAGGGGAAAAAAACTTTTCCCTCTTGATCTTGACCTTGGTCCCGTCCTTTTCGACCTGCAGTTCGGTAATGTCTGTTTCCTTGAGAAGTTCTATAAGATTTTTTAAATCCTCAAGTTCCATTATTTTACCCTTTCTATATATTCAGACGTCCTCGTATCCACCTTTATGGTGTCTCCTTCATTAATATGAAAAGGAACCCTTACTACTGCTCCGGTTTCAAGAGTAGCAGGTTTCCCGCCCCCTGATGCCGTATCCCCCTTGAATCCGGGATCTGTTTTCGCAACAACAAGTTCTATAAAAGTGGGGAGTTCAACATTTAAAGGGACGCCCTTATAATTAAGGATCTTGACTTCCATGTTCTCCTTCATAAACAGCTTCGCTTCGCCCAATTGCCCGGAGGTAAGGGGTATCTGCTCGAATGTTTCAGAGTCCATAAAATAATATAACTCATCCTGCTTATAGAGATATTGCATCTTCTTTTCCTGCAATTCAGGCGTCTGGAGCTTTTCACCGGATCTAAGGGTCTCCTCAACAACACCACCGGTCCTTAGATTTTTCATTTTAGTCCTCACAATAGCTCCACCCCTGCCCATTTTCACATGCTGAAAATCAACTATTTCATACGGGTCGCCTTTAAACTCCACCTTCAGGCCTTTCCTGAAATCACTGGTCGTTATCAATATATATCCTCCTGAACTTACCTGTTACTGATCGTAAACCCACCAGTTGCAAAACATGTTCTTGATATGGAAGGCAGGTGCGATGGAAAAAGGCTGCCATCAACACCTTACAGCCCTCAAGCGCGGCTGGCCTGCCTCTCTGTAAAATGCACTTTCAGTCAAGTCTGCATTTATGTGAATAAGAATTAAATCATGTTGATTTGCAGAACTTTTACAGCGCATCTGCCTTCCTTTTATGCAACGTTTGGGTAAAACTGCGTATTTTGAATTTTACTTTTATTTCTCATTCCCTGCTTGATGTATAATCTCCGGGGTCCTGGGAAGTGATGTCAAAACATCACAACCTGTTTCTCCTGCCAGCACCATATCTTCAATCCTGACCCCGCCGAGGCCCGGCACATAAATGCCGGGTTCAATAGTAAAGACCATGCCTTTTTTTACAGACTCTCCTCCAATCCTTGAGATGCGCGGCAACTCATGGACATCAAGCCCTATGCCGTGCCCGGTCCCGTGGCCGAAGAAATCACCATACCCCGCCTTTTTTATAACATCTCTTGCAGCCTTGTCAACCATTCTTGAATGTTTCCCTTCCCTGACGGAATCAATAGCTGCCCTGTTTGCCTTCAACACTGTTTCGTATATCTCCCTCTTTTTTTGGACATTCCCCCCATTTATCAGAAAAGTCCTTGTCATATCAGAAAAATATCCGCCTGCCTCGCCGCCCCAGTCAATGACAACAAGATCCCCGGCCTTTATTTTATTGTCTGTAGGCCTTGCATGAGGCATGGAAGAGTTCTGACCGGTTGCGACTATTATATCAAATGGCAAAGCAGAACATCCTCTTTTTTTAAGATTTTCTTCAATCATGGCTGCTAATTTCTTTTCGGAGATGCCTTTTTTAATATACGGTTTGACCTCCCTAAACGCCTTTTCAGCCCTGTATATCGCCTTTTTGATCAATTCCAGTTCAGACTTTCCCTTTATCTTCCTCATATCCTCAACAAAATTACTTACTGCTTTTATCCTGAGGCCCCTTCTGAGAAGTTTCCTGTAAAATTCATATGAGACTGTTGATTCAAAGCCGAGCGTTCTTATCCCCTGAGATTTTGCATTTTCTATTATAGCCCTGTGCATTTCTCCTTTCACGATTACAACATCAAAGCCTTTGATCTCATTTTTCGCCTGTTCATGATATCTGAAATCAGTGAATAAAATTCTCCCGCTTCTGGATATGATCAGATGGCATGAGGAACCACGGAATCCGGAGAGATATCTGACGTTCTTTAGGTCGGAAACAAGAATTCCATCAATGCCCCTGGACCCGAGGGCATCTGCCGAGGCCTGAATGCGGTTCATTTCAATAAGATTTTCTGTGCGGCTCTGACAGCAAGAAGATAGCCTTCCGGGCCAAATCCGCTGATCTGGCCTATTGCAACCCCGGAAATAAAAGAATTTCTCCTGAACTCTTCACGTTTATAAATATTGGAAATATGGACCTCTATCGCAGGCTTCCCGACAGCGGATATAGCATCCCTGATCGCAACACTCGTATGAGTATATGCCGCGGGATTTATAATAATCAGATCATATTTTTTTGACTGTATTGCGTCGACGATCCCGCCTTCGCTGTTTGACTGAATAATCTCGACTTCGATGCCCAGTTCCCCTGAAAGCGAGCGAATCCGGCTGTTTATATCATCAAGGGTTGCTGCTCCGTAGATATCAGTTTCCCTGCTTCCCAGAAGATTAAGGTTTGGACCATGTATGACAAGAATTTTCATTGCGCATTAAGAGAAAGCTTAGAATTCGCCCTCAATTTTCGGTACGGTATTTTTAAGAATGAAACGCCCTTTCCCGTAATTACCTTCAGGCTTTATAACGAGAGCGAGATAATAATCGTTATTTATTTTTCTCATTATTATTCCGCACATGTCGGATATTATTGAAAACTCTCTTGCTTCACCAAGACGGAGGTTCTCTGATGCATAACCTATATCCCTTATCATGGCGGAAGCCTCAGCACCCAGGCCTGTAAGGTCTATCAGCCTTTCAGTCGAATACTCCTGTACGGGTATGCCGTCAGAGGCTATTATCATAGCGGAGACAGCCCCATCAACCCTGTCAACGGTTTCTTTAAGAACTTCTAAAAAATTCATCGCGCCTCTTGTTTATTCCTTCAAGGAAACTGTTCAGTTTTGAAATCAGGACCTCTTTATCCTTGCCCATCAGCTTCAAAAGCACCTTTAATTCTTCAGCGCGCTGCAGGACCTTCCTGTCATCCGGATTGGACGAAAGAATGTTCCGTAATACATTCATCGCTTCAACATAATCCCCTTTTGATATACAGATATCAGCGTCCTCTACAGTCAAATTTTTTGCGGCAGGTTCTTTAATTTCAAGGTTTTCGGTGTCCCGTAAAAATTCCGTTTCAATTTCTTCCGGAGTTACATCTTCAATTTTATCCACAGTTATATCTTCACCGGATTCAGACGGCTCATCTAAAATCCCGATGTCTTCATCTGCACCGGAATCCTTATCGTCTTCAAGTGAGATTTCCTCTGTAAAACCTTCTGTCTCATTTTCCTGGCTCCCAAAAATCGATTCTTTAAAAGCATCTAAATCCTCTTCGGCATGAGGCGGCTCTACCGCCGGCTTCTCTGTGAAAATATGAGCCTCCAGTTTTCCTGCAAAATCCTCTGCTTCAACCGCCTCTTCCGACGGTTCAACTCCCTCATCAGGAAAAGGCTCAATCCTTTGGGGTTGTTCAGGGGGTTTTTCGTCGGAAGCCAAGCCCTCAATCTCTCTCAGCTTGTTCAGGGCATCCTCATCCATCGGATTCAGTTTTAAAACCGTCTTGAATGATCTTATGGCCAGTTCTCTTTCACCGGTATCTTTATAAATCTCGGCGAGTTTCTTGTGGGCATAAAGGTTATCAGGTATTGATTTTATAACCTTTTCGAATTCGTTACGCGCCTCTTCAAGCATCCCCTTTTCAATATATATTTTCCCCAGCGCCACCCGCGCACTCGAGTAAACAGGCTGTTTTTCGAGTCCGTTCAGGAGCACGTTTATGGCTTCATCGAGCATGCCTTCCTTCCTGTACTCATCAGCCAGAGGTACAAAAAGTTTTGAGTTGGGGTCCTTATCTACCTTTTCTTTAAGTTTTTCTATATCTTTTAAAGACATGTCTTGTTCACATTTTTATCAAAACATATTAATAAAGTCAAGCTTTGATTTTAACCATTCTGTCTAAAATAGCCTCTGCGACTGAATCTTTGCTCATCAGCCCAAGCTTTGTCCTGCCCTTCCTGTCAATAATCACCACCCTGTTCGTATCGACTTCAAAACCCGAGCCGGGTTCTGTGACATCATTAAATACAACCATATCCATCTTCTTGTTTTTCATCTTTTCGGCAGCCCTGCTGATATTCCCGCCTGTTTCAGCGGCAAATCCTATTATAAAAGGCCTTTTATTTTCCCTTGAAACCTCTGAAATAATATCCTCGGTACTGCGCAGTCTCAAGGACATCTTTGCGGCTTTGGCTATCTTGGCCTCAGCTCTCTCTACAGGAGCGAAATCTGAAACAGCAGCAGCCATAATAAGTACCGTTGCGTCACCTACATGAGCTTTCACAGCGTCCAGCATCTCCCCGGATGTTTCCACCTGGATGTATTTGATGCCGGAAGGCCTATCCAAGAATGAAGGACCGCTGATAAGCGTGACATCAGCGCCCCTGTCCCTTGCCGCCCGGGCTATGGAAAAACCCATCTTGCCTGACGACCTGTTGGAAATAAATCTTACAGGATCCAGATATTCTCTTGTAGGCCCTGCGGTAACGACAATACTTTCATGGACCAGGTCTTTCCCGCGCACAGCGCCCTTCACAGCGTCAACTATGTCTCTTATATCAGCCATTCTTCCCGGCCCTTCTTCACCGCAGGCAAGTTCACCCTTTTCAGGGCCGACCTGTATCACACCGGCAGAAATTATTTTTTTGAGATTCTGCTGAAAGATCTGATTCCCGTACATCCGCCAGTTCATTGAAGGCGCTACAACCACCTTCCCCTGATAAGAAAGCAGACATGTGCTTAATAGGTCATCGGCGATCCCGTTGGCGAATTTTGATATTATATTAGCGGTCGCAGGGGCGATTACCATTACATCAGCCTGTGAAGGCAGATTTATATGTGACATCGGTTCTTCGAATAAAGATGAATAAACCCTGTTACGGGAAGCGATCTCAAGAGATAGGGGGGTTATAAAATTTTTGGAAGCCTCTGTCATTATAACATTAACTTCGGCTCCCTCGTCTTTCAGTCTCCGGACAAGTTCAACTGCCTTGTAGGCAGCAACTCCGCCTGAGACGCCAAGCAGTACGGACTTATTCTTCAGAATTTTCTTCCATTTTTTCGCTGAAGAGTTCATCGAAAGCCTTTTTCGTTGTTTCTCTCTCATGGAGATAGACCCTCAAATCCTTCTCGAGTTCAGTCAACTGCTCGCCTGCCGCAACTTTTCTGCTTTCCTCAAGAAGCTTTCTGTAGTCAAACTTGCTGGCATCTTCCCTGGCTTTCCTTGCCTCTTCACCCGTAAGGAATTCAAGATGATTATTGATAGCTTCTTCTATAGCGATCGAAGTAACTTTTTTCGATTTAGTCTGTATTTTGGGTTTAACTCCCAGTGACAGCTCTTTTGCCCTCTGTGAAGATATCGCAACAAGCCTGTATTTGCTGTCTATCTTCTTTTCGTCATATTCAACAGGCAGAGAAATTATATCCATTATCTTCCTCCTAATCTAAAATTTTCCTGATCAATCCGGGTTCTGTTCTATTATTTTTTAGCCTCTCGGCAATTATTATCGCTTCAAGTTTTTTTAAGGAATTTTTAATTATATCATTTACTATAACATAATCGTACATTTTATAGTCCCTGATTTCATCAACAGCGCGTTTCATTCTTCTTTCAATGTCTTCTTTTGAGTTGCTTTTGCGCTTCTCGAGTCTCTCGCGGAGTATCTTCATCGACGGGGGAAGAATAAATATAAATATCCCCCCCTTGCATGACTTCCTTATCTGCCTGGCCCCCTGGGTATCTATATCAAGCATTACATTAAATCCTGAATTCATAAGGGTCTCAAGCCTCTTTCTCGATGTACCGTAAAGGTTGCCGTGCACTTCGGCCCATTCCACAAAATCCCCCTCCGCAATCATCTTCCTGAATTCCTTTTCAGTGATAAATGAATAATCCACATCGTTAATCTCGCCCTTCCTCGGTTTACGCGTTGTATATGAAACAGACTGCCTGAGATTATCAACAGTGTCGATTACCTTTTTGCAGAGTGTTGTTTTTCCGGCGCCTGACGGCGCTGAAACTATGAACATAATGCCTTTGTTTTTTTCAGATGAAAGATGCCCGGTCTTATTATTCCCTCCCCCCGGTTTCCAGATTCTTCTGTTAGTCTTCTTCGTCAATATGTCCCTTCCCTTCCAGGAATCTCTGGGTTATGGTCTCCGCCTGCAGCGCAGAAAGTATAATATGATTACTGTCTGTGATTATAATCGACCGTGTGCGTCTGCCCTGTGTGGCATCGACCAGTTTGCCCTCTTTTTTTGCCTCCTCCCGCATCCTCTTGATAGGCGCTGACCCTGGAGTTACAATAGCAACCACCTTTGAAGCTGCAACAACATTTCCAAAACCAATGTTAACAAGAACGGGACTCACATCACCTTTTTTCATAATTCACCCCTTGAATCAATGTCGGACACAGTTAAAGGTCAAGCTTATTCTTTAAGCCATTGCCCTTTTCTGTATTTATTGTATATTCTGCACCTGTTCTCTAATCTTTTCTATCTCAGCCTTCATATCAACCGTAAGACTTGATATATTATAATCAGCAGATTTCGAGGCTATTGTATTTACTTCCCTGTTAAGCTCCTGCACAATGAAGTCGAGTTTCCTCCCTATTATATCACCATCAGAAAGTATTTCTCCGAACTGCCTGAGATGGCTTTCGATCCTGGCTGTCTCCTCTGTGATATCCAGCTTTGAAGCAATTATGGCAGCCTCCTGAAGAATCCTGTTACCGTCGATATCCTTTCCGGCGAGCAATATGCCAAGCCTTTCGCTGAACTTTTCGGCAACACTTGCAACAGTACCGCTGCATAATGCCCTTATCTTCCCATTCATTATACTCAATGAATCCGTCATCTGCCTGAGTTCCGCTGTGAGAGCTTCCCCCTCTTTAATCCTCATCTTATGGAGGTCTTCCATCGCCTGCTTAAAAATATCGACAATGGTGTCTACATTATATTTCTGTTTTGTTTCAACAAACATTTCATAAAAACTCGACATGGTATTTATATCCAGATCTCCGGGTATCGAAAGCTCTTCCCCGAGTTTTTTGAACGCCTCGAATATTTTTCTTGCAAACTCAGCATCAAGGAGAAACTCTGTATTCTCATGCGCTGAAACAGCAATATTGATATCAAACTTCCCCCTTGAAAACCGTTCTTTTAATAAATTCCTGAGATTAATTTCATATTGGCTCAAAAAAGCAGGGGCTTTTATATAGATATCGAGGAATCTGTGATTTAATGAACGCACTTCAACCCTGTAACCATCTTTTTCCGCGCTGCCGAAACCCGTCATGCTCTGTGCCATAGTAAAATATAAAATAGTTGCTTATTTTAGTCAAATATGCCCAAAAAACAGGAAATTTCCTTGAAAAATAAATAAATAATCAACTAAAATTAAAATCCAATTTATTTCTGGAGGAGATTATGTCTGAAACACTTGAAATTAGATGGCATGGAAGGGGCGGCCAGGGGACTGTAACCGCTGCAAAAGTGCTTGCTGATGCCTGTCTGAGCGGCGGGAGGCACGTGCAGGCATTTCCCGAATACGGGCCTGAAAGGGCCGGGGCGCCTTTAAGGGCATATAACAGGGTAAGCTCGAAAGAACTCAGAATGCACTGCCCGGTGCTTGAACCTGATGTTGTGACCGTTGTTGATGCAACACTCCTTGACAGCGTCAATATTGCCGAAGGCGCTAAAGAGAACACGATCTTTATCGTAAATACAGCCAAAGATCCGAAAGAAATCAGGGACAAAATGGGCGTCGGACCAAAGCAGAAGGTCTATACACTTGATGCAACCAAGATCGCCCTTGATTGCTTTGGGCGGGCGCTTCCGAACTCTCCAATGCTCGGCGCCGTCTGCAAAGTGACAGGTCTGGTTACCCTTGAACACCTTCTCGAAGACGTAAGGAAAAGTTTCGGCAAAAAATTCTCTCAGAAGATCATCGATGGCAACCTTGAGGCAACAAAAAGAGGGTATGAGGAGGTAAAAGAAGCATGAAACCAAAAGGATGGAAAGATCTGCCCCCCGGCTCTGTTATCCTGGAAGGCGGCAACGCAGTCCGGTTTAAGACCGGTTCATGGAGGGCTTTCAGACCGATATGGATTGAAGAAAACTGCATACAGTGTCTTTTCTGCTGGCTTTACTGCCCTGACATGGCGATCAAGGTAAAAGACGGCAAAAGGGGAGAGTTTGACTATGATTACTGCAAGGGATGCGGCATATGTGCCCTTGAATGTCCCGGCAAAAAGGGGAAAAAAGCGATTGAAATGGTAGAGGAGGGCAAATAAATGGCAAAAGTTGTTGCAGTTACAGGAAATGAGGCATGTGCTAATGCGCTCCGCCAGGTGAACCCTGATGTATGCGGCATTTATCCTATTACTCCGCAGACAGACATGATGCAGAGATATGCATCTTTTGTTTCTGACGGCAAAGTCGATACAGAAGTCATTCTTGTTGAGAGTGAGCATAGCTCCATGAGCGCCTGCATAGGCGCTGCCGCTGCAGGAGGCAGGGTTGTTACAGCCACATCTTCTCAGGGGCTTGCCCTCATGTGGGAGATGCTTCATATTGCTTCGGGAGACAGGCTCCCTATAATAATGCCTGTTGTCAACCGTGCGCTTTCCGCTCCTCTTAATATACATGGTGACCATTCCGACGCAATGGGTGCAAGGGACACCGGATGGATTCAGATCTGGTCTGAGAATGCACAGGAAGCATATGACAATACCATACAGGCGTTCAGGATCGGCGAGCATATGGATATAAGACTGCCGGTGATGATATGTCTCGACGGCTTCATTATAAGCCACTCCATCGAGAGGATAGAGTATCTTGAGGATGACGAAGTAAAAAAATTCGTAGGTGAATTCAGAAATTTCCTGCCCTTGCTTGATCTTGAAAAGCCAAAGAGTTACGGGCCGTTGATCCTCCCTGATCTGTACCACGAATATAAAAGGGCCCAGCATGAGGTCATGACAAAAGTAAAGGATGTGGTCCTCAATGTTGCGAGTGATTTCGAGAAACTCAGCGGCAGAAAATACGGACTTTTCGAATCTTACAGACTCGACGATGCCGACATCGCGATAATAATCCTGAATTCTGCGGCAGGCACGACCAAAGATGTCATAGATGCATTCAGGGATAAAGGCATAAAGGCAGGGCTGCTTAAACCAAGACTCTTCAGGCCTTTCCCTTATGAAGAAACGGCCGAGGCGCTCAAGAATACAAAAGCAGTATGTGTCATGGACAGGGCGGATTCATTCGGCGGATACGGCCCTCTTTACATGGAAATCTCATCTGCGCTATATCACCTTAAACAGAGGCCGGCGCTCATAAACAAGATATACGGACTGGGAGGAAGGGATTACCTGCCTGCTCACGCCGAACTTGTTTTGAATGAACTGAATGATATAGCAAATGGCGCAGCAGTAAGAACCCGCAAAGAATATATAGGAGTGAGGGAATAATATGGCAACAGGACTGACATTAAAAGAACTTTCGAAAAAAGAAGACCGTTTTACACATGGACACAGGATGTGCTCGGGCTGCGGAGCTCCAATAGTAGTAAAGATGGTCTTATTGGCTACGGATTATCCTGTCATTGCTTCAAACGCGACAGGATGTCTTGAGGTCTCAAGCTGCATATCAGAGTATACTGCATGGAAAATACCATGGATTCACACCGCGTTTGAGAACGCTGCCGCCACAATATCAGGCGTTGAAACAATGTACAGGGCGTTAAAGAAACGGGGGAAGATCGACAAGGAGATTAAATTCATTGCGTTCGGAGGCGACGGAGGCACTTACGATATAGGTCTTCAGAGCCTCTCAGGCGCCATGGAGCGCGGTCATGACATGATCTATATATGCTATGACAACGGCGCTTATATGAATACAGGCATACAGCGCTCAAGCGCAACTCCTCTCGGCGCTGATACGACAACATGTCCTGCCGGCGAAGTTATCCCCGGGAAACTGCGCCCCAGAAAGAATCTTACAAAAATCATGGCCGCACACAATATACCTTATGCGGCTCAGGCCTCCCCTTCACACTGGATGGACCTCATGAAAAAAGTGAAGAAGGCTCATGAAATAAAAGGCCCCAAATTCATAAATATCCTTTCGCCGTGCAACCGCGGCTGGCGTTCCAAAACAAATGACGCCATCACACTGAGCAGGATAGCGGTCAATTCCTGTTACTGGCCTTTATATGAAATAGAAAATGGTGTAACAAAGATAACATTCACTCCCAAGGAGAAAAAACCTGCTGCCGATTTCATGAAGCCGCAGGGCAGGTTTAAGCATCTTTTTGCGCCGGGGAACGAATGGCTGCTGAAAGCTGTACAGGAAGAAGTTGACAGGGAGTGGGAAAAATTGCAGAAGGAAGAAAAATGCGGTTGATAAAGGATATTGAATTGTGATATTTTCAAAGTGCCATGAGTGCTTCTGATCTCGTAATGTATGAAGAAGAGTTCCGGAAAATAGATGAGGAACTCCAGAGGCTATTTCACCAGGCAAATGCAAAGGTTGTATTCCTTGTAGACAAGAACGGCCAGTTGATCGCCTCCGCCGGCGAAACGCATGACATAGACACAACCTCGCTTGCGTCATTAACCGCCGGCAATATAGCTGCTACAGGAGGGATTGCGAGACTTTTAGGGGAAAAGGAATTTACGATCCTCTTTCATGAAGGCGAGAAGGACAATATACATATTTCCCTGATCGGCCAGAGGGTCATACTTGTTGTCATATTCGACAGCAGATCATCCCTGGGACTTGTCCGTCTGAGAGTTAAAAAGGCTTCTGAATCTCTCGTTAGGATATTCAATGATATAACCAGCAAGGCGGAAAAAGAGAAAAGCGAAGGAAAGCTGGATGAATCACCTTTTGCGGAAATAAGCGATGAAGATATCGATAATCTATTCAGGTAGGTGCTTTATTAAGTGTCTTTTATAAACTATTCCTCCCGTGAAATCAACTGCAAGATAGTTTATTATGGCCCGGGACTTTGCGGAAAAACCACAAACCTTCAGTTTGTCTATAAGAAGACCAATCCGGAACAGAAAGGGAAACTTATTTCCCTTGCGACCGAAACAGAAAGGACGCTTTTTTTTGACTTTCTTCCTCTTGCTCTGGGAGACATCAAAGGGTTCAAGATGAGGTTCCATCTCTACACAGTCCCCGGACAGGTTTTTTACGCGGCAAGCAGAAAGCTGATCCTGAAAGGAGTCGACGGAGTGGTATTTGTCGCTGACAGCCAGATAGAGAGAATGGAGGCCAATATGGAAAGTCTCGACGACCTTAAGATCAACCTGGCCGAGCAGGGCTACGAACTGGAAAAACTACCCTATACTATCCAGTTCAACAAACGGGACCTCTCGAATGTCGCTCCGGTAGAAAACATGAACAGGTTATTGAATCCGAGAAGTGTGCCATGGTTTGAGGCTGTTGCCGTTACGGGCACAGGGGTCTTTGAAACATTAAAGAATGTCGCCAAACAGGTCTTAACCGAACTGAAAAAACATTATTAGTCACTGTCAGACAGGATCTTAGCGCTCGCTGCCCCTATTGCATCAAGACATTACAGCAAAAAGCCCGACAAAGACCATGGAATACCGGCGGCATGAGCCGGCACCTTGAAAACTATTGCGCTGGCACCTTGAAAACTATTGCGCTATTGTAGTATATTTTCATGATTGCCGAAGTGGTGGAACTTGGTAGACACGCACGTTTGAGGGGCGTGTGGGGAAACCCTTGCGGGTTCGAGTCCCGCCTTCGGCACCATTGATATGTGTCCGTAACCCAGGAGGGATATTATATTATGGACAAGAGACGAAGCAAAAGGATCATCAAAAGACTTGCTGTAAATTTCGGTGTGGATGATCTGAAACATACAGGCATAACGAATGACATATCAAAAACCGGCCTCTTCATAAAGACAACCCATTTCTACTCACCGGGAAGCGTTGTAAAAATAAATCTCCTGATACCGAGTAACGGCTCGACAACGTTTACAGGGAAGGTTGTAAGGACTTATAAACACCCGCCTTATTCATCTCTGGCAAAAAACGGGTTCGGTATAGAATTGAATGACACAGAAAATTCTTATCTTACTTACATAACCGCCGTAGAGGGCTGATCAGCCCGGCGGCCAGTGCATCAACCTGCCGCCGAGAAGATGCAGATGGATATGATAGACGCTCTGCCCCGCCTCAGGGTTGGTGTTCATTACCAGACGAAAGCCGCGTCCCGCAATCTTCCTTTCATCCGCAATCCTGTTTGCAATCTGGAAAAGATGCCCCATGAGTGCATTATCTTCTTTTTTCATTTCTAAAGACGTCGGGATATGTTTTTTGGGAATAACAAGAACATGAACGGGCGCCTGCGGATTAATATCCTCAAAGGCAAGCGCAATTTCATCTTCATAGATAATCCTGGCCGGAATCTTCTTCGAGCTTATTCTGCAGAATATACAGTCAGTCATATCCTATCTTCTTTTCCGGTTAAACCTGTCTTCCAGTTCCCTCAGGACATCTGCATGCGTTACCTTTTCCTCTGCCATTAAAACCAGACAGTGGAACCATAGATCTGCGATCTCGTTTATGAGCTGAGCTTTGTCCTGAGCCTTTGAAGCTATAATGACCTCTATCGATTCCTCCCCGATCTTCTTTAATATCTCGTCTTTGCCTTTTGCGATGAGAGCCGAGACGTAAGAGCCCCGGCATGCGCTCTTTTTCCTGTCGAGAATGACATCATAAATATCATCAAGTATCATTTTTCTTACCGTAGACTTCCTCTTCAGAAAAAACCTTCTTCTCAGTCTCTTTTCCCTCAATGTCGGTAAAAAAACATGACCTGTGGCCTGTATGGCACGCTCCGGGGCCTTTCTGTATCACCCTGATCAAAAGGGTATCCTTATCGCAATCGCAGATAATGGATTTCACTTCCTGAACATGTCCTGATGTCTCCCCTTTTTTCCATATTTTATTCCTTGATCGTGACCAGAAGTGCGTAAATCCTGACGCTATTGTTTTCTCCAGGGATTCCATGTTCATATACGCCATCATGAGAACATCCTTGTTTGATTCGTCCTGAATAATGGCGGGTATAAGACCGTTTTTGTCGAACTTCAGATCCGGTATCTTCATATGCAGTCTCTAAAGTTTATAACCGATTTTTCTGAGGAATTCCTTCCTGTGAGCCATGTCCTCAGGTGTTTCAACCCCCCTCGGAGGGAACCCGTCGATAACACCGACTATACCTCTCCCCTGTGATGTCACTGCCACAACAACCTCGAGCGGATTTGCCGTTGCACAAAAAATACCGCACACCTCAGGGCAGCATTTTATCTGATTTAAAACATTTATCGGGAAAGCACCCTTCAGCATGATGCAGAATACATGTCCTGCTCCAATCGACTGAAGGTTTCTGACACAGGCATCCGTCAGTTCGGCGTTGTTGCCCTCGGTCCTGATCAGACAGGGACCCGAAGCTTCTGTAAACGCAATGCCGAATTGTGCGTGGGGAATTGTTGTTGCGATAATCTCATAAAGGTCTTCCGCTGTCTTTATAAAATGAGTTTGTCCGAGTATTATGTTGCATTCTCCCGGGATTTCAACTTGAACTGTTTTTATTTCCATGACCAACCTCCTCTTTGAAAGTCGTATAATAATTTTTTCATATCATAAATAAAAGGAGAACTGCGGGTTTTCCCCCGGCTGAATCTATGTTATTTTCCATACAAGTTATTAATTAATATACATAATCTATATGCTATAATGGAAATAAATTTTTTTGGAGATATCAATCCTTAAATGTCGCGCTTTCTTGTGTTATTTCTTCTGATAATCTTTCTGCTCCCCGCTCTGTCGGAAGGACAGGTAATTCACGGCCCGGATATCAGGATAATCAACCATGACATCATCGTCTCCTTCTCGCTGACTCTTGAAGAGAAAAATATCCTGGAAATAAAACAGGGCATCGACAAGGAGTTGAGATTCTATATAGACCTGTTCAAGGTCTGGAAAATATGGCCGGACGAATTTGTGCTCGGGAAATCTTACCTGAGGACTCTTAAGTCAGACCCTGTAAAGAAAGAAAATGTCGCGACGTCAAATGACGGAAATTTAATCATCGAAAGGCGTTTCAGATCCATAGAATCAATGCTTGACTGGACATTGTCCGTCAAAGACCTTAAACTTACCAATATCAAAGAACTCGACCCGGGACAATATTTTGTGCGTATCTCCATAGAATCCAGGGCGAGATCATTTCCGCCGGTCATTGGCTATCTCTTCATTTTTTTATCAGAAAATGAGTTCAAAATCAGGCAGGACTCGGGCCAATTCATTATTAAGGGCAACAGATGAAAAATTTGCGTTTTATGATTCTCCTTGTATCTATGGCGATATTCATTGTTGCTGTATTCGCCGTAGAGATCCATTATATCGGCCTTTCCAGCGTCCCGTTCCTGACAAAGCTGATACTGTTCATCCTGTTTAACCTGAATCTGCTCGCTCTCCTGACGCTGATGTTCTTTGTAGGCAAAAGTCTTATCAAGCTTTACCTTGAAAGAAAATACAGGGTTCTCGGATATAAATTCAAAACAAAAATAGTCGTCGTGCTCGTGGTTCTTACACTTATCCCATCGGCATTCCTGTTTATAGTGTCCAGCGGGGTTGTCACAAACTACCTGGACAGATGGTTCGATCCGCAGATAAAACAACCTCTGAATCAGTCTGTTGAGATTGCAAAATCCGCATATGAAATGCAAAGACAGCAGACCCTTGCATATGCAAAGGCAGTTGCTTCAGGCAAGCCGATACCGGAGAATTACAAGGTATATCACCTTGACAGCATTCCCGATAATTCATCCGAGACAGTCAGAGCAGGCTTTGAAGGGAAAGTCGACACAGAAGTCATCACCGGAGAAAAAACCGACATCATAAGGGCTATTGCTCCTGAATATCGTGAAGGGAAACTGACGGGTATAATCGTGGTCGAATCTCCAGTGGATAAGAACATCAGCAATAATGCTGAAAAAATAATGGAAGCATATAAGAACTACATGACTCTGGAGGCATGGAAGACACCTCTGAAAACCAACTATATCCTTATATTGAGTTTTTTTACCTTGCTGATAATATTCATGGCCTTATGGGTTGCCCTCAGAATTTCCCGGGGGATAACAGATCCCATCCAGATGTTGGCTCAATCAACGGAACAGGTTGCCAGAGGCAACCTTGACATAAAAATCGACGTCAGCAGGGAAGATGAGATAGGTCTTCTCGTCAGTTCATTCAATAACATGGTAAAAGAATTGAAAGAAAACAAGGAATCTCTCCATTCCTCATGGGTTAAATCCGAAAGAAGCAGGCTCATCATAGAGAACATACTCGAAAATATAAATTCAGGCGTAATATTCCTGGACCCTGCAGGCAATATACAGACGATCAACTCCGCCGCATGTTCAGTCCTCAATATTGAACCCGAAGACATACTTAACAGGAATTATTCCGTGATTATATCGATGCTGAAGTCGGATGAACTGAAAGACCTGGTTAAGGATATAAGGGTCCGCGATTTCAGGGGGATAGAAAAAGAGATCAAGGCAAACATCGGGGATAAAAGAATCCTGCTCAGGATTTTTATAACTACATTGAGGGACTCCCAAAACTTCCTCGGGACTCTTGTCGTTTTCGACGATCTTACCGAGGTCGTAAGGGCACAGAAGGCGCTCGTCTGGCAGGAAGTGGCAAAAAGGATCGCCCATGAGATAAAAAACCCGTTGACCCCCATAAAGCTTTCAACAGAACATATGATAAAGAAATGGCAGCACAGGGATGACGACTTCGGCCAGATATTCGAACGTTCCACTAAGACCATCATAAAGGAGGTGGAGAGCTTAAGAAGGCTTGTCGATGAATTCTCAAGGTTCGGCAAGATGCCTGAAATAAATAAGACACCTGTACTGATTTCTACTATAATAGAAGGGGTTGTTAATCTTTATAAAGGTTATAAAGGTTTGGACATAAAGGTATTCAGACAGGACAATGAACCCCTTGCCGATCTGGATGCAGAGCAGTTCAAACGTGTGATAATAAACATCGTGGATAATGCAGTCCAGGCAATGCAGGGCAGGGGATTAATCAACATATCGATTAATCACGATATAAGTTTGAACAGGATTTATATTGATATAGAAGACAACGGCCCGGGGATCAGTGAAGAAGACAAGGAAAGGCTGTTTCTTCCTTATTTTTCCACCAAAAAGGACGGCACGGGACTCGGCCTTGCGATAGCAAGCAGGGTTGTAACAGAGCACAGAGGATACATAAGGATCAAGGATAAAAAAACCAGGGGTTCGGTATTTTCAATAGAAATGCCTATAAGGGAAAGTTAAATGAAAAAACCCGTTGTTATGATAGTTGACGATGAAGAGGGGATAAGACAATCACTCGCCGGGATATTTGAAGACGAAGGATACGAACCGGTTACCGCAAGTTCGGGCGAGGAAGCGTTAAGGATTGCGAAAGAGTCAAGTCCTGACATTGTTCTTCTTGATGTATGGCTTACCGGCATCGACGGCATCCAGACCATAAAGGAACTAATAGAAAACAGCCCGGACATTCCGGTGATAATGATCTCAGGCCATGCAAATATAGAACTTGCAGTCAAGGCTACGAAGATCGGGGCATATGATTTTCTCGAGAAGCCGCTTTCAATGGAAAAAGTCCTCTTGACGGTCAACAGGGCTCTCGAAAAAAAGAACCTCGAAGCCGAAAACAAAACACTCCGCGAAAACCTTCTCAGAAAATGGAAACTGGTCGGCAATTCACCCAGGATAGTCCAGCTGAGGGAACAGATAAGGATGGCTGCTTCCAGCAACAGCAGGGTATTGATCCTCGGTGAGAGCGGCTCGGGCAAGGAACTTGTTGCCCATCTTTTGCATGAAAACAGCCCGAGGGCCGATAAACCGTTTATAGAAGTGAACTGCGCTGCAATCCCGCAGGAATTAATCGAGAGTGAAATGTTCGGTCATGAAAAGGGTTCTTTCACAGGCGCCTTTGAAAAGAAAATCGGGAAATTCGAACTTGCGGATGGAGGCACCCTTTTTCTCGATGAAATAGGAGATATGTCGCTTCAGACACAGGCAAAGGTTCTGAGGGTCATCGAAACCCAGGAATTTCAGCGTGTCGGAGGCAATAAGAACATAAAGGTCGATGTAAGAATACTTTCGGCGACAAATAAAGATCTCAATGAAGAGGTAAAAAAGGGAGCTTTCAGGGAAGACCTTTATTTCAGGCTGAACGTCATTCCATTAAAAGTCCCCTCCCTCAGGGAAAGGATTGATGATATACCGATTCTGATAGAGCATTTTCTTGAATCTTTTGCTTCAGAATACGGGCAGCAGCCCAAAAATATTTCTCAGGAGGCGATCGGCATACTTGAGAAATATACATGGCCCGGAAATATCAGGGAGTTGAAGAATCTGCTTGAGAAGCTCGTTATAATGACTCCCTCCAGAACCATAACCAAAAATGAGCTCTTTATGTCTGATGTGCCGGGCTCGGACTATCTCGGCATCAAAACACTCAAAGAAGCCAGAGATGCCTTTGAAAAAGACTTTATAATAAAAAAGCTTGAAGAAAATGCATGGAATATATCAAAAACTGCTGAAGTCCTTGAAATCGAAAGGAGCAACCTCCACCGCAAGATCAAGGCATATGACATTAAAATGCCCTGAAGAATGTATCTTGTCCCGGGAATGACCTTACAGGCTGCTGAAAAACTAAGTTTTTGTGTCATTCCGAGGAGCCGAAGGCGACGAGGAATCTTAAAACTTATTGGATCATAACGGCTCTTAAGATTTCTCGTTCCACTCGAAATGACAAAAAGAGACTTTTTCAGCAACCTGCTAATTGTGTCCGGTGGCAAACCCTTTTTGGAAAATTTTCTCAGGTTGCCGCTATAATGTGTTAAAATTGACTCCATGAAAAAATACAAGCCTTTGTCTTTTAAGAATGTCAAATCATATTCTCTCTGCAGCAGAAAGAGCAAGGTATCAGTAAAATCTTTTGCAGGCATCCACGTTAAAGGCGACTCTTTCCATAGATTCCTTGATAATCTCCCTGACTTCTATGCGGTAAAAGATTTCAAATCTGTTGTAAAAGCGATAATTTCGGCAAGAAAAAATAACAGGCCTGTCATTGTCGGGATGGGGGCGCATCCGGTGAAACTCGGCCTTTCCCCGGTAATTATTGATCTTATGGAGAGAAATATTATAACAGCAATAGCCACGAATGGAGCATGTGTCATACATGATTTTGAGATATCGCTTGCAGGGCGCACATCAGAGGATGTGGCTGGAGAGCTATGCAGCGGCTCCTTCGGCATGGCAAGAGATACGGGCAAGGGCGTAAACCTTGCTATTAATAAGGGAGTTAAAAAGGGATACGGGATCGGCAGGGCTGCAGGGGAATATATTCAGGATGGGAAATTCAGATTCAAGGACAAGAGCATATTCGCCAATGCCTATAACTTGAATATCCCGGTAACAGTCCATGTCGCTATCGGCACCGATATAATACATATGCATCCGGAAGCCGACGGTTCGATGATCGGAAAGGGCAGTATGAGTGATTTCAGGCTGCTTGCCTCGGTCGTTGCAGATATGGAAGGAGGGGTTTATATAAATCTCGGCTCGGCAGTAATACTGCCCGAGGTTTTCCTTAAGGCGCTCAATATTGTAAGGAATCTGGGCACTAAAGTGGAGAATATAACAACAGTAAATATGGACTTTATACAGCATTACAGAGCGAGGGAAAATGTTCTTAAAAGACCTACCCTGAAAAAAGGCTGTAATTATGCGTTGACCGGCCATCATGAGATAATGTTCCCCCTGCTTGCTGCTGCTGTAATCGAGGGTTTGAAATGAAAGTTATTGTAGACCAGGAAACATGCATAGGTTGCGGTGCATGCGAGGAGATATGCCCTGCGGTTTTTCATCTGAACGAAGAAATAGGAAAATCAGAGGTAATTGACGAAGAAGCTTGCGACTATGTCGGTTGCTGCGAGGCGGCTGAGGAGAACTGCCCTGTCGAGGCAATAACATTAGAGGAATAGTCTTAACCCGTCTTGAAATCATACTGCAAACCTGATCTAAGAGTTAAACTAACAGGCTGCTGAAAAACTAAGTTTTTTGTGTCATTCCGAGGAGCCGAAGGCGGCGAGGAATCTTAAAACTTATTGGATCATAACGACTCTAAGATTTCTCGTTTCACTCGAAATGACAAAAAAGAGACTTTTTCAACAGCCTTTAATTCATCTCTTCCTTATCTTATGATCGAGTAGACCGAGGGGTTGCCCCCTTCGGTCTCTCACACCACCCGGCATACGGTTCACGTACCAAGGCGGTTCCCGAAATTAAACGGTTCTGAATTTAACAGGACATCAATCATCGAGACAAG
>JBFMDL010000043.1:0-26123 GCA_040753635.1 Nitrospirota bacterium | reverse complement strand
CATAGGCGAGAGAACGTCATTCTCTCTCATTCCCGCTTCGCTCCGGGGCGCCGGGCCGCCTCACCTGGACGGTGAGGCAAAACGGCCCGCTGAAACCGTTCGAATGCGTTCCCTCGCAAAGTTGATGCTGGATTTGGGTGAATATGCCATGTTGACAAGCAGACAGTAACTAAGCCATACTAATTCAGTGCAAATGATTGACCTCAGGGTTATTCAGGCCCTGGGGTTTTTATTTTTTAAAAAAGGAGATTTTTTTGGATAAAAAAGTTATAGAAAGTTTTAAAGATTTAGATCTAAGTTCCGCCCTTCTCAAGGCGGTTCGTGAAATGGGTTTTGAGGAGCCTACGCCGATTCAGAAATTAACAATACCCCATGCTCTGGAAGGACGTGATATCATCGGACAGGCCCAGACCGGCACAGGCAAGACAGCGTCTTTCGGAATCCCGATTGTCGAAAAAGATTTCTCGGGCAAGAAGCCTTATGCCCTTGTCATAGTCCCGACACGCGAGCTGGCGATTCAGGTTTCTGAGGAATTGGGTTTGCTGTCGAAACACAAAAATTTTTCGGTATTGACTGTTTATGGCGGTTCATCGATAGAGAGGCAGATAAAGGCCCTCCGGAAGGGAACTGATGTTGTCGTAGGGACGCCGGGACGCATAATAGATCATCTCATGAGGGGCACCATGACTGTGGACAACGTCTCAATAGTAGTTCTTGATGAAGCCGATGAGATGCTCGACATGGGTTTTATAGGAGACATCGAAAAGATACTCGGGATGGTCCCCGAACAGAGACAGACCATGCTCTATTCAGCGACAATGCCTCCTGAAATTATTAAAATCGCAAAGAGGCACATGTGCGACCCGCTGAAGATCGCAATAAATGTAAAAGACATCATCGCACCCGAGATCAAACAGGTTTTCTATGAAGTCCGTGAAAGAGACAAGATCGAGGTGCTTACCAGACTTCTTGATGTGGAGGCGCCGGAACTCTCCCTTATATTCTGCCATACAAAAAGGGAAGTGGACGAGGTCTCGGCGAGATTGCAGCAACTCGGATATAATGCAGGAGCCCTCCACGGAGACTTTACACAGTCCCACAGGGAAGACATAATGGGCAAGTTCCGTAAAGGCGGGATCGACATCCTCGTAGCCACTGACGTAGCAGGACGCGGCATCGATATCGAGAATATAAGCCATGTAATAAATTTCAGCATCCCTCAAAACCCTGAAGGCTATATACACAGGATAGGCCGCACCGGAAGGGCCGGGCGTGCCGGGATAGCGGTAACCTTTGTTACCCCGCGTGAATACAGACAGCTTCAGATGATAGAGAGGATCGCCAGGACAAAACTAAGCCGGCGTGAAATCCCCTCAGCCGCCGAAGTCAAAAAGGCGCGTCACGGCCTCATAAGAGAAGACCTCTCGGAGATGATTGATAAAGGGAAGCACAAGCCATATCTCACGGTTGTAAAAGAGATTGCTGAAACATTGGATATCGAAGAGATTGCGGCTGCGGCGCTTTCTATCGCATTCGGGAATATGGAGGTCCGGGAGTTGGAGAAACATATTCCTCCAGAGGGTGAAAAGGGTATGACGAGGCTTTTCATGAGCCTTGGTCGTAAAGACAGGATCCAGACATCAGAGATACTCAGAACCATAGCTGGAGAAGCTGGCATCCCCGGACGTCGAATAGGTAAAATTGATATCATGGAAAACTTTACATTCTTCGAAGTTCCCTCCGAAATAGTCGGAAAGGTTCTGACAGCCATGAACAAGGTGGTCATCAGAGGCAAAAAGGTCGCGGTAGAAAAGGCAAAGCCCCTTTCAAGCACTCCAAAATCATACCCGGGGAAAAAGCGTAAAAGGTGATATTCTCTTTAAAATCATTTGACATATTTTCCAAATCCTTATAAATTAAAGCAGTGATCTAAAACCCGAATCCGACATCTCACAAGAAACGATGCTCATTACCGCCCTTCTGCATGAACAGGATTTTGACAAGGGATTGTATGACAGGCCATGAAAAATGACGGACATTAAAGAGGGACTTATGAAAAGAGCGTTCTGGATATGTTGCATATTATTCCTGACCTGGGGACTTTTTCTGGCCGGGAATAAGGGATCAGCCTCTGACAGGAATGAGTACGGCGGCAAGACAATAACGTTCAATTTTTCTAATGAAGAAAATAATTCCGTGTCTCTGATTAAAATCCTGCTATACCTCGACAACAACGAGAAGAAGGTTAAGAGAGAAGTTTACTATACCGAAAAGTATGCCGACAAAAAAGGGATCAGCAAACTCGTAGACTTTTTCGACAGCGATGCTAAGAAATCCAGGTCGGAAATTCACTATACTGACAGGTTCTTATCTGAAAAGGGTTTTAACAAAACCATAGACTATTTCGATACTAACGGTGAGCAGATTAAAAAAGAGATGTTCAAAAACGGAATCCTGATAAAGTCCTCAGGGCAGTAAGTTCATTCAATCTAATCACTCACGAATCTCAGAGGCATAAATTAAGAAATGATCTTTCCCGTAACACATTTTTTTAAAGCGGTTTGATCTCAATACGGTTTTCTGAAAAATCCTCAATAAAATAAACAGTCCTGTCATTGCGCAGGCCGGAAATCACCCTGACCCCTGCCCTGCCGATTCTTTCGAGAAATCCTTTGAAATCACGGACTCGCAAGCTGAAATGCGGGATGTTCGGCAATTGGGGCCTGAAGTCCGGCATAATGAATATCTCTATCCTGATGTTTTCAACTTCAAAAACAAGCATTTTAATCTCCCGTTCAAGCGAAAACAGCCGGCTGGACAGTGCGGATGTTACCGTCGATTCCTTTATTTTTTTCAGCCCCAGAAGATCCCTATAGAAACGCACGGCTTCGTCTTCGTTCTTATTGATAATGCCGATATGGTCGAACACCATTTTACAGAACCTCCTGCCGGATTATTTCCATCATTTTAGCACATACTATTCATAGCGAACTCTGTTCCAATGGTTGCTTATGATGCCCGAATACCTCATCAACATAATTAATCGACAGGGCATATTGAGACTGCCCGCCTTTATCTGATGAGATGCTTATCGGGCGCACGCTTCTAGACTTGTTTTCGGGCATTGGAATCCTGTTTTTTTAAGGTGTCGTAATTATATTGCTTCGGCATTCGGGCATCCTTCAATATCTTAAATATTTTTTAATATCTTTGGAAACTTATAACATGAATTTTCCGGTATGGCAGTAATGACAGCGGCTTTGTGTAGCAGGAATTTATCATGTCTTTATTATTATAAATATTATAATCATCCGGATAAATGATCTGCCTTACGTTGAGGTTTTGAAAAAAATTGTGGTATCTTCTTAATTGTAACGAAGGCAATCGTTATCATCCTGATAAAAAAATGACCAAGTAAAAATGACCGATATCCTGCTTGAGAAAGGAACTCTGTGGAAGGAAATTGTCCGCAGGACCGAACACGCCCTCAGTGCCGGAGCGCTCCTGTCTATCCCCACTGAATACGAATTCATAGAAGACAGCGGAGTCAGGTTTTTTGTTAGAATACTGTCCGCTCTTAAACGTAAAGCTGATGCAAGGAAACAGCAGGAGAAGGAATCCGTATCAGGTAAGCGTGTGAATCCCTTCCTTCCCTATGAAAAGAACCTTTTTGTAGCGGACATTTCAGAAACTCATGTCGCCCTCCTTAATAAATTCAATGTTGTGGAGCATCATCTTTTGATTGTCACAAAGGAATTTGAGGATCAGGAAACGCTGCTGACCCCGGATGATTTTGATGCATTATGGGCATGTATGGCAGAATACAACGGCCTCGGTTTCTATAACGGAGGCGAGGCTGCCGGAGCAAGCCAGCCGCACAAACACCTGCAGATGGTCCCTCTCCCCCTCGCTCCGGAGGGCCCTCAAATTCCGATAGATTCACTGCTTTTGTCCGCTGATTTAAAAGGCGACATAGGTGCCATCCCCGGATTCCCCTTTCTTCACATCTTTGCCCGTCTTGGAAACAATATCGTGATGTCACCTCCTGACGCCGCCCTCAGAACCTTTGAACTTTACCGTGATATGCTCCAGAGAGCAGGCATGAACCGCACCGGGGGTAAAACTATCCAGAAACAGACCGGCCCTTACTGCCTTCTTGTCACACGCCAGTGGATGCTTATTGTCCCCAGATCACGCGAGTTTTTTGAATCTGTTTCGATCAATTCACTCGGATTTGCCGGCGCCCTGCTTGTGTGGAATGACCGACAGATGGAAATGCTGAAGAGCAGCGGCCCTATGACAGCGCTCAGAAGCGTGGCCATACCTGTCTGACGCTGATCGTATAGAGTCTTTCAAGGGGTTAACAGGGGGAAGTTATGAAAGATATTTCAGCGTTCATGGCAAAAGTCACCATTTCTGTATTCATCCGTCTTATTGATCATCCCTGTTCTTCAGCGATTCGTCCAAACAATTTTTATCCGGGGAAATAAACTACCACTGACCTTGTCGGCGGTAGTTTATTTGTTTAAATAATTATCACAAGGCACACTTCGTGTTAAGAAGATTTTAATTTTTAAATCATCGGGTTTGTTTATTAAGCAATAAAATTAAAGTTCGTAATTTCAGAGGATTCTGTTAAAAAATAATATCCGGACATATTGTATTTAATATAGACCAAACCTTAAAATACAGACCTGATCTTCATCCCGTTAGAAAATTTATTTCTGATGGGGCATAACTTAAACCTTTATACCAGGAGGCTTTAATGAAGAAACTCACCAAATATTTTTTTGAAGGCCTGTTGTTCCTGATACCGTTGGTTGCAACGATTTATGTTATCTATATCGTTTTCATAAAGATCGACGGTCTTTTCAAGTTCAGGGTGCCGGGTGTTGGATTTGTTGTTACAATCATTACCATAACAGTGATTGGATTTATTGCTTCCAATTTCCTGACCAGGAGGCTGATTATCATGCTTGACAGGGGAATCACCCGTCTGCCTCTTGTCAAGATGATTTATACCTCGATAAAAGACCTGATCGGCGCATTTGTGGGAGAGAAAAAGAGTTTTAACAAGCCTGTGCTGGTTGAGCTTTCTCCTGGAAGCAATGTAAGGGTAATAGGATTTGTCACAAGAGAAAGCCTTGAAAACTTCGGGCTTTCTGAAAGTGTGGCCGTATACCTGCCGCAGTCATATAACTTTGCCGGGAACCTTATCATTGTGCCTAAAAATCAGGTATCTTCTATAAATGCCGACAGCGGCAATGTTATGGCGTTTATTGTATCAGGAGGAATAACTGCAAGCTGAAAGTATATAATAGGAATTAATGCGTCTTTATATTATTTCACCATGCCGTCACGAAGATATATGGAGAAAGCGCCGTGCCGCCTTTGTCCTGCCCCAGATGTCGCTTGCGATACTTGCCGCGCTGACGCCCCCCGGTTTTGAGATTAAGGTTACCGATGAACTGGTTGATGATATAGATTTCGATTATCCCGCTGATCTTGTCGCCATATCGTCGAATACGACGAACTCTTTCAGGGCGTATGACGTTTCAAAAATATTCAGGGGAAAAGGGGCAAAGGTGATTATGGGCGGCATCCACCCTTCTGTTGTGCCTGAAGAGGCTCTCAAGCACGCTGATTCGGTTGTAATCGGAGAGGCTGAGGGGATATGGGGAACGGTGGTTGACAATTTCATCACTAACAGAATGGAAAAGATTTACAGAGCGGACTCATATCCGGAACCTTCGGATATCCCTTCCGGCAGATGGGACCTGCTGAACACCGGCAGATACTATGTGTCCCGGACATTTCAGACTTCAAGGGGCTGCCCCCATGGATGCAGTTTTTGCTCGTCCACTCAGTTCTTCGGGGTTAAACACCGCTGCCGTCCTGTCGAAAGTGTTATCAGCGAACTGAAAGGATACAGGGGAAGGCTTGCGGTCTTTATTGATGACAATATTGCCGGCAATCCTGTTTATGCAAAAGAGCTTTTCTCCGGGATGAAAAAAATAAAGCGGAGGTGGGTGGCGCAATCCTCCGTAGAAATAGCAAAAGACAATCAACTGCTCAGGCTTGCGGCTGAAAGCGGATGCGCCGGTCTCCTTATAGGTTTTGAAAGTATAAATTCAGATAACTCCCGTGATGTAAAAAAACTCAGGAATGTCCGGCAATACTCCGAATATATAAAGGAGATCAAGGCGCATGGCATCGGGGTTCACGGCTCTTTTATATTCGGCTTTGACAATGATTCCGTTGATGTATTCGAAAATACTGTGGACTTTGTCATGCAGAACAGGCTTGAAGTTGCCAATTACTGTAAATTGACCCCTTTCCCCGGAACAAAACTGTTCATGGATCTATCTTCGGAAGGCAGGATTATCCATAAAAACTGGGAAAAATATGACAGATATAACATCGTCTTCAGGCCCAAAAATTTACCTGTCGAGGAATTACACAAAAAATCGCTGGATGCTTATCTGAAGACCTACTCGATAAGATCCATTTTCAAAAGGATGCCTTCGAATATAAAAAACATCCTTCCTTATTTTGCCATAAATCTCGGCTACCGGCTGGGTTCCAGACGCTTAAGTACTTCCTGAAAAGGCAGGACTTTTTTATCCCCATGCTCAAAAGCGCTGAAATAACTATCCGGTATATCAGCATCAAACTCTGGCTCCTGCAATAGAACATCTATCGTCATACCGTTATTAAATGAAACTTCAGCGCGCTGCGGGGTTCTGCCGTTGAAATCCCGGAAATCAACTCTGAGGATCTCGGCGCCTTTCTTGTAGATCAATATGGACTTATTAAGAAGATAAGTGCTGTCGAACATATATTTTGCAACGAGTTCAATATTGTTATCTTCCGGCTTGAAGGCGTACAGTACGAAAACATCCTCTTTATCCTCCATGCTGTATATAAAACCGCCGTTCATGAGCGCATCAAAAGAAAATTCCGGCATCTTCGACTCATAGAGAATGTTCTTCGGTGGTATATACATCTGGAGGAGGTTTCCCGACAGCAGGAGGTCGGTCACGGTCAGTCCGAACGGTCCGAAGAGGCTGACTCTCATAAATCCGCTTGATTCATAACCGAGGACCCCGTTTAAATCACTTATCGGCTCTGCATCTCTGTAAATTTTGATATCCACAAGTGATTTGATGCTTTTGACATTTCTTAACCCGACATGTTTTTTCAGTATTTCTGTTGTTACAGGACCTGCGTAAGGTTCTACTTCCATCTTTTTTATGGCCTGCTTTTTTACACAGGAAAAAAGCAGAAGGGAGACCAGTAAAAGACTAACGCCCGCTCTTATATTTCTCATCCCATGCCTTGTCCGCAAGTTCACCGTAACATGCTGAATATTTATCTATATCTTCAGAAAATTGTTCAATAACATTCTCTGCTCCGTGATGGGTGAAGTATACGCCCGGCATTTTGCAGACATCTCTGTATATATTAGGGTGATCTATTATCATGCAGGGACGTAAAAGGTTCTTGTTGGCCTTCTGGTATCCCTGGATCCTTTTGAAAAGCGGAGAAGTCACAGCTTCTCTGAGGCTGACATTTTTTATATTATGCAGCGCAAAATGGCAGAACACACATGGCTCCACATCACCTTTTGAATTAATATGAAAATATTTCCTGCCCCCTGCGATGCAACCTCCCACAACAGGCCCGTCATTCCAGAAATCTCCAAAAAGCATCTCTTTTGCAGACCTGAAATAGGCCACCCTCTCCCTTAGCATGTCCCTCTGTTCAGGTGTGGGCACCATATCCCAGTTCGGCTCCCTGCCGACAGGAGTGTAGAGGAAATACCAGCCTACGGTGCACCCGTTTTCGATCCAATGATCTACAAATTCATCCGACACCATTATATCTGCGTTCTGTCTGGTCATTGTAGCCGAATAACCGAAAAGTATGCCCGCATCGTTGAGGAGTTTCATTGCCCTGACAACCTTGCCATAATGTCCCTTGCCTCTTCGCCTGTCGGTCTCCTCTCTGAACCCTTCAACACTTATTGCCGGGAGTATATTCCCGAGTTCTGCCAGTCTGGAGACGAGTTTTTCATCAAGAAGACCCCCGTGGGTAAATACGTGAAATGACATATCATTATGTTTTTCGAACAGTGAAAGAAGGTCTTTTCTGAAAAACGGTTCGCCACCTGATATGACAACAAAATATACGCCCATCTCTTTCGCCTCGTTCAGCACCCGGTCTATAACTTCATATGGCAGGTCTTCATCTTTCCTGTACATGCCGGCATAACAGCCGAAGCAGTTCAGGTTGCACTTCATGGACGGACTGATAACAAGGAGTCCCGGAGGATAAAACCCCCCTTCCCTTTCGGAAAATGCCTTTCTCTTTGCGCTGCCTACAAGCAGCTGGTTTATGATAAAACACTTTATGATCTGTTTCTTGTGCCCGGGGCTTGCATTCCTAAGTATCTTCATGGCCACCTTAAGGCTCGGATGCCCGTTTTTCCACATCTCCCTGATTCTGCGTATAGCCCTCCTGTAATGTTCTCTTGTGGTAGCCTTCTCGGCTATGTTCAGATAAGATATCAGGGCGCTCTGATTGCTCAGGGATAAAATCTGTACGAAGCCGTATAAAAATTTCGACAGCACAAATGGTTTTAATGTTTTTAACATCTATGTAGTTACCCCGGCACAGCCTTTTTTCATAACTGCTTCCACCCACTTGCCGCCTTTATAATGCAACAAATCCTCCCTGCTCAACGGGAAACAGGAAAAAGATTTTATCACCGGTCCCTTTTCAGTCACCTCATAATTTTCCTCAGGATAAAATTCTCTCCATGCCCGCACATATCCTTCATAAAGCTCATCCGGCGACATCTGTAAAGGTTTGAACACCACGGAAGACGTTGAATATTTCGAGAAATCCGCAGTGAGCAGCCTTCCCTCCGCTTCCAGTCTTTCATACAGCCTGCTTCTGGGATAAGGAGTAAGGATATGAAATTCGGCCTCCTCGATATTATTTTCTCTTGCAAACTTTACGGTCTTTTCAAATATGTCTTTTCTGTCGTGATCAAAACCGAAGACAAAAGAGGCGATGACCTTTATCCCCCTTTCACGTATCCTGTCAAGCAGTATTCCGGCCTTCTCAATCTGAACGCCGTCAATCATCTCGTTGAGCCCGGCAGAAATCCAGGGGCTGAGATCTATATACATTGCCCAGCAGTTGCTTTTCTTGATAAGCTCAAGGAATTCAACATCATCAGCCATCGAAAGAGGGGCAAGGCCGACCCACTGTTTATTGATCTCTGCCATTCCCTCCAGAAAACCCCTGAGCCTCCTCTTTGCAAGATGGAGGTTATCATTGATAATAAAGACATATCTATCTAATTTCAATATTTCATTCAGTAGTTTTTCTGTCTTTGCCATTCTGAACTCTGTGCCGTATGTCTGCGGAACAGAGCACATGTCGCAGTTGACGGGACAGCCCCGTGATATCTGGAGGGAATTCATCGGCAGATAAATATTCTCCCTGAAAATGCTCCATCTCGGAAAAGGAATATCTTCTGCAGGGCTTTTGCAGGAATACAGTTTATTAAGCCTGCCTTTCCTGAAATCGCTTATAACATCAGGCCATGTGCCTTCTGCTTCGCCGACGACAATCGCGTCTGCATGCATGGAAGCTTCTTCGGGCATGAGGGAAACATGCACGCCGCCCATTATTACAGGGATGCCTTTTTCTCTGTATATGCGTGAGATATCATAAGCCCTGTTTGCCTGGCTGGTCATCATCGATATCGCAACGAGATCGAACTCCCGGTCAAAGTTTATGCTTTCAATCCTTTCATCCGTAAAGACGATATCTATGTCCGGCGGGGTCAAGGACGCCACAATCGCCGGTCCCATAACCGGAATATATCGCCGGTACACAAGCGGAAAATGCCCCCAGTCAGGGTAGATCAGATGAATTTTCATTTGTATGCACCTTTTTATCCTCTTCCCAGAACGGCATAAAAGTATACCATTGTGTAGGATAGATACCTATATATTTTTCCAATATTTTAATTATTTTATTAAGATTTGTCTTTAATTCAATATAAGAGTCATCAAATTTTTCTGTGTAAATAGGTTTTTCGATTATTATCTCATATGATTTAAAGCCGGTTATTGGTATGAAAACCGGCAGGATTATGCTGTCCGAAACTATGGCAAGCTTCACAGGACCTTTCGGCAGCAGGGCGTCATGGCCGAAAAAACTGCTCACTATGCCGGGATCAAACATCAGCCTGTCCCCCTGGAGGGCAACCGTCTTGCCCTCCCGCAGAATCCTGAGGAGTTTCAGCGATGAAAAACCTCCCCTGCTTAAAGGTATTTCAGTTATGCCTTCGGCAAATCTTACAAAACTCCTCTGATGTTCCAGCAAAGACAGGCTGTCAGGTGAATACACAACATTAATCCTCCTGCCCATTGAAGATAGCTTTACCCCTCCGATTTCCCAGTTGCCGAGATGGGTTGTCAGCAGTATAATCCCCTTTTTTTCGGATAATGCGCTTTCAAGGTTCTCCAAACCACTGAATCCTACATCATACTTCCTGAATCTGCTCAGGTCATGACTTAGATGGAAAAGATCTATCAGATAGTATGAATAATTCTTAAAAACCGAAAAGGCCATAAACGAATATGTCAATAAAGATTTGCCGGGGCATATCTTCGTAAGGTTTTTACGTATGGCCGTATAATTACCGAAATTAAAGATTATGAACATAAATACAAAGAATATACCTATAATCCTCAAAATACAGACAGGGATATATTTTGTCGCAGCCCGGAATCCTTTGACAAGAAGCCTGAATGGCAATGTATGCTGGAATCTTCTGAATACAGTTTCAGCCTCTGCGCTATTGGATCTATTTATTCTATTGTTTATGTTTTTTTTCATAACACCCCTTCTATCACGTATCGGAAACCTTCAATCGCTTCACCGGAACAACAGAGGAATATATTTTAACCCGACGGATTAAGAAAGGTAAGATAAAATTCACGTTGCATTCGTCATATTCAGAAATGCTGAAATTTTTTACAGCATGGGGCCGATTCGTTTTTTTTATTCCAGGGCAGCATCAGACAACTTAATCCACTTTTTATCCTTACCCAACAAAAAATACTCTGTATCTTTTTTCATTATCAGCGCTTCCTGGTTTTCTGAAACAAAACCGGTTTCCGGGATTTGAGCCAAATCATTTTCTGTCAGTGTCCGGCCGCTGCCGAATGGCGGTTTCTCCAGGAACAGTGAGAGCATATAGGAAATTGCCAGATAACTGGTGGGTTTTTCAATTAATTTCTGTTGGTTTGGCATCGCAGGATATCCTTCCCCGATAAGTTTAATGCCAACGGGGACAAGAGTTATTCCGGGCAGGGGGATATCCCTCAAATCCGGAGCCTGAATACTGCTGCCGCGCAAGGCCATGCCATGTTCAGGGACGAATACAATAATGTAATTTCGTCCTGAAGACGCGGCCAACTCAAAAAAATTCTGCAGGTTTTCGAAAAGTTTTTCAACAAACTCTTTATAGTGGCTGGGTCTGTCTCTTTTCCACCAATCTTTCTCCTCTGCCCAATGTGCGCCGCCGTGCAAAGAGGTGATATCCAAATAAAGAACAGCTTTTGAGGCGCCTGATTTTTCCCTGATATCAAACCACTTTTTCAATAAGGCAAAATCATCATAAATTGGAGAATTATCAAAACTATATTGCAGAATAGGGATACCCTCTGTTTCAATCGGGGGGTCCGCAAATCCGTACATCATTATATCTTCCACAAACCTGAACTCGGGAGCGTCATTGTCAATAGCAGAATATGTTTTATAATTTTGCATTCGAAGTGACTCAAGGAGGTAGCATTCATTTGGTGCGTTCTGATAAAGAGCCTCATGCTTACTTTGTCCGCAGTTGGCCCGCAAGAGCCTGATTGCTGAAGGATTTGTATAACTCGATACAGAATTAAAATTAGTAAGCATCAGATCAAATTGCCTGAAAAATTGATGGTTCTCCATTCCCACAGCCTTCAGATCATCCCACGCAAGGGAACAAATATGCAACATAATAATGTCAAAATTCCGGCTGTCCGCATCAGGGCTCCTGAAACTTACCACCTTACCGGCTTCAGACTTGTAGAATTCTTCGAGATGGCCGTCGAGTCCTTCTTTTGACTGTTTCAGCCCAAGTAAGGGTACAATCAGCATTATTATTAAAACTACCGGCGTGAGAGTTATTCGCCGCAGCAAAAAAATACAGACAGCGAGAATAGCGAACAGCAATGCTATTTCCCGGATGTTGACGGAATTCACAATGAAGCTGAATATATATTCTTTTGATGGAAGGCCTGTCCGGGCAAGCATTCTGATTGAATACAGGAGAGGGGGAATCCATGAATCATACCACATTATAAGAAAAGCTGATATAAAGCTGAGAAAAATTTTGGCGGATTTCAGGTGACGATAAAAGCTGATATTTTTTGATACCGGCAGAACCAAAAAGCCCAGGAAAAGAAGGTTCAAAATAAAATTAAACCGGATATAACCCCTGAAATATAGATACAATTTTGCCAGAAAATAAAAATTCCACAATCCCATTGTTAGTTTACCTTACAGTTGCATGAATAACGCTCGAAGAAGAGAAGCGGATGTGATGAAAAACGTCCATAGCAGCGGCTCCGCACAGCCCTTGTGCAGGGCCAGCCAACCTTTTGAGGAAATCACTCATGGTTATGTCGGCGTTCACGTAAATCACAACCAAATTCTGCCGCTTTTATGGACTTTTTCAGCATGTCCGCCTCGTTCCTTCTGCAACATTAGGGTTTACTCTCAATTTTATTTTTTAAGAAATGCCTTTCCCCGGACGTTCAGCGCAAAACTCCCAAAATCCTTTTCTGAATGATCCCTTCAACAGGACTCTGTCAGAAAATATTCTATTGATATGATAAACCTGCCGGATTGCATGGATATGCGTTCCTTAAAGATTTCATTCTTCCTTTTTCTTAAGATCCCACCATCCATACCAGTTCATGAAAACAATAGCCTTCTGGATTTCGCGTCCGGATTCATACCTTCTCTCCCATATGTATTCGATACCGGTTCTTATATGCGGTCCATCCGGTTTAAGCAGCTCAAGAGCAACACCTACTCCGGGACCGAATGAATTGTTCCAGTCAAGTTTCTCGGAATCCCACCCATAGCGGATCTTGGCGTATGTGTTCAGCTTGATGTTATTCCAGCTCATCCAGTGAATCCCTTGTTCAACCCATCCCTCCAGAATAAGATTTTGCTGCCCATGCCTCGGTGTTTCCCATCGCAACTCCCCCCATGTCGAACCGGGGAATCCATCAATTGCATGAGCGGCGGCAGGGACGGCAAGGCACAGAAAAACTGAAATAAAGACAGATAAACGATAACTATTCATATTCCACCTCTTTCTTAAATATTAGGACATCTTCTATACCCCACGGAAGAGATATTTGCAGATTCTTGACAAAGATATAATTTCGATTTGAGAACCTCCCCGCCGTCACGCGGAAGGATGCGTTTTTATAATATTCTTCAATTACAAAAAAATCGGGAAGTTCATTGTTTAGTATTGCTTCAATCTTATCCGGACTATGAGAGGGAACACCAATGAACCTTGCATTGGGAAAACTGTTCTCTAACGAATAAATATAGACGCAATCGGGGTCCTTATTGGCCGAATCTACAACAACTGTCATGCCGTCAAAGCCGTTCTCCCTGAAAAAAGTTATTACCGGGGACATATCAGGAGACTTTTTTTGTATAACCCTGAATTCATGGAAACCAAAAATCAGCACAACAACAAGAACAGCGGTTGTAAAAAACGGTTTAGCCCATTTTAAAGATATACCCGTAGAAAAAATGGCTCCCATGCAGTCCACCCCCAAGGCAGCCACCGGGGTGAGGAAAATGATGGAGTAAATTACATCCGCATTCATGGATACAACGTCACCACTTAAAAGGTGAAAAACAACAACCATCAATGATAATAGAATCAAGGCAAGGCTGGTTTTCATCCTGTTATCTTTATGGAAAATACCGAAAACCGCCAAAAGATACGGCATAACAAGCAATCTATAGATATTGTTTATAACAATGGATAACTGCGACCTGCTTACGTTATGAGGATTTTGTATGCTCCCCCAAAAATGACTAACCGGCGGATAAGGCAAAGTAAAAAAAACCATGGCGCTGAAAATAGCGAGGGGCAACAGGAAAAAAATCACAGCATCAGAAATTTTATTTTTCCAGAATACATATATGACGATGGGAATGATGAAAACAGCCGTTATATTTTTTATTAAAAAAGCAAGCAGAAAGGACGTAACTCCTGCCAGTAGCCAGAAACCGGGCCGGATTACCGTTTTGTTTTCCCCGGATAAAAGTATCAGCAAGAAGGATAGCCCTAAAAAAAAAGCGGCCGCGATGTCATATGTAGCAAGTTTGGATAAATGCAATGTTGTTCCTGAAAATAAAAAAAGGGCCGCTCCTATCAGACCGAAATTTCCCGGGAAAAGAATGTTAACCATAATGTAGACAACAACAGTTAGCGCAAGACCGAAAAAAATCCCTATTGCCCTGGCTCCGTATAGACCCCCGACATATTCTCCTATGCCGGCCAGACCTGAATTTATTATGCTGGTGCCGTTGACATAAAGATTAAGAGGGCAATGCCGTCCGTTCATAATATGTCGGCCTGTCAGGATATTTCTCGCTTCCTCGTGGGTAACCGCTGAAAAGTCCAGATTCGAGCTTATAACAATCAGACCAAATGCGAGTATGATCAGAAGATAACGGCCATTATATACGGTTCTGGGTATCATTCAAGTACAAGACTTCCTATAGTGTCTGCAACCTTCAGGATTCGGGCGACTTTTTTCCCGGAAATTTCATCAAAATAGACGCCTGATAGATATTCCCCGAAGTCTTCCGTGTCGCTTATCATATTTCTTGTTACAGTTCCGCTAAGCTGAATGGTTTCTTTACCGAGGACAACACTTAATTTTAACTGAACGCCGATTTGGAGATATTTCCGTGTAACAAGAAGCAGACCACTTTCAGAAATGTCCTTAATGACCGCGAATAATGAATCCCCCTCCTCATTATATACAATGAGTGGAAGATAAGTAAGGAATCTGTAGGCACGTTCATGAAAATACTGTCTTGTCATGAAACGCTTTTCTATATATGTTCTGTAACGATTTGAATACTCTCTCATGAACTTTTTAACCGCGGACTCATGCAGATAGCGTGCAAGCACATCCTGTTGCTCCCGTGTTATAGAGGTAAATCGAATGCCCAGACGGGAGATTATATAATTATCAGAAGTTGTGCTTTTTTCCTGTACTATAGTGCCGTTCACGTTTAATGTTGTATTGGGAAGCATGATCTCCATGCCTATACTCCGTCCAACTGGAATCACACCAATTGCAAGAATCGATATCCCCTTCCCGGTCATATTGTCTGCCACGGCGAATCGATGCCTGTCTTTATCCGGATTATCGAAATCAAGAAAGACCGGAACAGAGTCGGGTATCCGAAATGATTCCCTGCGCTGGAACAGTTTTTTATAGTCATAACTGATAATGGCCAGACCCAGTCCGCTGTTGAAAAGGGACCAGAAACAGTTTACAGCGACTGCAAAGCTGTCGCTGCGCATCTGGAACAGCAGCTCTACCAAAGCCCAGACAATGGCCGTAACGCTTATGACGAAGACAGCCATCTGCGGGAATACAAGCCTGGATGGCGCAAATGAATATCCACCCTTTGGAGTGACCTTGAACTTTCTCGCTTTCCGGGGAAGCAAAAACAAACCCAATGTTTTTATATATGTTACATATTTGCCCATGCTGAACTGTTCAAGCATAATATTTCCACCATAGCCACGTGTCATCTCATTGAATGCAAATATGGAAATAAGATAGTAAGGGATGAAATGCAGGAGGTAATCAACATCCAGAGCCTTCATAGGCAGAACTCCGGTGAAGAGTGCAACAGGAGGGGTAATATAAAATATAATTTTCTGAAATCCCTCCAGGGGATATATCAGGCTCGCCGTGTAGCCAAGACGCTGGGGGACACTCAACCCCTTAATAAAAAGGGGATTTGCCTTGAAGAATATCTGCCAGCCGCCTATACCCCAACGCTGCCGCTGTATGTGAAATGGCAGAAGGGTCTCGGCTGCTATGCCGTATGCCATACATTCATTGTGATAAACAGAGGACCAGCCTTTAGCATGTATATATATTGATGTCAGCATATCCTCAGTTATCGAAGCAGTAGCGAAACCACCGATGTCATCAAGAGCCTTCCTCCTGAGTATGGCGCAACTGCCTACAAAATATGCTGCGTTCAACCTATCCTTCCCGGGTTGAATAAGGGAGAAAAACAGGTATTGCTCTCCCCAGATATATTTCTTTTTCCGGTCAGCGTGATGCTGAAAGGAGTCTATATTATAAAATTCCTGGGGCGTCTGGACAAATGCAACTTTTTCATCGCGGAAATAACCTATAAGGTTGCCAATAAAATCAGGCAACGGCGCATGGTCAGCATCAAAAACCGCGATGAATTCAGCAGTTGAGTGCTGCAGACCGAAATTGAGATTGCCGGCCTTCGCATTCTCATAAGAAGACCTCGCAAGGTAAATACAGTTCATCTGTTCACAGAGTGCCTTCACCTCCGGCCGATTGCCATCATCCAGCATAAGTGTGCGGTGAGGATATTTCAAGTCATTGCATGCCTGAAGTGTTATTCTGAGAACTTGCACAGGCTCATTTTTTGTGGTAATCAAAACGTCTAAAGTTTTTCCGGGCAGCGGCGGCGGTGATTTGCGCACCTTGAGTTCCCATACCATATAATAGAGAAGAAAGGTTGTAATCATCCCGTAGACTTCGGCTCCGTAGAGAAGCCATGAAAAAACCAGCGCATTCGGGTTTAACGTGTCTGTTATACGCCAGTAAAGGTAATAAATCGTAACCACAATCGCTATTAATGCGGTCATTTGCCTGAAACGTTCAACCTTATGTTCTATATTTTCCATATGAAAAGCATATCATCTGTTAATTTCATTTACAATGTGTTCTGATAAAATCCAAAAATATTAAAATGCCTTACAGGGAAAACTTTTGTAAATATAATCATAGCTGGAAAGACCGGCGTGGATTAATTTTACAGGGCGCCGGCATTCTGTTTCTCCGGCATCCTGCCTGCCTGTGCGTTGCACGCAGGCAGGCCATTTCTTTGGATATTTTGGACAGGAGAGACAATTTATATATTATCTCGGTCGTGTTTTTCAGAATTCACTAATTTCCCGTAGCATAATTACAGCATGTCCGCCTCGTTCCTTCTGCAACATTAAGGTAAAGTGAGTCAAAAATGAATAATCAGGAATGACAAAAATTATGGAGTTAATTTATAATATTTAAATTAATCTATTAAAACCATGACAGTGAAGCAATGACATATGACCTCCAAAAAAGATAAAAAGCAGAAAAGACCCGGATGGGATAAATACTTTATCAATATAGCCAAGGCTGTCTCTGCACGGGCAACATGTCTCAGAAGAAAATACGGATCCGTTATCACAAAAGATAATATTATTGTGAGCACCGGTTATAATGGCGCCCCGGCAGGCATGAAGGATTGTCTCGAAGTCGGGAAATGCACAAGGAAAGAATTGCAGATACCTCATGGCGAGCGCTACGAACTCTGCCACAGTGTGCATGCAGAGGCCAATGCTATCATAAGAGCGTCTGCAGACGAACTGAAAGGGGCTACGATATATATATCCGGTGAGGACGGCGGAACAGCCGAATGCCATTCCGAACCCTGCATGATGTGCAAAAGAATGATTCTCAACTCAAAGATAAAGAAAGTTGTTTATTCAGATGGAAATGGCAGATATCATATCATAGACCCTAAATCCTGGCTGAAAAAGCGTGTCTGAATTCATTTGATAACAAGCAATTTATACTTGATAAGAAAGGCGAAAAATGAGAAGAATAATTGTTACCGGATGCGCCGGGTTCATAGGCTGGAAGGTTTCCGAACAGCTGCTGGCAAGAGAACATAAAGTTATCGGGATAGATAATATAAACGATTACTATGACCCGTCGCTGAAGGAATGGCGGCTGCAATCTTTAAAACAGAACAATAATTTTACTTTTTACAAAGCAGATATATCAGAGTATGCCTCGATCAGGGAGATATGCTCGGCTAATGACATAGATGCCGTTATAAACCTTGCTGCGCGGGCCGGCGTCAGATCATCCGTTCTTGACCCCTGGGTCTACCTTGGAACAAATGTCAAAGGCACGCTTAACCTGCTCGAATGCTGTAAAACTTTCAACATCAAGAAATTTGTCCTGGCTTCCACATCAAGTCTTTATGCCTTTAATAAAATGCCTTTCAAAGAAGACAGCAACACCGACTCTCCTTTAGCGCCTTATTCCGCTACGAAAAAAGGGGCCGAGGTGCTCTGTTACAGTTACCATTATCTTTATGGTCTCGATATCAGCATTCCGAGATACTTTACTGTATATGGTCCTGCGGGCAGGCCGGATATGAGTATTTTCATATTCATAAAAAATATAGACAACGGCATCCCGATTACCGTATTCGGCGACGGCAGACAGCAGAGGGACTTTTCATATATAGATGACATAGCAGACGGCACATTGCGCTGTCTTGAAAACTTCGGCTATGAAATATTCAATTTCGGGAATGACAACCCTGTCGAACTTATGTATGTTATAAAACTTATAGAGAAAGAACTTGACAAAAAGGCAGTAATAGAGTTCTCGCCGCGACATCCTGCGGATGTTGTCGCTACTTGGGCCGATATCCGAAAATCCAGATCAAAACTCGGCTGGGAGCCTAAGACGACAATCGAAGAAGGTATAAAGAAGTCAGTCAAATGGTATCTTGAAAACAGGGAATTTGTGAACATGCTTAAAAATCCGTAATCTGCTTGGTCGTCAAAGATCTTTAAAAACATTTAAGATCTTTTTCCCCCATTCCCCGGCTTGATTGTGGAATCCAGAGAAAAGGACTGGATTATCCGGTCATGCTGGATAACGACAACCATTTAAACAGAGTTCGCTATGAATGATATAGGTTAGAAGTGTGCAGAAGTATGCAAGCAACTCCTTGCATTTCCGGTGGGGGGAACAATTCATTAATTGACTGTTTTTGAGAACTCAGGACCAGGCTATGTTTTTCTTATCGTCCGTGTTGTCTTCCGTATTCCTGTCATCTGTGGTGTTGGCCGAATCAGCGTATTTCTCGTATTCCCGCAAATGCTCTTTCAGTTCTGACAGTGTCGTATAACCTATTTTCCTGAGTTCAGTCAAGACTTCTTTTTTCGTCAATCCATACATAATATAACCTCAAGTAGCTTAATAATGAAGTCCTTATATTATTTAGTATCAAAATTGATGCCAATCTCATAACATATTGATTTTGTGAGATAATTAAAGCAGATGATTATCTTATATTTTTTTTTGTAAAAAATTCCGACAAAATTTTGCAATAATTTTACAATCGATAGGGAGTTGTTAAGGTAAAAGTCTCAAATTATGGCTTTATTGACAGTGTCTCTTGATCTATTACTTCTGTTTCTGCCTTTTCTGCTCATACATCGATTTGTCCGCCCGGCATATAAGTTCATCAACAGAGCAGGGGGCCGCCGGATCGTAATACGCCAAGCCGACGCTTAAAGACAGAGTATAATTTTTCTTCTTTTTTGCATTCTGAACCTCAATGTTTTGATACAAACGCGAAACAGCTATCCTGGCGCCGTACTCTGTGCTCCCGATCGGGATAACTACAAACTCATCCCCGCCTATTCTGGCAATGATGTCTGACTGGCGAAAAGTATCCTTTAAGATTTTGGCGGTCTCGATTAACGCCTGATCCCCTTCATGGTGACCGAGTGAATCATTTATCCCCTTGAGGTTATCCAGATCAGCAAAAAGCATATATATTAAATTTTTCAACCTGTCAGACAGCTTTAACTGCTGTTCAGCCAGGGTAAAAAAGCCTCTTCGATTGTAAAGGCCTGTAAGCTCGTCAGTAAACGACATCTTAAGGAGTTTTTTCTGTAATTTGACAAGCTGGAACCTTATTATAAGCTCCTGCAACGTAAATGGTTTTTTTATGAAATCCGATGCTCCGGCTTCTATAGCTCTGTCATAAGAGAAGTCTTCAGCGAATCCTGTCATTATGATGACTAACATATCGGATCTCAATCTTTTTGCCTTTGCCGTTAGCTCAAAACCATCCATGCCCGGTAAAATAATATCTGTCAACATAATATCAAATGAATTTTTATTGATAATTTCAAAGGCGGTCTCAGCATCGGCAGCAGTTTCACATCGATATCCATGTGTCGATAACCCTGTCGCGATTATGTCTAATAAGCTAACATCATCATCAACTATTATTACTGACCTTTTCTCATCCATTTCATTCCCGGCTTTTTATCAGCCCTCTTCCGGTTACCAGTTTAAACTTATTGAATTATAACAGAACTTTGTTTTTAAGAATATGGAATTAACTCCTTTTACCACCAGTCCTGAAAAAAAATAATCAACACCCGAAGTTAATAACTTGTTAATAAGCTTATCGAAAATCTCTATAAATCATTTAACAGCCTGAATGTTTCCACTACTGTATAATTTTTGTGCTTATAAAATATCTTTTGAAATCAAAATGTTTAACCTGAAATATCAGCACCCGCGAAGTCAGGCCGTTTAATCGCCCTCCAAATCGTTAATACACAATGCTTCCTGTGAACAGCGGGACTAAAAGTCTGACCGGACGGCTTTATTAATAACTTTGCTTTATTAATAAAAATCAGCAAAACTGACATAAAAATTACCTTTTGGATCATTATGATCTCCCGGACAGCCATCTGTTAAGTAAAAACCTTGCTCCTTTCTTGTCAAGAGGTTCGTTGCTGTTGCCGCATTGCGGGTCCTGTACACATGACGGACAGCCGTCATTGCAAGGGCATTCCACCATAATTTTCTCTGTTGCCTTCAACCACTCATATATAATTTCCATCGCTCTTTTGGAAAGACCGACACCTCCTTCATGACCGTCATATATGAATATCACCGGCATTTTAAAATCCGGGAAACATGTGTGACTGAGACCCCCTATGTCGCCTCTATCGCATAATGCAAAAAGCGGCATTGAGGCTATTAATGCATGCTCTAAAGCATGAAGAGTCCCGCCCAGATCAAACCCGTTTGCAACAATTTCCTCCATCGTCCTGCTGTTTAATATTGTCCAGAGACCCTCTGTATCGAAAATATATTCAGGCATATCAAGTTCATGTCTCGTGATCCTTTTCCTGTCAAATATTCTCTTCCTTTCATATCCCGTTATCTGCTGGGTTATCCTGAGAGCGCCCCACCGGAACTTTAAATTATCGAATTCTATATGTGCTTTCTCACCGATTATCTCGGTTTTTTCTTTACTTAACGCCTGTGTATAGTACTGCAGACTGACCGGTGTGCATACAGCCTGTTTTTTCCTGACATCAAGCTCAATAATTTTATACTGTTTCCCCCTGTGAAGATATATTGCACCGGGGAATGCCTCCCTGAAAACCCTCCCTCCGCTTAATTCACCTATAGCCCTTCCTGATTCGTTCACAAGCGTGAACCTCTCACCCACTGCACGTATTCCCACCTCCCTGTGCGGCCTTCTGTTTGTCGAAAACCATACCTCACCCTTTCTGCTTTTCGAAAGGGTCTTTTCAGAAACAAGCTCTTCAATAAAAGGCAAAAGCCCTTTCATGTCATATATTCTGTCAGTCAGTTTCAGGGGAAGTTCTGATGCCGCGCACGGGAGATGTTTCTTTAAAATATTTTCATTTGCGGGGTCTATCACAGCAGCTTCATGACTCTTTTCGAAGAATTCATCCGGATGTCTCATAAAATAATGGTCAAGCGCATCATGAAGCGCGACAAGAAAAACAACAGACTCCTGACCATGTCTTCCCACACGCCCGGCCCTCTGCCATGTGCTCGAAACAGAGCCGGGATAACCGCAGAGTATACAACAGTCAAGTCCCCCTATATCGACACCAAGTTCGAGCGCACTCGTGGATATGACCCCCAAAAGCTCGCCGCTGAAAAGTTTACCCTCTATTTCACGCCTTTCCCCGGGTAAAAAGCCCGCGCGGTACGGGCTTATCTTGTCTTTCAGTTCAGGAACATGGTTTATTGACCATGCGTATATGAGTTCCGTGATTTTTCTCGCCCTGGTAAAAACTATGGTCCTCAGCCCCGCTTTCATGCATTGTACAAAAAGCCTTGTGGCAATGCCGTATGGGCTCTCAATCGGGTTAATGAAAAAAAATTGTTTTCCCGCAGAAGGGGAACCGCTTTCATCCACGATCTTAAAAGGCAATCCGACAAGTTCCCCGGCCAGATTTTCAGAGTTTGCTATAGTAGCTGATGCCGCTATAAACTGAGGTTCAGATTCATAATAATCGCATACCCTTCTCAGCCTCCGTAACACCTGTGCAACGTGAGAGCCGAATACCCCCCGATATGTATGAATCTCGTCGATAATCACATATTTCAGGTGTCTGAAAAAAGCTTCCCACTTCCTGTGAAAAGGGATTATTGCAAGGTGCAGCATATCAGGGTTCGTGAATATCACATTGGGAAGCGATGCGCGTATTTTCTTCCTCTTATATGCAGTAGTATCACCGTCATAAACATCACCTGCATTTTGGATACCCAGTTCAGATGAAAGCTCATTCAGATTTCTGAGCTGATCCTGTTCAAGCCCCTTCAGGGGAAAGATGTAGAGAGATCGGGCGTCCGGATCATCAATGATCGACTCAAGCACAGGTATATTGTAGGCAAGGCTTTTCCCGCTCGCGGTCGGCGTCATCAGAACAACATTTTCACCCTGTCTTATCAAATCTATTGTTTTTACCTGATGGCTGTAAAACAGGTCTATCCCCCTGTTCTTTAATATGGCTCCGAGTCTCTCATCGAGGTGAAGCTCCATATATTGAGGCTTTACCGAATGGATATATTTTTCTCCTGCCACCTGAAGTTCGAATTCCCTGTCTTTTTCAAGAAGATCAATAAAATCCTGTATTGTCATATCTGATTTTAGAATAAATTGTCCCGTATTGGACAGTGTTTTGCCACGTCATGCTGCAATGCAGCTCCTGCCTTGAAGATCGGGACATGAGACTTGGACCAATTTGATTTGACATGTGAGATAAAACATGTTAAAAAAATATATATGCTTGCTTAGGGGAGCAAGTCCATTCCCGCTAAATAAATAGAACCTTTTAGGGGAGGGAGAATAAAATATGATGTTAAGGGTGATTTACAAAAACGGCAAACATGATATGATAAATCCGTCTTTTCTCGACAAATTAATCATTTCAGGACAATTAAGAAGTTTTTTACGCTCTGAAGGATGGGTTGCCGTAGGCATAGGCCGTCTAAGGGGATCCGGCGGAGACTATTCAGGGCCGGAAAGAAGAAAAAGCTTTAAATATTCAATTTAGTCCCCGATAATCTCCGTGCAAATTTCTATTTGCGAAGGGCGTTTCTTTATCAGAAATTTCCTGCATTGGACTCAACACTATAATCAAAAAGAGAACCATATCGAGTATGATCGCTTTACTTCATCAGATATATCCGGCAATGGAAAAGGCAATTTACAATTTCATGACAAATAGTTATAATTCAGACTGATTTATAATATCCAAGGTTTTTCCAATGAAAAAACTCATAATGTTTATTATACATGGGCAGTAAAACACAGTAATATTTTCTGACTTCAATAATGTTTTTTGCTGAAAATACATGATTAAACCATGAGACAAAAGATTATTTTATCAATGGCTTTTCTGCTTATCTGTTTTTCCGCCGGTGTAGCTCTGTCAACTCTGTACATAAGAAATACAACGAAAGAGTTCAGCCGTATTATCGAGCTTCATCAGATAGAATACCTTCGTCAGGATTTAATAGTGCGCACCCAGAGTGTTCAGTCTGACCTGTATACTGTACGCACACCGCTTGCACATACACTTGATTCAATAATCAATAATGTGACAAACCTTGAAAATGCTGCCAAGGGATGCCTTAACTGCCATCACATCCCTGAAGTGTCACAGCGTCTGGAGATTATTCAAAAGCTTATCCAGGACTATCAAAATGCCCTTAGTTACTACATAACAGCGTCAGCAGATACTGAAAGGATTGACAGATTGAAGCTGGATGCTGCATCAATAGGCAACCAGTTGCTTGTTAATTCAGAGGAAATGTCCTTTGATGCAAGCAGAAGGCTGGGATTATTGACAAAATCTGCTTTGATAAAAATAGATAAAGTAAAATCAATCCTTTTCATCACAATTATGTTGACCATTATTTCTGCAATTATAATAGCGATACAAATAACCAGGTCCATTACGAAACCTGTGAACGAACTTGTTAATGCAACCAGAGAGATAGCCAAAGGAGATCTTGGTTATACAATATCATATAAAGACCGGAGCGAATTCGGAGAGCTTGCCAATAATTTTAATATGATGAGCCTGGCGCTGAAAGACGGATATACAAAACTTCAGAAAGAGATCAAGGAACGTCAAAAAATTGAAGATGAACTGATCAAGGCACAAAAAATCGAGTCCCTGGGTGTTCTGGCTGGTGGCATAGCGCATGATTTTAATAATTTGCTGGCGGCCATCCTTGGGAATATTGATCTGGCAAAGTCGGATCTGAAACCTGAAGACGAGCTCTACGATATTTTAAAAGATGCAGAAAATGCTTCTCTAAGGGCGAGGGATTTGACCCTGCAGTTACTGACCTTTTCCAGAGGCGGGACGCCTATTAGGGAAACCGCGGATATCTCCAAGATAATAAAAGAGTCTTCAACTTTTACGCTGACGGGCTCCAATGTCAGCTGCGAGTATGTGCTGCCTGATAACCTCTGTCCTGTTGCAGTTGATAAGGGACAGATCAGTCAGGTAATCCATAATCTCGTTTTAAATGCCCGTGATGCGATGCCTGATGGAGGAACAATCACAATACGGGCGGAGAACGTTAGAGTGGACGCAGCAGAAAATCTTCCACTGGCGCACGGGGAATACATAAAAATATCCGTAGAAGACCATGGCATAGGAATAGCGGAAGAAAACTTTTCCAAGATATTTGATCCGTATTTCACAACTAAGGCTATGGGCGATCAGAGAGGCATGGGACTCGGCCTTGCAATCTGTTATTCCATCATAAAAAAACACGAAGGTTTTATTACAGTGGACTCTGAAATAGGAAAGGGGACCACCTTTAACATTTATCTTCCACATTCAGAAGAAAAATATATTACGAAGAAGTCCATTAAGGAAGAAAGCCTTATTCCCGGCGAGGGTAGAATCTTGTTCATGGATGATGAGGAGATTGTGCAAAATACTGCGGGAAAGATGCTGAGACGTCTCGGTTATATGCCTGAATTTGCCAAAGACGGTGTCGAAGCGATCGAATTCTACAGAAAAGCTAAAGAATCATCCCTGCCTTTTGTGGCTGTTATAATGGATTTGACTGTTCCCGGCAAGATGGGAGGCAAAGAAGCTATACGGAATCTTCTTGAGATAGACCCGGATATCAAGGCGATTGTATCAAGCGGATATTCCAATAATCCTATAATGACCGACTTCAGGGAATACGGTTTCAGGGGTGTTATTTCCAAACCTTATAAGATAACAGAACTCAGCAAAATATTACATGAAGTGATCAACGGCGTAGAAGATTCCGGTCAAACCAAAGAAAATTAGAGCTATGGAAGAACCGGAGCCGGGAATGCATTAAATGCTTTAAAATTCCTGCGATAGCTTCGCCTGATGATATTATTTATCAAGCGCCAAAAATAATAAACATGCATTTATGATAATCATGAAATGATATCATGAGGATTATATCCCAAATCCGGCGATAGAATTTGGCGGACTTCCCTTTGAGACCTGAAAATGCGCTTTTTAAAGATTGCGCCGGTTTAAAAAGCGCATTCCGGTCTTTTGATCACCCCGTTTATCAAGCAAGATG
>JBFMDL010000042.1:0-26224 GCA_040753635.1 Nitrospirota bacterium | reverse complement strand
AGTCTATTTCGATCTTTCTTGCTATAATACTCATGGGCACCTCCTGGGTGATATCTCGTTTCTCTCCGAAACACTGATATTATAACCCTTCAGGCGCCTTCTTTGTTCTCTTATCAGGGAATATAGGAAAATAGAGACATCCAATTGCTTTATTGAATTATGTCATGTTAAAATTCGGAAAAATCCGGGAGAACCCATGTCTGAGAATATTAAAATTGGATTAACTTTTGACGATGTCCTTTTGCTGCCGGCAAAGTCCGAAGTGTTGCCAAAAGGTGTTGATCTCAATACCCGCCTGACTAAGAAAATCAAGATAAACATACCTATATTGAGTTCTGCAATGGATACCGTGACAGAGGCCTCAATGGCAATAGCCGTTGCAAGAGAAGGAGGCATCGGAATCATTCACAGGGCGATGTCACCTGAAAAGCAGGCGGTTGAGATAGACAAGGTCAAAAAATCTGAAAGCGGCATGATAATCGACCCTATAACCATTTCTCCTGACGCCCCGATATCTGATGCAATGACTTTAATGGAGAAGTACAAGATCTCCGGCGTCCCTGTAACTGTCAAAGGCAAATTAATAGGCATACTTACCAACAGAGACCTCAGGTTCGAAACCAGGATTAACAAAAAAGTTTCAGAGGTCATGACCAGGGAACGCCTCATTACGGCAAGCGTCGGCACGACCCTGGATGAGGCAAAAGGTCTCCTGAACAAATACAAGATAGAAAAATTGCCTATCGTCGACAGGGAATTCAGGCTGAAGGGACTGATAACAATCAAGGATATAGAGAAAAGGAAAAAATACCCCAACTCATGCAAGGACAAACTGGGGAGACTGATGGTCGGCGCTGCCGTAGGCACGGGTGAAGACACTCTCAGGAGGACTGAACTTCTTGTCAATGCAGGAGTGGATGTTATAGTAATAGATACCGCTCACGGACATACAAGATCGGTCATCGAGACCCTGAAATCCATAAAGAAAAAATTCAAAATTGAAGTCATTGCCGGCAATGTAGCTACAGCAGAAGGGACTCTCGATCTCATAAAGGCAGGTGCTGATGCGGTAAAGATCGGCATAGGACCGGGGTCTATATGCACGACCAGGATAGTGGCAGGAGCAGGCGTGCCGCAGTTTACAGCGATAATGGACTGTTTCTCGGCGGCAAAAAAATATAATATACCCTTGATTGCCGACGGCGGCATAAAATATTCAGGCGATATTACAAAAGCGCTGGCAGCCGGTGCAGATTCTGTCATGATTGGAAGCCTTTTTGCCGGCACAGATGAGTCCCCCGGAGAGATAGTCCTTTTCCAGGGCAGAAGCTATAAGGTTTACAGGGGCATGGGCTCTATAGGCGCAATGGAACAGGGAGCAAAAGACCGGTACCAGCAGGAAGGCGTGGAAGCACAGAAATTAGTCCCGGAGGGTGTGGAAGGAAGGGTGCCGCATAAAGGCTCTTTGTCCCAAAGTGTGCACCAGCTTCTTGGGGGCCTCCGCTCCGGAATGGGGTACTGCGGCGCAAAAAATCTTTCCGAGCTGAGGAGAAAAGCAAGGTTTTTACAGATTACAAATGCAGGGCTGAGGGAAAGTCATGTGCATGACGTAATAATAACAAAAGAGGCGCCGAACTACAGGCCCGAATGGTAATAGGACAGATACTCTCACTCTATTTAATGATTATGCCGGCGATAAAACAGCTTATATAATTTATGCGCGAAAATAAAATTTTAGTGCTGGATTTCGGCTCTCAATATACACAGCTCATCGCAAGAAGAGTCAGGGAGAACAAGGTATATTCCGAGATATTCCCTTTTAATGCGCCTCTTGAAAAAATCACGAATTTCAATCCAAAAGGCATTATACTCTCAGGCGGCCCATCCAGTGTATATGATAAGGATGCGCCGATACCGGACTTAAGGATATTCAAACTCGGCATACCCATACTGGGCATCTGCTACGGCATGCAGCTTATGGCTCATCTTCTTAAAGGAAAAGTCGGCAGGGCGCACAAAAGAGAATATGGCAGGGCAGAACTTCATATATATGATACCAGCGATCTGTTCATGAATATAGCAAAAAGCGCTTCTGTCTGGATGAGCCACGGCGACAGGATCGAGAAGTCGCCGGAAGGTTTTATATCCATAGCCAATACAGAAAACTCCCCGATTGCTGCTATGGCGGACAGAAAGAGACATTTCTACGCTCTTCAGTTCCATCCGGAGGTGGTTCATACCGAAAAGGGCAAAGAAATAATAAGAAATTTTATCTTCAGGATATGCGGATCTAAATCCACATGGACAATGAAGTCTTTTATAGAGACTGCAAAAAACGATATAAAGGAAAAGGCCGGGGACAGGAGAGTTGTATGCGGCATCAGCGGCGGGGTTGATTCATCTGTAACAGCAGTTCTGGTGCACGAAGCAATCGGGGATGCCCTTACATGCATCTTCGTTGACAACGGGTTTTTAAGAGAGGGCGAGTCAAAAAAAGTTGAGCAAATGCTCAGGGAAAATTTTCATATGAAGATCCGCTGTGTCGATGCCTCAGATAGGTTCCTGAAGAAACTGAGTGGGATTAAAGACCCCGAAAGAAAAAGAAAGATAATAGGGAATGAGTTCATTAAAGTCTTTGAAGAAGAAGCCATGAAGATAAAAAATGTCGGGTTTCTGGCGCAGGGCACACTCTATCCCGATGTAATAGAAAGCGTCTCATTCAAGGGCCCTTCAGCTACCATAAAAAGCCATCACAATGTCGGAGGCCTTCTTAAAAAAATGAAGTTGAAACTTATTGAACCATTAAGGGAGCTCTTTAAAGATGAGGTCAGAGTATTGGGCAAAGAACTCGGCATGTCTGACGAGATAATAAACCGCCATCCATTCCCCGGACCCGGGCTTGCCATAAGATGTATCGGTGATGTTACAAGGCTGAGGCTTGATATTCTCAGAAAGGCAGATGCCATAGTCCTGGAAGAGATAAAGATGTCAGGGCTTTATGGAAGACTGTGGCAGGCGTTTGCAGTGCTCCTGCCTGTCAAAAGCGTCGGGGTTATGGGTGATGAAAGGACCTACGATAATGTAATCGCGGTCAGGTCGGTCAACAGCGTTGACGGCATGACAGCAGACTGGGCGAAGATACCTTACGATATACTTGGAAAAATTTCCAACAGGATAATAAATGAAGTAAAAGGCGTCAACAGGGTTGTTTACGATATAAGTTCAAAACCACCAAGCACCATAGAATGGGAATGAAAACTTCAGGGTATGAAGGGATAGACATAAAAAAATATCTCAACGAGAAAAAAGAGAAGGTCGATTCTTTTTTCCGAAGCTACTTTCAAGAGCAGCGCAAACCTGCCGTGCTTCAGGAGGCGATGCTTTATTCATTGTTTGCCGGCGGCAAAAGGATCAGGCCGATACTGGCCATTGCTTCATATGAAGCGTGCGGCGGGGATCAGGATGAAATCGTTCCATATGCATCAACTCTTGAGCTTATTCATACTTATTCACTTATTCACGACGACCTGCCCTCGATGGACGATGATGACATAAGAAGAGGCAAACCGACCAATCACAAAGTTTACGGCGAGGCAATAGCCATACTCGCAGGCGACGCTTTGCTTACAGAGGCGTTCAGTATACTGTCAGACACTGCTTACTGCCGTACGATCAAAGAGGCAAACCTCTTAAAGGCATTAAGGGAGGTTGCGATATCATCAGGAATCGGAGGTATGGTGGCCGGACAGGCGCAGGACATTCTTTCAGAAAATTCGAACCCTGACAAAGAAACCCTTGATTTCATACATATGCATAAAACAGCAGCGCTTATCCTCGCCTCTGTAAAGCTTGGATATATACTTTCTGACGGCAGCGGGGATAAGCTGAAACCGATAATATCATACGGCGACAAGATAGGACTTGCCTTCCAGATAGTAGATGATATACTTAATATAGAGGGGGATGCTGCAGAACTCGGCAAGCCTGTGGGTTCCGATGAAAAAATAAAAAAAATGACATATCCCGGTTTACACGGGATAGAAAAATCCCGTGAATACGCAAAAGAACTTATTTCAGGCGCCGTGTCATCACTCGATATATTTTCCTCTGAAGCAGATCCCCTCAGGGGGATAGCCTTTTATCTTCTTGACAGGAGAAACTGATGATTCTCGAAAAAATAAATTCACCCGGGGATCTGAAAAAACTCGAAATCGAGGAAATCAAAAAACTCTCGGAGGAACTCAGGGAAACCATTATTCAGACGGTATCTGTAAACGGTGGTCACCTTGCCTCGAATCTCGGCGTTGTTGAACTTACAGTCGCGCTTCATTATGTTTTTGATTCCCCTGTCGACAAAATAATCTGGGACGTCGGCCATCAATCTTACAGCCACAAACTCCTGACCGGCAGGAGAAAAGTTTTTTCAACTATAAGAAAAGAAAACGGCATTTCGGGATTCCCTAAAATGTCGGAGAGCGAGCATGATGCCTTCGGGACAGGGCATAGCTCGACTTCAATTTCCGCAGCTCTCGGCATTATCGAAGGACGCGACAAGAACAATGAGGATTTCAAAGTCATTGCTGTTATCGGAGATGGCGCAATGTCAGGAGGCCTTGCCTTTGAAGGACTCAACAATGCAGGACATCTTAAGAAAGACATCATCGTTATACTCAATGACAATGAAATGTCAATATCTCCGAATGTCGGGGCCCTCTCGGCGTATATGAACAGGATCCTTACCGGTGAGTTTTACAGAAAATTTAAAAAAGAGACAAAATCATTTCTGGAAGGGATACCCAAGGTTGGCGGTCCTGTTGCAAAGATAGCGCAGAAGGCCGAAGAGACCATAAAGGGGCTCCTGCTTCCAGGGGTATTGTTCGAAGAGCTCGGGTTTGATTATGTAGGGCCTATTGACGGCCACAATATTGAACTGCTTGCAGAAACATTCAAAAGGATCAAACCGTCAACCACCCCTACCCTTGTTCATGTGATAACCAAAAAGGGGAAGGGATATGAGTTTTCCGAAAAAAATCCATGTATTTTCCACGGTGTCGGCCCTTTTGAGCTCGAAACAGGCTCACAGTTGAGCTCACCCGGGGGGTTGACATACAGCGCTGCTTTCGGGAAATTTCTTACCGACTCAGCTTCTCAGGACAAAAAAATAATAGCCATTTCAGCCGCAATGAAAGAAGGCACCGGACTGGAATGTTTTGCGGAAAAATATCCTGACAGGTTCTATGATGTCGGCATTGCCGAGCCCCATGCTGTCACATTTGCGGCGGGATTGGCATCAAGAGGACTGAAACCTGTTGTGGCAATATATTCAACATTCCTCCAGCGTTCCTATGACGAAATTATTCACGACGTATGCCTGCAGAAGCTCCCTGTTGTATTTGCCATAGACAGGGCCGGAATCGTTGGAGAGGACGGTCCAACACATAACGGGCTCTTTGATATCTCTTATCTGAGGCATATCCCGAACCTTGTCGTAATGGCGCCTAAAGACTGTGATGAACTGAGGTTAATGCTTGAATTTGCACTGAAATATGACGGCCCGTCAGCAATAAGATACCCCAGGGGGAAAATAGTTGAAACAGGGATACCGGGTCCGGAAATAATTCCGGGGAACGCTGAAGTTTTGAAAGACGGGTCCGACATCGCCCTGATCGCAATAGGCAACTGCGTAATGCCTGCTTTAAAGGCCGCCGAGAGACTTGAAAAAGTAGGCATCAATGCGTCGGTAATAAATTCAAGATTTGTAACACCTCTTGATAGGGACCTTTTTCTCTCGGTCGCATCCCGCATCCCGAGACTGATTACAATTGAAGAAAACACCCTCAGGGGAGGATTCGGCAGCGCCGTGCTGGAATGTCTGAATGAGTCGGATATAAACACCAAAGTTCACAGACTCGGCATTAAGGACGGCTTCATTGAACAGGGCAACCCTGATAAATTGAGGGCCAAATACGGGATAGATGAAGAAGGGATATTCCTCGCTGCTCTGTCATTTATGCGAGAACCGACATTCAGCAACTGATACTTCATCTCCTGAACTTCCTTATAAACTGCTGAAACATTTATCCCTTTATAGAAAAATAATAATATTTTTAAATGCCGTAGATTTATTACAATCTGTTGACCCATCTTATTCACGAGCTGGAAATCCTTGCTGTAAATGGTTTTGCATGGGATTATTTGCTTATTTCAGTTTGTACAGAGTGTAATGATATGCTCTGTTGAATAAATTGACCGGATTAATCACTGTAACTGTGTGTTTAATTGTTATAATACATCAGGATGCAATGACTAAAAACAAGGACAGATTAGACAGGCTCATGGTTGATAAAGGCATCGTGAAAAGCCGTGAAAGAGCAAAGGCTTTAATAATGGCTGGAAAGGTCATTGTAGACGGCGGCATTATCTTGAAGTCCGGCGCCATGGTCGACAGGGAATGTGATATCGTTTTAAAAGACAGGGATATGCCTTATGTCAGCAGAGGCGGTGTAAAACTAGAGGCTGCCCTGAACTTTTTTAAAATAGACCCTGCAGGCATGATTATCATGGACATAGGATGCTCGACAGGCGGTTTCACAGATTGTGTACTTAAAAAAAACGCCCGAAAAGTATATGCTATAGACGTTGGTTACGGCCAGTTTGACTGGTCGATCAGGCATGACCCCAGAATAATTTTGATGGAAAAGACAAATATAAGATATCTTGACAAAAAATCTGTACCGGACCCTATAGACATTGCCTTGATAGATGTCTCTTTTATCTCACTTTTGCATGTCTTGCCCAAAACACTGGAATTTCTGAAAGAAAACGGCGAGGTTCTTGCTCTGATAAAACCTCAGTTTGAGGTCGGCAAGGAAATGGTCGAAAAAGGCGGTATTATAAAGGATGAGTCAAAAAGAAGATATGCGATAGAAAAAATTATTGACGGATCTGAAAAGATCGGTTTCGTCCCTGAAGGGATATTTGAATCTCCGTTAAGGGGACAGAAAGGAAATATAGAATATTTTATCTATTTAAGGAGAACCTGAATGGAAGAATCTAAGATACTGATAGGGCTCGATTTTTCGATGGCGTCGAAGGAAGTCATTGAGGTGCTCATTGAAGACGCCTCTGAACCCGGCATTTTCGATGAAATAGCTAAGGCAAATGTCAAACGGCCCGAGATACTGAAAATTCTGATGGATCATCCCGATATACCTGAAGATGTAAGAAAATTCATATCAGACATAATTCATCTCCCTGTCAGGCCCGCCGGAGAACTTACAAGAGCTGAAAGAACACACGAAATGAGAGCACAGAGCATGATCCAGAAGATACAGAAACTTAGTGTATCTGAAAGGATCCATCTGGCTCTGAGGGGTGGAAGGGAGATCCGGGGGATACTGATAAAAGATCCCAACAAAGAAGTCATGCTCAGCGTTCTGGAGAATCAGAAAATTACAGAGAGTGAGATAGAGATGATAGCAAGATCCCGTTCGGTGCCGGAAGAGGCCCTCAGGAGGATTTCCAAGAACAGGGACTGGCTGAAAAACTATTTAATTGTTCTTGCTCTTGTAACAAACCCAAAAACACCTTCAGGCATTGCTGTGACACTGGTCAGCTCTCTTAAGACAAGGGATCTGACGATACTTGAGAAGAACAAGAATGTTGCCGAGGTTGTCAGAAGCGCTGCCAAGAAACTGCTGCAGTGGAGAAAACCCAAGTGATATGCAATGTTAATGTGAAGAATGTGATAAGCATAAAACTTAATTCATTTTGTTGCAATTTTCAGCCGAATATTTTTTAATATTAGTTTGCAAATCACCATTTGGGACATAACAGTATGGGGAAAAGATTCAGGATAGATAAGACACATACGGAAATTATTTCAAGTTCTACAATTCAGAAAGCTCTTAGGTTTCTGAAAAGTTCGGATATCGAACCCCCTTTCCTGCTGATAGACCGGTCGAAGGTAAAGCAGAAGGTTCAATCAATAGGCAGACATATTAAAAATTCAAGGGTTTTTTATGCTGTAAAGGCAAATCCTGATATTGAAATACTCAGGCTGATTAACAGCCTCGGTATAGGGTTCGAAATAGCTTCTGAAGGAGAGTTGAACATACTCTCCTCAATCGGGGTAAGCAAAGACAGGATCATTTCCAGCAACCCGGTAAAATCATTCAGGTTTCTCAGGATGGCGACCGCTTACGGTGTAAATTATTTTGCGATCGATTCGAGGGATGAAATTGAAAAGCTCCAGGCCTATTCCCCTGAATGCAATGTATATGTAAGGCTTTCTGTGCCGAACGAGGGAAGTGAATGGCCTCTCAGCAAAAAGTTTGCGGTTGAACTTGATGAGGCAGAGGAACTTCTGATCCTCTCCAGGAAAAAAGGATTGAATCCCGTAGGGATAACATTTCATGTCGGCTCTCAGTGTACGAATATTTACAACTGGAACACGGCTCTCGATAAAGCTAAATCGCTGTGGGACATGGCGGAAAAGCGCGGGATAAAACTTTCGGTTCTAAACATAGGCGGCGGATATCCTATACGCTACACAAAAAATGTTGTTGATGTCGAGACAATAGACAAAAATGTAAACAGCCTGATATACGAAAAATTTCCAAAAAACATCCGGATATTCATTGAACCCGGCAGGGCGGTCGTAGGCGATGCCGGGGTTTTTGTAACAAAGGTCATCGGGAAGGCTCAAAGGGCCGATGAAGGCTGGCTATATTTTGATGTAGGGGTTTTCAACGGCCTGATGGAGAGTGTAGGCGGCATTAAATACAGCTATATTGTTGAAGGTTCAAGGCATGTCAGGAAATGGACCATTGCAGGTCCAAGCTGCGACAGCTTCGATGTAATAGACAAAGATATAATGCTGCCTGAACCTGATGTCGGCAATCTCGTTTTAATTTTATCCAGCGGGGCATATACTGTTTCATATGCTTCAGAATTTAACGGCTTTTCAATACCGAAGACAATTCTTATATAAGGAGGCGTTTCAATGATAAGGTTTTTCGAAAAAGACCCCTACGCACCAATTCAGTACTCATACGAGGTCAGCAACATTCTGTACAACGGAAAGAGCAGGTTTCAGGATATCATGGTCTTTGAAAATCCTTATTTTGGGAAAATACTGGTACTCGACGGCGTTGTGCAGTTGACCGAAAAAGATGAGTTTTTTTATCACGAAATGCTTGCACATGTTGTAATGCATTCACATCCTGACCCGAAAAAAATTATAGTAATCGGGGGGGGTGATGGCGGAACCGTCAGAGAGGTTCTTAAGCATAAGTCAGTCGAAAAAGTTTACTTTATTGAAATAGACGAAGAAGTCATCAATGTGTCAAAAAAATATTTTCCTACCGTTTCATATGAGATTGACAACCCTCTTGTTGAAGTCCACGCAATGGACGGCGCGGAATTCGTCAAAGGCAGACATTCGGACATTGATATTGTTATTGTCGACTCCACAGATATCGTGGGGTTTGCCACAAGCCTCTTCACAAAAGAATTTTTCACATCAATAAAAAATAGTCTGACCGAAAATGGCATGTTCGTGTCCCTTTCCGAATCGCTTCATTTCCATAAAAACATTATAATCGAAGTACAGAACACCATGAAGGCTGTCTTCCCCGTTGTCGATCTTTACACCACCCCGATTGCAACCTATGGAGGGAACTGGTGGACTTTTTCTGTCGGCTCCATGAAATTAAACCCCAGAGAGAGCCGTCGGAAAATCGATATAAACACTAAATATTATTGCGAAGAAATACACGGAATCTCTTTCCTGCCAGGGGATATGTATAAAAGACTGATCGAGCGGAAGCTCAACTGGTAAGCCGAAGTCTTGACACCTGCGGCTTATAACTGCTAAATTATTAGCACTCTACCTTTGAGAGTGCTAAAACATGATAGACGAGAGAAGCAAACAAGTTTTATTTGCAGTTATACAGTGTTACATCAATGAACCAGGGCCTGTTGGTTCAAGGGTTGTAACCAAGAAGTACTCTTTTGGCCTTTCCCCTGCGACGATACGCAATATTATGTCCGACCTGGAAGAAATGGGATTTCTTCGTCAGCCTCATACTTCTGCCGGCAGAGTCCCCACCGACATCGGATACAGGTTTTATGTCGACAAGCTGGTATGCGAAAGGCAACAGAACAACAAGGAAAATCTTTTCGATATTTACAAAAAACTGGAAATGCAAAAAAAGGACATTAATTCTTTTCTCGATGCCGCATCGAGGATGCTTTCTTCCCTTTCACATTATATAGGGATAACGACGTCACCTAATGCAGGCATGACGACATTGAACAAGATCGATCTTATTAAATACCGCGAGAATCATGTGGCGGTATTATTATTCACAGACGAAGGTATAATGAAGAACAGGATTGTTTCCGTTGATTCTGACATTTCACAGAAGGATCTCAACCGGATTGCAGAATATATAAACGGTAAATTTGTCGGTCATACCCTCGACGACATAAGAAAATCTATTGTCCGTGAGATTACAAAAGAAAAGGTAGTATGCGACAAACTTATTTCAGAGGCATTGACTTTGATCCGGGATATCTTCTCGACTTCGCACAGCGATATTTTCATATCCGGGCTTTCAGAGGTGCTCGAACTTCCCGACTTCTGTGATATCAACAGGATCAAGGAACTTTTAAAAACAATAGAAGACAAACATATAATCGTAAAACTATTGGATGAAATCTCCGATTCAGAGGGCCCCCGGGTATTTATAGGCTCTGAAAATCCGCTTGAGGAGATGAAGAAATTCAGCTTTGTGGTTTCAACCTATAAGGAAGGCTCCAGGCCTATTGGAGCCATAGGAATCATAGGTCCTACAAGGATGAATTATATAAAGGCGATTTCCATTGTTGATACGACGGCTTATTACATTACCAATATGCTTTCGGGGAGATAGGAAGGTTCGTGATGGAAGAGTTGGACAAAAAAAATTCTGTTCCCGCAGAAGATAAAAACGCCGGGGAGATTTCCGCACCGGAACATGAAGTCTCCGAGCAGGAAAAGGCTGATGAGAAATCGGCCATTCAGGAATTAAATGACAAGCATCTGAGATTATATGCAGAATTTGAGAATTACAAAAAAAGGGTTAACAAGGAAAAGGAAGAGCTGATAAAATACGGCAATGAATCTCTTTTATACGATCTGCTGCCGGTGATAGACAACCTTGAACTTGCGCTGAAACACGCTTCGGAAGATTCCAATACCGGCCTTGTCCAGGGAGTCGAGATAACGCTGAAGGAACTTCACCGTACGCTCGAAAAATTCGGGCTGTCAAGGATAGACTCCGTCGGAAAAGTTTTTGATCCCTCGATCCACCATGCGATGATGCAGGTCGAAAAGGATGACATTGACGAAAAAATAGTGGTCGAGGAACTAAGAGCCGGATATGTTTTCCGGGACAAGTTGCTTCGTCCGTCTTTCGTTGCAGTATCAGTCAAACCGCAAAATAAGGCTGAAGACAACGCAAACGATTCAGAGAACATAAAAATCAGGATAGAGAAGGAAACAGAGGAGGAATAGGAAACATGGGAAAAGCAATTGGAATAGATCTTGGAACGACTAACTCGGTGGTAGCTGTTGTTCAGGCTGGTGAGCCTGTGGTCATTCCCAACCAGGAAGGCAGCCGTACAACGCCCTCGGTGGTTGCAATTACGGATAAAGGTGAAAGACTCGTCGGACAGATAGCAAAAAGACAGTCGATCACAAATCCTGAGAATACTATTTTTTCGATAAAAAGGCTTATGGGGCGGAAATATCATTCTCCCGAAGTGGATCACGCAAAAAAGAGATTGCCGTATAAAATTGTGGAGGCATCAAATAGTGATGCACATGTGGAGATCATGGGGAAAAAATATTCTCCCCCGGAAATCTCGGCCATGATCCTTCAGAAATTGAAACAGGCTGCCGAAGACTATCTCGGAGAGAAAGTGACAGAGGCCGTCATAACGGTCCCTGCCTACTTTGACGATAGTCAGCGTCAGGCGACAAAGGATGCCGGTAGAATAGCGGGACTGAATGTCCTCAGAATAATAAATGAACCAACGGCAGCCGCGCTCGCCTACGGCATGGACAAGAAAAAAGAGGAAAAAGTCGCTGTATACGACCTCGGCGGAGGCACTTTCGACATCTCGATACTCGAAATCGGCGAAGGAGTTATAGAGGTAAAATCGACAAATGGAGATACATATTTAGGAGGCGATGATTTTGACCTCAGAATAATAGACTGGATGGCCGATGAATTCAAAAAGGATCAGGGCATTGACCTCAAAAAAGACAAGATGGCCCTTCAAAGACTGAAAGAAGCTGCTGAAAGGGCAAAAGTCGAGCTCTCAACAGCTACGGAAACAGAGATCAATCTTCCGTTCATAACAGCGGACGCTACAGGGCCAAAACATCTTCTCATGAAGATCTCGAGGTCAAAACTTGAACAGTTGACCGGAGACCTTATCGAAAATACTATCGGACCGTGCAAAAATGCCATTTCAGATGCGAACCTTTCGCCTTCCAATATCGATGAAGTGCTGCTTGTCGGCGGCCAGACAAGAACTCCAAAGGTTCAACAGACGGTTCAGAACTATTTCGGGAAAGAACCTAACCGCACCGTCAATCCTGACGAGGTTGTTGCCGTAGGCGCTGCGATACAGGCAGCAGTTCTCAAAGGAGATGTAAAGGAAGTCCTTCTCCTTGACGTCACCCCGCTGTCTCTCGGCATAGAAACTCTCGGAGGGATTTTTACAAAAATCATAGAAAGGAACACTACAATACCAACGAAAAAGAGCCAGATATTCTCAACAGCAACAGACAACCAGCCTGCTGTTACAATTAAAATATGTCAGGGTGAAAGAGAGATGGCTGCCGACAACAAGCTTCTTGGCAATTTCGAGCTTATAGGGATTCCACCGGCGCCGAGGGGAATCCCCCAGATCGAGGTATCATTTGATATAGACGCCAACGGCATTCTTCATGTTTCAGCAAAAGACCTGGGCACAAACAAGGAGCAGTCGATCAGGATAACGGCTTCAAGCGGATTGAGCGAGGATGAAATAAAGAACATGGTGCGCGATGCCGAATCTCATTCTACAGAAGACAAAAAGAAAAAGGAACTGGCAGAGGTCAGGAACAACGCCGACACCCTCATTTATTCTGTTGAAAAGTCGCTGAAGGATTACGCTGACAGGCTTTCACCCGATGAGAAAAAAGAGATCGAGGACGCATTGGAAAAATGCAAAAAAGTAAAAGATTCAAGCATAGACCCTGCTGAAATAAAAGCAGCAGCAGACAGACTGACATCTGTATCTCACAAATTAGCAGAACATATTTACAAGGCCACAGGGGCTCAGGCTCAACCGGGTGGGACATCAGAAGAAACACGGCAAGCTGCAAAAGAAGGAGAAGAAGAGGTAGTAGAAGCAGAATTCGAGGACGTGGACAAGGACAAGAAATAAACTCCTTTTGGGAGGACCGGAGGATGGCCCCGGCCTTTCTAAAGAGTAAATGTCAGAGCCTTCTATAGTGCTAAAAAACGGTTCTTTATTGGCAATCTGCTATAATCCCCCTTCTCTTTGTTTTAGAGGGACAGGGGGATTATAATAATCTATATCAGGGAAAAAATATATGAAAGACTATTATAAGATACTCGGGGTATCGCGGGATGCATCTGAAGCTGAAATAAAAAAGGTATTCAGGCAACTTGCCATGAAATACCATCCGGACAGAAACCCTGGTGATAAGGCGGCAGAGGAAAAATTCAAAGAGATAAACGAGGCATATTCATGCCTCAGTGACTCCCAGAAACGGGCGAATTACGACAGATTCGGCACTGCTGAAGGCATAGGCGGCGGATACGGACCATTTTCTGCCGGCGCAGGATTTGGCGATATTTTTGAGGATATTTTTGGAGATTTCTTCGGCGCATTTGGCGGTCAAAGAAGGCAAAGACCTTCAAAAGGCTCTGACCTCAGATATGATCTTGATATAACTCTTGAAGAAGCTGTTTTCGGTACGGAAAAGACGATAAACTTTCCAAAATGGGAAAATTGTAAGGAATGCAGGGGGTCCGGAACCGAACCCGGCAAGAGTCCTTCGACATGTTCTTCCTGCAAGGGGACCGGACAGATAAGATTTCAGCAGGGTTTCTTCAGTGTCTCAAAAACCTGCGGCAAATGTTACGGAACCGGCAAAATAATAACAGACCCATGTAATGTCTGCAAGGGGAACGGCAAGATTCAGGAACAGAAAAGCATATCAGTAAAAATCCCTCCGGGAGTGGATACCGGCTCCAGACTGAAAATTTCCGGCGAGGGTGAACCTGGCGTATTCGGAGGCCCTCCCGGCGACCTATACATAATTTTAAATGTCCGGGAACATTCTTTTTTCAAGAGAGATGGCACAGAAATATTCTGTGAAGTCCCTGTTTCATTTGCGCATGCCGCGCTCGGCGCCGAAATAGAGGTGCCGACACTGGACGGCACAGCAAAGATAAAGATACCGGCTGGAACACCTTCGGGGAAGTTATTTTATCTTAAAGGCAAAGGCGCTCCTCGTGTCGGCGGCCATCAAAGAGGAAACCAGATTGTAAAAATTTATATAGATGTCCCCAAAAAGCTTACCGCACGTCAGAAAGAGCTCCTCGAGGAATTTGCTTCCATAAACGGTGACGAGGTATCAAAAAGTTTTAAAGAAAAGCTGAAAGACCTTTTCACAGGCGTCGAAAACTGAGTTGATTAATAATGCCGCGGATATTCATTCCTGATATCATTCCGGGTAAAGACCAGATCAAGATAAGCGATGAGAAGGCAAGATATCTCCGCACAGTGCTCAGGTGCAAAACAGGCGATCAGATAATCGTTAACGATGATAAAGGCAATTCATATACTGCAAGAATAACCGGGGCAACCGGAAAAGAGATCACCGCCGAGATAATCGAGAAAATATTTCCAAATCCCGAATCATTTTTGAATATAACGTTCCTTCAGGGCATTCTTAAAGGTGACAGGATGGATCTTGTCATACAGAAGGCAACCGAACTGGGGGTAATGGAAATCATCCCTGTTGTTACCGAGAGAAGCCAGATACGGGAGACAAAAAAACTGCCGAGATGGCGAAAGATAGCTGAAGAGGCCTCGAAACAGTCAGGAAGAACGGCGATCCCGGTCGTTCACGAAGTGATGAACTTCCAGAAACTTTTTTCGGGTTCGGATACTATCAAGGATACAGGAATAATATTCTGGGAAAAAGGCGGGGAGAGCCTTACTGATGTTTTTGGGGCTCTCGGCGATATTGACAGAATAAAACTCTTTACAGGACCCGAGGGCGGATTTTCAGAAAAAGAAGTTAATATCGCATCAGAACGCGGCTTCAAAGTTGCGACTCTCGGCAAGCGCATACTCCGGGCGGAAACAGCCGCAATAGCAGCATTATCCATTGTCCAGTATGAATTGGGAGATTTAGGGGGTGTTGATTTAACAGGAAGCAAAATTTAAAAACTTATCACTTCCCGTCCTGTTCCTAACTTCAAAGTATCTCGGCATCCCTCAATGTGATAACTATACCTCCGTGCCTTCCCGCGCTATAGCCATGCAAATATCCCTTGAATTTGATCCTCTGGCCTTTTTTCAGTTTCGCCGCCCTGGAGACATCATATACGATCAAGGCAATATTATAACCCCTGACGGCAGGACGTATCTTATTTGCAACCAGGACTTCCGCCTTCCCCCTTCCCCCTCTCACATCAAAAACAATCCCTGACCACACAACCTCTTTCCCTTCTATTTCTTTCCAGTATTCCCTTACGTGGAGTTTTGTATTTTTTCTCAAGTCAAGATTGTCGACAACCTTCTGAAAATCCTTTTTCACATCAGCTGCGGCTAAACCTGCATAAGATATAAATGCAACGGCAAGAACCGACAGCGGCAAATATAAAACTTTTTTTACCTTCATGCTTTCCCCCTTATTCAAAGCAAATCAATATTCTTCTTTCTCTCTGATAAATGCTATTTTATCAACCGGTATGACTATCCATCCTGATGCGGTTTCGATGTATGTTTCGTTGTCATTGATTTCTATCAGTTTGCCTTCATATATAAGATCCGGCGTCCCGACTTCGACGATCTTCCCTATCAGGTCAGTCATAAATCACCTCATTTTCTTGAATTCTGCAGATTATGAACCACCTCTGCTCCTATCAAGATGATGCTGCATGAATAAAATATCCAGAGCAGAAAAAGAATAAACGCTGTAAGAGACCCGTATATTTTGCCGAAATGTGCAATTGTGGTCACATACCACGTAAAAAAATGTTTTGCTATCTCAAGAAAAACTGTTGCAAAAAAAGCCCCCTTAAAGGCGTTCACGAATTTTATCTTTGTCCTCGGAAGCAGAATATACATCATGGTTATTGTAAATAAGACGAGGATAAAGGGCAAAACAAATCTGATCAGAAAACCGGTTAGTTTCCCTATCTTTAAAGAGAGCCCGAAAGGCTGAAAAGTCTTCAGCAGGGGGATAAAAGAGGCTGTAGCGAATGATGTTATCAGAAGAGCGATTATCAATGTTATGACTAAAAGCGAAATGAGAACCGAAAAGACAAGATTTCTCTTCTTTTTTACCTTGAAAATAACGTTTAAGGAGTTTTCAAGAGAAGCGAATACCTGATATGAAAGCACTCCGTATAGGATAAGGCTGTATTTCCCGAGGCCCTTGTACGAAACAAGTTTTGTCATCTCATCTATGATAGCATACGTTACAGCAGGGAAAAAATTTATGAGCTTCCTCAGAAAGAATTCATGCAATTCAGGGTAATTTCCGAGGAAATAACCGAACAATGTGATCAAAAAAAGGCAGAAGGGCACCAGCGCCATAACCGAGAAATAAGACATCGAGCCGGCAAGCATTAATCCTTCATCTTTAAAAAAATCTAAAAGGCTTCTGCCCGTGATTCTTAAAAACTTCACGACTTCCTCTCTCTCCGGCGCGCCCTTACATAGATCCTTAGAGGTGTGCCTTCAAATAAAAAATGATCTCTCAGCCCTTTTTCGATGAATCTCAGATGGAAATCTTTTACAGCATCCGGATAGTTTGCAAAAACAACAAAGCATGGCGGTTCGGTCTTAACCTGAGTCATATAATAAAGTTTTACTGTTCTGCCTTTATACAAAGGCAGTGTCAGGTTCGATATAATAACCCTGAAAAAATTATTCAGTTCTGAAGTTGAAACCCTCTTTTTTCTCTCTTTGATTATTCTGTCAATAACAGGAAAAACTTTTGTTATTCTTTTTTTTGAAAGGCCGGATATTGTTACAGAGGGGGCGTACCGTGAAAACCACAGCTTGCGGCTCAACTCGGAAACCAGTTCTTTATACGATCTTTCAGGGTCTTTGACTAAATCCCATTTGTTCAGCAGAAATATTATCCCCTTCCCGTAATCTTTCACTATCCCTGCAATTTTCTGATCCTGTTCGGTGATCCCCTCGCTTGAATCAATGACAACGAGAGCTGCATCGCACCTTTCTATGCTCCTGACAGCCCTTACCATGGAAAACCTCTCTATCGAATAGCCCACTTTGCCTTTTCTCCTTAACCCCGCGGTGTCAATAATAAGATATTTTCTCCCGTGATAGGTACAGATGCTGTCAATAGAGTCTCTCGTAGTGCCCGGCGCCGGACTAACGACCATTCTCTGTTTCCCTGTCAGGGCATTAACCAGGGTTGATTTGCCTACATTGGGCCTTCCCACCACTGCTATCTTCGGATAATCGATTTTCTGTTCCTTATATTCGGGCAGCATTAATGCCAGCCTCTCCATAAACTCTTCATAACCGTAGCCGGTAGCAGCGGATAACGGCCAGAGTTCTTCAGCGCCTATCCTGTAGAAATCATAAACCCTGTCCTCTCTTGTCGGCGCATCGATCTTGTTTACAACCCATATCACCTTCCTGCCGGAGGCCCGCAATAAACGTGCAAGCTCCATATCAGCAGGCGTCAGACCATCTTTGCCGTCCAGCAGATGGATAATAACGTCGCCTTCCTCAATAGCAAAAAATGCCTGTTCTTTTGCCTGTGAAAAAATATCCTCCGGCGGGTCAAGATAGAATCCACCGGTATCAACTACCATAAAGGTCTTGCCTTCCCATTCCGCATCAAGATAATTTCTGTCCCGAGTCACACCGGGTATATCCTCAACGATTGCAGAACGTGTCCCGGTAATCCTGTTGAATAAGGTGGATTTTCCGACATTGGGTCTTCCGACTATAACAACCACAGGTTTAGCCATAGTTTATAATTTTACTATAAAAACGGCTTAATAATCCCTGAATCCTAACCCAGATAATTTATAAATTATGATAATACAGAAAGGACATAGTATCCTCGCTCATTCTCGGTCTTCGACCTCCGAGGTATTTGGCCTCTTTATACCCCCCTTAGTCCCCCCTTATCAAGGGGGGACTAAGGGGGGTGTGTCTTAGTATCGGCCAAATAAAACCGCTCAAATACTATGTCCTTTCGTTGTCAGGGAACTTTATGAATTATGAAGGCTAAATATTTGTACATTTGCGGGTTTTCAAACACTATGAGTGAAAAACCCATATAATATTTACAATTACTTGATTTATGCCGATTTTTTGATGATTTTTCGGGCACATTTTTTGCTAAAATATACTTGATAATGATAATCAAAACAAAAATAATAACTATCATAGCCCTCACCATAATATTGACAGTCGGGGTCACTACCGCGGTTCTACTGAGAGTACAGACAAAAAAAATTCTCTATTCCAAATTCAAAGACACTGAATTCATAAGTGATATCATTGAGAGATCCATAGAGCATTCCATGATAGAAGGGAATATCCGTAATATTCAGCAAATTATAGAAAATATCGGCAAGAACAAGGAAATTTTAACCCTGAAGATAATCTCCCCTGACGGAACAGTCTTGAAGTCCACAGACCCTTCCGAGATAGGCTCAAAATCCAGAGAATATGCATCCAGCTCCATAAAAGAAACTGTTCAAAGCCCGTATCTGGCGGATGACAAGACAATCAATTACTTCAGGATCATACCTAATAAAAAAGAATGTTACGGCTGTCATAGCAAAACGGAAAATATTGTTGGAGTTATACAGATAAAACACGACATATCCAGAAGTTTTATTACAATGCTTTCCATAAAAAGACTGCTTATTTTTTCCAATATCACAATTGTCCTGATAGTCTCCATAATTCTCAGCTTTCTCTTCTCACATCTTGTGATGAAACCCTTAAAAAACCTGCTTTCAACTATAAATGATATCGAGGCAGGCAATATGCAGGCAACCGTAAAAGTCACGAGTGACGACGAGATGGGTTTTATAGCAAAATCATTTAATAAAATGATTTTTGAGATAAACAAGCTTTACAAAAAAAATCTCTCCAAAGAAAGGGAATTATCCAGGATAAAACTCGAATTGGAACATAAAAACAGGGTCGAAGAGCTGAATTCACAACTGGAGCTTAAAATAAAAGAACTCGAAACAGCGAACAGGGCCATTTCTTCTCTCTCAAAAGAGGTAAAAGACAAGAATATAGAACTGGAAAAAGCGGTGGAAAGGCTTAAAAAGATAAACGAGATAGGGCGGATACTCACGTCGATAATCGAGACGGAAGAGCTTATGAGAATCATCATAAGGACAACTGCCGATCTTATTAATGCGGACAAGGTCGTGCTTCACCTGAAAAACGGCCTGAGACCTTCAACTACAATACAGTACAGGCGTGGCATAGGCATCGAAAATCTCAGCGAAGTTTCACTTGAAATCAATCCGTCCTATTCCACACTTTTGAACAATGGAAAAACTGTTCTCATCCACAAATCACCGGCCTATATAACTTCAGATAATACTCATAGCAAATCTCAAATAGGCGTCCCATTAAAACTGAAAGGACAGATTATAGGAGCAATTCTTCTGGAGGAAAAAATTGACGGCAGCAATTTCAGCGAGGACGAACTCGAAATACTTACAACCCTTTCAAATCAGGCAATGGTTGCCATAGAGAATGCCTGGCTTTATGAAAGTGAGAAAAGCAATTATTTCGCGACGATTCAATCCCTTGTCAATGCGCTCGAAGCAAATGACAGGTTTACCAAAGGTCATTCAGAGAGGGTAAGACTTGTTTCTTCGGATCTCGGAAAGCATATCGGGCTTGATTATAAAGAACTGGAAGTTCTCGAACACGCTGCCATTCTCCATGACATAGGTAAAATAGGCATAGACAGTATTGTCCTTCAAAAGCAGGGCAAACTTACTCCAAAAGAATATGGTCTGATTAAAACACATCCTCAAATAGGGGATGAAATACTGGGTCCCATAGAAACACTTGACGGCGTCAGAAAGACAATTATCCAGCACCATGAAAGATACGACGGCAACGGCTACCCTCACGGACTTAAAGGAGATGAGATATCACTTAAATCCAGGATACTGTCAGTTGTGGATACATTCGATGCAATGATGTCCGACAGACCCTATAGAAAAGCCATTTATCTGAATAAAATATACGACGAACTGAGATCTAATGCAGGCACTCAATTTGATCCTTACGTTGTAGAATCGTTTATAGACATGCTTGATTCAAAAGGCGATGGATATTTATCCGCGATCGGATACAGCGTTTTGCAGACAATCAGTTAGTATCCTGAGCAACTTCAGGTTATATTCGTGTTTTGATATTGAAAATCTCAGGAAAGAGTCATCGAGTCCTTCGATATCCCTGCAATCCTGAACTAAAAAGCCATGCCTTGCCAGTGAATTCAGTACCCTTTCACCCGGACAGACCGTCTTGACAAGGATGATGTTTGAATCAGAACTATAAACTTTAATCCCGTTGATCTTCTTTATTTTTTCAGTGATATTGTTTTTTTCTTTTTTCACGAGTTCCCTGGCGAGCCTCTTGTAAGTTTTGTCCTTAAATGCAGCTTTTGCAGCTGCAACGGCAAGGGCATTTAATGTACAGGTTTTTCGCTTCGTCAAATCTTCTGTTATGGAACCGGATGAAACCGCACAGGCAAGTTCGAGGCCGGGCAATCCGTAAAAATTTGCAGTTGTTCTTAAAAAAATAATATTGTCCATCTTTAAATTGTCAATGCAATAACAGTCCTGTTCTGCAAATTCGATCAAAGATTCATCGACAACAGCCAGGATATCTTTCTCCGCTGCAAAAGATAATATCCCGTTCATGACATCCCTGTCCGTCAATCGACCGGTAATTCGGTTAGGATTAGCGATAAACAACAGGTCAACACCCTGCGGTATCTTCCCGATAATTTCTGTCCCGGTTTTAAACCCTGAACCCTCGCTTGCATTCAGGTATAAAACTTCCGCCCCGGCTGCTGAAGACGCTTCTTCATAAATCTTCAATGCAGGACCTGCAACAAGAACCTTTTTGGGCATGAACACGGCGGTTATCAAATAAATAAGTTCTCTTACAGAATTCGAAAACAATATGCCGTCTTCCGGAACTCCGTATTTTGATGAGAATAATTTCCCGAGCCTTGCCAATTCCGGCTCATAATGATCTCTGACATTTTTTATCGCCTTTCTTATCGCTGCCTTAACTTTCTTAGAAGGGCCGAGCGGACTGATTCCGCCGCTGATATCTATCTTCTTTTTTTGCATGCAAATACCCGATTCTCCCAATTTGAAGTTCCCGGAATAAGCAAATTCAATTTGCATATCCGTAATACTGATCCCCGAGCAATAAAAACTACAGCTTCAGGTTCAGATATTATATCATCAATCAGCACGCATTAAAATCCAAGTTGCAGAAAATCTATTGACTTTGGTTTTCATTCTGATAAACTTTAGTTAGAGCAAGCCGCAGCACATAATTAATCTTTCTCTTAAAGGGGGTTATCCTATGAAGCTTAAAATCATTTCAATAGTTACATTGATCTCTTTCATTTCTCTTATGCCAGGATGTGCGACCATGGAAGAGCATAGAGGCGCAACAACCGGCGCAGCGATAGGCGGAGCGACCGGCGCTGTTGCAGGGGCTGTGCTGGCAGATAAGGGCGCAAAAACCGAGACCGCAATAATCGGAGGGCTTATCGGCGCACTTATAGGCGGCGCAATAGGTCATTATGCCTATGATGTTAAAAGATCGAGGCAGGAAACAGAACAGAGATATAACTACCAGCCTTCATCAGGCACAATGGTCAGACTCGAGGATGTTTCTGTCTCACCTTCTTCGGTATATGCAGGGAACAAAGTCGAAATCGCTTCAACATATGCGGTTTTAACATCTTCCCAATATGATGAGGTGAGAATAACCGAAATCAGGGAAATAAGGCATGGAGACGATCTTGTGGGAAAACCCGAGGTTTCAGTGATTCGCAAAGGCGGGACATACACATCCACTGTGCCGGTATTTTTGCCGAAGGATGCCAAGAAAGGTACTTATAGAGTTTTAGCAACAATCCAGACCCCGACCACAAAAGACTCCCGCGAAACAACATTTACGGTAAAATAAGACATAATCTCGTGAGGGGGCCGGTGAATGCCGGTCTCCTTTGGAAATCTCAGATATGTGAATGCAGTCTGCGCCCCTGGAATTGATACAGCAGGATACATTCCTTACTGCTGATCAAGCAACTTATAGCCGAGCTTTTCCAGGCTCTCTTTTGATATTCTGAACAGATCGTTCCCGATCACTTTCGACTCGTCGAAACTTATCTCTATCTTTCCATTGTCTACATCTATGGATTCAACCCCGTCCATTTTACCTATAAATCTTCTAAGCGCCAGAGAGCACTCGCTGCAGAACTCTTTCTGCACATCAAGAAAAATCTTTTTCATGTTGTTCTCCTGATTTTTTATCGTGTTGCAGGCTTTCCCTGGATATCCTTGATGTTTCTTGATATCACAATCACAGGCTGCTTCACTCCAAGGTATTTATTATAAATTTTACACCATACTTGTCAAAATAAAACTTTACAGAAGGCGGAATGCCTCGAAAACAGAATAAATCGACATGATTATTAAATGTCAGACCCCGACTTTGTTAAATAAACGTATTAACGATAACCCTGTATTTGTGTTATTTTGTAATTGTTTGTGGATTGATTTTCAGGGTGTCGTTATTCTGTTTCCTCAACATCCCGCCTTCTTATGTATATTTGAAATTATTTTGGACAGCAATGATTTTACACCATTTTTTATCAGGATACTAATGTCACATTATCGAATTCGAATACATATCAAAAATGCCGGATCGTCAACTTGACAAACTAAGATTATTCTTATATAGTGAATGAAAAAAAATATATATCTGAAGTTGGTGTAGGGGATAATGGACAGGCGCACATTCTTAAATACTTTATTAAGCTTCCTTGGCGCAACCGCCTTGTTCTCTTTCGGATATCCGCTGTTGAGATTTCTGGCCCCCCCGGGCAGCGGGGCCGAAACGCATAAGCTGACAGTCAATAAAAGCGATATTCTTCCGGGTGAATCAAAAAGTATTTTAGTCGGAAGCATTCCTGCAATTATTATCAACAGAGCTGATAAGGGATTTATTGCGTTATCAAAAGTATGCACACATCTGGGCTGTCTTGTAGAATATGACAAGGATAAAAAACGTTTACAGTGTCCCTGTCATGCCGGCCTGTTCGATCTTGAAGGGAATGTTATATCAGGACCTCCGCCAAAATCATTGAGGAAGTTTCCTGTAAAAGTAGAAGGAGACGCCGTCATAATAGGATAACTCTATGTTTAAAAGTATCAGGGATTGGATAGAGATAAGAATCGGCCTTGATGAACTCGTAAGAACCCAGTTGAAGGAATACAGGGTTCCGGGGAATATAAATATCTTTTACACATTGGGATTTATTGCACTTGCCGCGTATATAATCCAGGCTGTCACGGGATTTTTCCTGCTTGTATATTATATCCCCTCTTCCGATCATGCCTTTATGAGTGTACAGAACATAATGAACAGGGTACCATTCGGATGGCTTTTCAGATTGATGCATGTGGTCGGCAGCAATCTTATGGTTGCTGTTGTTTTTCTGCACATGCTTTCAGTCTTTTTCATGGGGAGTTACAAAAAACCGAGGGAGTTGACATGGGTTGCGGGGGGTTTGATGATGCTTGTTACACTTGCCTTCTGCCTCAGCGGGTATCTGCTTCCCTGGAGTCAGCTCAGTTATTGGGCAACTACCATAGTTGCTAATCTGCCTACGGCTTTCCCGGTCATCGGGGATTTCATCGCTAAGTTGCTGAGAGGCGGGGAGCAGGTGTCAGGGATAACCCTTAACCGTTTCTTTGCCATTCATATTGCCTTTCTGCCGCCTATTCTGGTATCAATAGTCGGAATTCACATCTTCCTCGTCCGGCGCACAGGGATTTCATCCCCGCCATTTGGAGTCCCGGATAAGGAGAACAACAACCTGACGGAATTCAGGCATGAAAGTCATCCTGATGGACTTCCCTTTTATCCTTATTTCGTTCACAGAGAAATATCCATGGTAATGATATACCTTGCCCTGCTTTTTTTTATCGTAACTTTCATGCCGACGCTTTTTTTACCGGAGGATGCCAATACCCCGGCTGATCCGTTTAAAACACCTGCCCATATAAAGCCGGAGTGGTATTTCCTGGCTCCTTACCAGATGCTGAAGCTTATCCCGAATAAATTTCTCGGCATCAGCCTGCAGGTAATCCTTGTTGCCGCATTCCTTTCATGGCCGTTTTTTGATACAAAAAAGGAACGAAATCTTATGAAAAGACCTTTACTTCTAAGTGTTTTCCTGATATCAGTAGCCATATATGTTCTTTTGACTTTATGGGGATTATACTCATGAGATATTTTTTTCCTCTTCTTATCGTCTTAACCTTTTCCTCCGTCGCAATGGCAATGGGGGGATACAGGGACAATTCCGGAAAGGAATTCCAGAGCCAGCCATTGTCTGAGCAGAACAAGCCGGAAGAGAGCGTCTGCATAAGCTGCCATATCTCTGAAATAATGAAGCCGGAATTCAGGAATATCCCTCAGGAGTGGAAGTCAAGCTGGCATTCTCAGAACGATGTATCCTGTCACGATTGTCATGGAGGAGACAGCAGGGATGCTTCTATGGCCATGTCTCCCCAACGCGGTTTTGTCGGAATTCCGGGATATGATGAGGTCCCGGATTTCTGCGGCAAATGTCACATCGGCATATTAAAACATTATCTCGAAAGCGGCCACGGAAAGGCCCTGAAAACCTCGGGAAGCGGACCCAACTGCGTTGTCTGCCACAGCGCCCATGATATTCAAAAGGCAAGTATAGATATAATAAATGAACAGAGGTGTACGCAATGCCATTCCTATGAAAGGGCAAGAATTATAAAACAGGCGCTCTTCATTACAGAGAACAAAATAAACAGTATTGACCGTGATTTAAAGGAACTGAAGGCACGTGGAGTATTTACCGAGGAAGAAGATAAAAACTTTTTCAATATTCACGCTGAATTCCGGTCAATTTTTCACAGCGTCGATGTCTCTCTTATAAAAGAAAAAACAGACGATTACACCAAAAGGCTTGACCTGATTGAAGGCAGGTTGAAGAACATCTTTAATGAACTCGAATTCAGAAGGAACTTCTCTGCATTTCTCATGCTTGTATTTGCAGGAATGGGAATAATCTTATTTCTGCTGATAAAGAGTAAATCCGGTTAAAAAAGTCGTGGGTTATTGTTCTTTTATCATGTTGAGTATGTCAACACTCATAAGAAAACCCTCTCTTTCTTCATCTCTGACCAATCCGTAAAAATCACACGTCCCGCAGTCTTTATATTTCTGTGCAAAAGTGCCGTGAATCTCTCCTTTGCACATTGTGCCGGCAACTACCCAGCAGGATCTTCCCGCGCTTATTCCGCCGTGGATACCATCAAGCAAAGTATTTGTTGATGCAGGACAGACCCCCAGCTCCGGGACATTATTTCCCCCTGATTCCCTTCCGCATTTCTTAAATTCCCAGCAATTAAGCTTTTCCATATGAATCACCCCCTTAAAAAACCCTGATAATCCTGCTTAATACATATCAGGTAATTATTGAATAACGCAAAAGTAATGTCCTATTTAAGACGCAAGGGAAGAGGACTATGATTAACGAAAGAGCGAAGAAGATTCTGCTTACGTTGAACACTGCGGTTACCTCTCCTGGCGGTATCGA
>JBFMDL010000041.1:0-26309 GCA_040753635.1 Nitrospirota bacterium | reverse complement strand
TAAGTTCTGACGTTGTATTTTATAATTTAACAGGTTGCTGAAAAACTAAGTTTTTGTGTCATTCCGAGGAGCCGAAGGCGACGAGGAATCTTAAAACTTATTGGATCATAACGGCTCTTAAGATTTCCCGTTTCACTCGAAATGACAAAAAGAGACTTTTTCTGTAGCCTGTTAACTTGTAATTCCACGTGGTCTTGCCACGGGGTTACCTTATAGTCCCTCCCCCTTGAGGGGGGAGGTTAGGTGGGGGTGATAATTCTTTTTTTCACCCTCCCCTTAGTCCCCTCCCCTCAAGGGAGGGGAGATTTTATAGATAACCTGCGGTCTCTGCCGCAGGGTGATTCATTGCAGGTGATAGATTGACAGCTGATGAATTATTCGATAAGGGCCTTGATAATTTAAAGAGCGGCAATCGCCTGGGAGCTCTTGCGTGTTTTGAAAAGGCTTATAGTCTGGAGAAGATTCCGAAAATACAATCTTATTTGGCATTCTGTATGGCTACGGAAAGAGGGCAGATTACAGATGCGATTAGACTTTGTGAGGATGCAATAGCCAGGGAGCCGGATAATCCCTTGCATTATTTAAATCTCGGTAAGGTTTATATAAAGGCCGAAAGAAAAAGCGATGCCTTGATTATATTCAGAAAAGGTCTTTCTCTCGGCGAGGATCTGGAGTTGAAGACTCTTCTTGAAAATATCGGGACAAGGAATAAACCAATTTTCCCTTTTCTTCCCAGAGGTAATTTCTTCAATAAATACTTAGGATTACTTTTAAGCCGGCTTAGGCTGAGATAGATTTACAGTTCTAACTAACACAGGTTAGTAATGTTCTTTGTAGAATTTTCGTATGAGATATTTCAAGAAATTATATGACTGGGTTCTTCACTGGGCCAATACACCCTATGGGATACCTGCGCTTTTTATTCTCGCATTTACAGAATCATCATTTTTCCCTGTCCCCCCTGATATTCTACTTATAGCATTATCTCTTTCAATACCCGGAAAGTCTTTCAAATATGCGGCAATATGCACTGCTGGCTCTGTCATGGGAGGTATGTTTGGTTATTTCATAGGGCTTAAGCTTATTGATACCATCGGCATGCCGATATTGAATTTTTACGGCGTTGTTGATAGATATAAATATATACAATCCCTGTATATACAATATGATGCATGGGCTGTCGGGATAGCCGGTTTTACGCCGATACCTTATAAGGTTTTTACTATCGCCGCCGGCGCTTTTAAAATAGACTTTATAGTTTTCGTGCTTGCATCGATTGCGGGCAGGGCGGGGAGATTTTTTCTTGTGGCAACGCTCATATACCATTTCGGCCCTCCGATAAAGGACTTTATCGACAAATATTTTAATCTTCTGTCATTTTTGTTTATAGTGCTTCTGGCGCTTGGTTTTATAATAGTAAAATACATTTTCTGAAACCTTACGGTTGACATGGTCTATTTTGTTATTTAAGCTATGACCGGGTAAAGAAAAATGTGCACTGGCTGCTATCCGGATGATATAAAAGTTTGTCCTTCATGCAAGAGAGACGATGAGGGATTCAGGCTCGGCGAATCCGACTCTCCTTTTAAGAATCTGGGGGATGGAAAGTTTCTATGTCTTTGTGGAAATACCTTCTCTTCGGAAGAAGTTGCTGCGGATGAAAAAAAAGAGAGAAGCACCAAAAATGCTAAGGATGTTCGAGGGATGAAGCATAAGGTATGATGCGCTTATAATCTTCAAGAGTAACCGAAGATTTCCATTTCCCGGCAAGCTTGCCGGCTCCCACGGTCCCGAAGAAGAGCGCGATTATCATGACGGCGAAAATAATAGGGTTGAACGTTTTTCTCCCTCTTGTTGCCATATTGAGAGCACCCTTCGAAGGGCAGTGGCTTACGCAAGTAAGGCATCCGGTACATTCCGGAGATCTGACCCTTATTTTCCTTTCAACAGGCAGCATGGAAGGGCAGTTCTTTGTGCATTTCTGGCAGTGGATGCATGCATCCTCATTCCTTGTTATCTTCACAGGGCTGCACAGGCTGAAGATTCCCAGTAAAGCGCCATAGGGACAAAGATACCGGCACCAGAAGTTTTTGAAAAAGATGGAAAGCGCAAGCAGGATGGACAGCGTTACTAAAGTCGTCTTTGTCATCTTTGTGAAAAAATAGAGCATTTTTACATCAGCGATTTTATAATAATCACTTTCAAGGAACTGCAATATAGCAAAAGGTGGCATCTTAACGACAATTATATAGATAAAAAACAGCATAAGGACATATTTTATAGAACGCAGCGGGTAGTCCAGATACCTGTGTATGCTGAAATTCCTGCCAAAAAGCCTCCTGCCAGCTTTCCATGTAAAATCAGATAATGCTCCTACCGGACAGATCCACCCGCAAAAGCCTTTTTTCAGAAAAAAGGCCATTACAATGGATGCAATAAATATTACGAGACCGGCAGGGTGGATACGGTCAAATATACCCGTAGTGATCCATAACTTGAATGCCATTAAAGCGCCGATTGGCAGGAATCCCTCGATCGAAGGCTGTCTGCTCACAGGTGGCGCCGACAATAATAAAACCGCATCACCTGTCTGTGATCCCGAAGTAAAAAATTCCACGAAGAGATAAAATTTATATCCTGCGTACATAAGGAATAAAAAAACTCCCCACTGAACAGAGTATCTGATATATCTGATATATGAACGGTCGATCTTTTCCATGGAAATATAATAATTTAATGTTTGTATTAAAAATATGATTTTGATCAGGTTTATTTGTTGCAAAGATAAGCCCTGAGAAAATTAAGGATCCCGGTTTCAAAGGTTGATTTACGACAATAGACGCTGATGTTGTATAAGCGGTAGGCAGAAGCGCTTCAAAGGCCTTGCAATGACAACGTGATTTAATTTAATTCACATAAATGCAGACATAACCGTACCCCCCCTCCTCCCCTTAGATAAGGGGAGGAAGGGGGGGGTATAGTCGGCCGGCCTTTTTACCCCCCTTCAATTCCCCCCTTATCAAGGGGGGAAAGAGGGGGGTGTTGCAGGGCAAGGACTTTTTGCAACAATAAGATAAATATATTTAATTGAAAGCCTACCTGGTTGAATCTATGAGAATTGTGACAGGACCTTCGTTAACTAGATAAACCTGCATATATGCTGAAAATTCCCCTGTTGCCAGTGGAATGTTATCCAGTTTTAATCTTTCGACGACCTTTGAATATATCTCATAAGCCTTTCCCGGGTCTTCGGCATTGTCAAAAGACGGTCTGTTCCCCTTGCGGCAGTTAGCTGCAAGCGTGAACTGGGAGACAATGAGGATTTGCCCCTTTACGTCTCTTATTGAGAGGTTCATCTTGCCGTAGGCATCTTCAAAGATCCTGAGACCTGATATTTTTTTACATATATATTCAACGTCTTTTCCGGTATCTCCCTTCTCAATAGCCAGAAAAACAAGAATCCCCCTGCCGATCTTGCCGGTCGTTTTGCCTTTAATATCGACTTTTGCCTCTGAAACTCTCTGTATAAGTGCCTTCATGACAGCAGTCCGGTTACCGGATTAATTATCGCGCCCTGAACAATGAGCTCAAAACAGTTATTCAATACCACATCATTGCTTCAAAATTCTCGGTAGGGACTATGATGTTAATGTAACCCCTCCATGGGCATCGTTCTATCTCTTCGGCGCCTTTTCTGACAGAAATAAAGAGGTTTATCTCGTCTTTTTCCTTTGCTTTCAGATCAGAGAAGGGGATGCCGATTTCAAATATATCCTGGACAGCGATATCGTTCAGTTGTTTTGTTCTCGACCATGTCTCATTTATTTTCTCGAAAAGTTCAGCACGCAGCGTGGGCCCTTTGACAGGGCAGGTTATTTTGATATCAGCGGGGTTTGAGGTTATAATTGAAATAGTGATTTCTTCATGAAAATCACCAAACGGCAACAAAGGATCAATTCTTAAAAAGAGGGTGTCTTTGTCAAAGCCGTAATAGATGGAAGAAAACAGACTTTCAGATTTATGCATGCTGCCGCCGGACTTTTTTACGTCAAGCTGGGCGCCCTGATACCATTCGTAATAGCTCGTCACAAAACCGTCTATTACGGGCTTTATAAACCCTCTGATTACAAGTGTAGGGGGGATTTCCCTGTCAAGCCGCAGTATGGGGACGAAAAGACGTGATGGTACATCCCTGCCGGTTTCTTTATAGACTTTCATCAGATTAAATCTGAAAAGCTCATCGAAGTCTTCCTGGGTCTCGGTGGTGTGCTCGTCCCCGTACCACCAGTTCCAGTCACTGCCTTCTGCTACATAAATAGCTTTCCATGCATTCTCAAGGTTTATTTCAGAGTGTTCCTTCTGGAAGGCCTGAAGCGCATCCCTTGTTTCAGATAAATAATCCCAGGCAAGATTATCCTCTTCATGTCCTATCCAGATTCCGAAATTAGAGTTTATCCACGAGCCCGGATGGAGGCGTTCAAGATTTTCGCCGCTCCCTGAATCATTGATAAATTCTGAAATTGTAATTGATTTGAGTCTTTCTTCTTTAATGAGACCTTCATAAAGATAGAGAAAAAAATCTCTGCCGTCATTTTTATAATATTCCCATGCATTTTCACCGTCGAGGATAATTGATACCAGACGCGGGCGTTCCATTGACATTGAGTTCCGTATGTCCAGTAATCTGGCGATAAGGTCTTCGGCAGCTTTTTTTGCGTCCCACTGGGAATATACAAAGCCGATGAGATCTGAAATTGTGTGATCCCTGAAGACTATCGAAACATTATTAATTGAGTAAGGTGTATAAAGCAGGCCGGGGTCCGTTATGCGTCCGGACTGATCCCTTAATTTCCTGTTTATGGAATTGGCAAGGACACCTTCGTCAGTCGCGATCCATTTGACGCCATGTCCTGCAGCAATCCTGAGAACTTCCTCGCTCACTGATCCTTCTGACGGCCACATTCCGGAAGGCCTGTAGTCAAATACTTTTTCAAAAAAACTTAGTCCATCGGCGATCTGTTTTTCCGCGTCATCAGGATGAGCAAACCTTTGTCCGGGGAGTCTCACATCAGGCATTGAAACCTTTGCAATATTGGTATCACAGAGCAGGGGTAGTATAGGATGATAAAATGGAGAAAATGACAGCTCTATACGCCCTTCCAAAGCCATCTTTTTATAAGCGGGGATAATCCTTCTCAGGATCTCTAATTGTTTTTCGAGCAGGGTTCCCTTGTCTTCCTCTGAATAATTTCGGTCTTTTTCAGAAAGATATTTCAAAAAATGGTCATTGTTTCTGAATACAGGGTCTATCCAGCATAGATTGAAAAGCACCTGAAGGTCGAGATAATCACCTTCGTTGAAATAATTCGCAGCGCGCGCAAGATCGCTTTTTATAATCCTGGTTCCTCTTTTCAGAAGGAGTTCATAATACCTGGGGAACGGTTTAATCATGTTTTCCCAGTTTGCAAGAAAGAAATTTTCGAGAATAAACAATTTTTCGCTATTGTTCAGATCAGAGGCCCTTTTTCTGCTTATCTGCAGATGAACATCTTGAGCGTTGTTTTCCGAATAGTCAAGGATCTGTTCGATCAGCGAAGGCACAAGATTGAAATTCTGTTTTATCTCCGGGAAATCCCTTAATATTTCGACCATATCCAGATAATCTTTAGTGCCGTGCAGGCGCACCCATGGCAGCCTGTAAGTGCCGTTTAAAGGGTCTTTATAAAAAGGCTGGTGCATATGCCAGACAAATGAAATATACAGGGGTTTATCTGTCATACTGGAATATATATTCGTCAGGCCTGGCTAAACCAAATTCCTCTCTTGCAAATTTTTCTCTGAAAAAAGGGTCCTCTTTAAGTAACTTTATCTGGTTTTTTAACTGTACGTTCTGTCTGTTTATTTCGGCTATCTGTTTTTCTAAACCGCTTTTTGTTTTTTTGAGTTCAATGTATTTAAAAAGACCCATATCACCGAATACAAGACTGATGGAAAGATAAATAGTGCTCAGGATTATAAAAGTAAAAAAAATAAGCCTTCTCTTCCTTATTTCAGACAATACCTGTTTTCTCAGAAGGTTATTTGTACTCATTATCTTAAATTATAAAATGATTCCCTGCCTTTGTATATAGCCGAGCCGGCGAGTTCTTCCTCGATTACAAGAAGTCTGTTGTATTTCGCTACACGCTCGCTCCTTGCAATAGAGCCGGTTTTTATGAAACCGGTATTGCAGGCAACAGCAAGATCCGCAATAAACGTGTCTTCTGTCTCACCGGACCTGTGGGAGATAACAGCAGTATATCCGGCTGTTTTTGCCATTTCGATGGCGTCGAGAGTTTCGGTCACAGTGCCTATCTGGTTAAGTTTTATGAGTATCGAGTTTGCAACTTTTCTGTCAATGCCTTTTTTCAGTAATTTTGTGTTGGTTACAAAGATGTCGTCACCTACAAGCTGAACCTTTTTCCCCAGGCCGGATGTAAGGGCTTCCCAGCCTTCCCAGTCATTTTCCGAAAGGCCGTCTTCAACAGAGAGTATAGGATATCTGGATAATATCTTTTCATAATATTTTATAAGATCATGGTATGTAATTTTTTTACCTTCAAAACTGTAGCGGCCTTTTTCAAAAAATTCCGAAGCGGCAACATCAAGAGCCAGATAAATCTCTTTTCCCGGTATATATCCCGCATCAGTGATAGCCTGTAAAATTAGCAATATGGCATCTTCATTGCTTGAAAGATTTGGCGCAAATCCTCCCTCATCTCCAACAGATGTGTTCAATCCTTTGCTTTTCAGTATTTTCTTCAGGGTATTAAAGACTTCCGAGCCGGCTCTTAAAGAAGAAGAAAAATCGGGAAGCCCGGCCGGCAGGATCATGAATTCCTGAATGTCGAGATTATTGTCTGCATGCGCACCGCCGTTCATTATATTCATCATAGGTACCGGCAGCACCTTTGCATTGCAGCCTCCTATATGTCTGTATAAGGGCAGCCCGGACTCTATAGCTGTTGCCTTGCAGACCGACATTGAGACCCCGAGTATTGCGTTTGCCCCCAGCCTCCTTTTATTTGCAGTGCCGTCAAGCTCTGTTAATAAATTATCTATATATATCTGGTCTTCTGAATTGATCCCCCTAAGCCTTGGAGCTATCTTCTCGAATATATTCCTTACCGCCTTCTGGACGCCTTTTCCATGAAATCTTTTGCCCCCGTCCCTGAGCTCCAGAGCCTCTCTTTTACCTGTGGAAGCACCTGACGGGACGGCTGACCTTCCTATAACCCCGCTGTCAAGATACGCATCGACCTCTATTGTCGGATTTCCCCTTGAATCGATAATTTCCCTCGCAATAAAATCAACAATCTTTCCCATTGTCGCCTCCCGGTGAAAAAGTTGAAATTAAGAAACCGGAAACAAGAAATCTGAAAATTATACAATTTAATCCCGTCTCCTGTCTTCCTAATAATTATAGATATTGTTTCAGTAAAGCTTCCACCCTCTCCAGGTCGAGTGACTTATTGTTCAGTTCCGATCGGTTGGCTATATGCCTCAGGGTAGTTTCCAAATAAATTTTAAAGTGTATTATCCTTTCCAGAACTTTATGGAATCCCGCCCCTGTGATAACGTCTTTTTTCACAGAGTTCAATTCGTTGAAGAAGAGCAAGAATTCTTCATAGTCCTCATATCTCAGCAGCCTGAAAGTAAAACTTTCAAAATACAACATATAATTTTTCAGCGAAGAAAAGACCTTCAGGCGTTCCCGTGAATTACCTGCCTTGCTTTCGAGTATGGTGATAAATTTATGGAGGACAAAAATGTCTTCCCTCAAACGCAGGGATTGTTCAAGTTTTGTAACAAAACTGTCGAATATCTGCTCTCCTTTTATTTCAGGCTTAAAGAACTGCGACAGCTGAACTATGCTGTGCTCGGTAAGGTTTTTCAGTATGCCGTGACTGTTCTCTATTTTCCCCCTGAAATGGACCGAGGCCTTTTTACGCTGAATATCCTTGAGTTCCTGCAGGTAGACCCTTCTTGTTTCCATGGAAAACTGATACGAAATTGATTTTAGAAGCATCTCAAGGTCAGGCCCCCTGATTTTTTTAATAGTTTTTTCAATGTAGTTCTGGAAGATGCTTATCTCAGACCTGAGCAGTATAAGTATCATGAAAGAAGAATTCAGAGAAATAGAACGCTGCGTTGAAATGTCGATAAAACCAATAAAGCGTATAAACCTGAACAGATATAAATATATGATTGAGATGTATTTTTTAAAATCCTTATCCTTCAGGTTTTTGACAATTTCGGATATTTCCACGTTATTTATAACGTCCAATTCCGGATCCATATCTTTCCTGAAAGGATTGAAAAAAATATTTTCTCTTATTTCTTTGCTTATAAGATGACCGATATTGCTGAAGCCGAGATATGAAATGTTGCCTGTGCGGATAAGGTCCGTGATAACGCCCTTGAGATTAATAAAAGAATCATATAGAAGATAAAGTCCTTTTTCGGGTGAGTCCTGCTTGTAGAGGTCTTCACGGAACTTGTCCCTCCTCCGGTCTGTAAGGTATTTTGTCTCCGCAAATTTCTGGAACCAGTAAGCGTTTTTCCTGCTTTCAGGTATAACGACTTCGAGTATACCCAGCACCCTCAGGATCGAATCCCTTACCATTACCAACTCGTCGTAAAAATTTTTACTTGTGAGATCTTCATTGGAAATCGTGAGGTTCTCTATATTGAAAAACCTGTCAAGGGCACGCAGGAGAACATCTATCTCTGAGAAGAGAATCTTATTGGTAAACTTCGAATTTGAAACCCAGTCTTCTGTTTCCCTGTTCTGAAACATTGTGATTATATTCCAGGTTCATTTTTTGGGTACATGAATTGCTTCACCATGCACGTCTTCTGCAGCCTCCATTACGCCTTCCGACAGCGTAGGGTGTGCGTGGATAGTTCCGGCAATATCACGGGCTCTCAGCCCTGCATTCATTGCAACGGCAGCTTCGTGTATAAGATCCGATGCATGCGGGCCTATTATGTGCGCGCCTATGATTTTGTCGGTTGATTCCTCAGATAATATCTTAATGAACCCGTTTATTTCTCCTATTGCATGTGCCTTGCCGAGAGCCCTGAACTGGAAGCGGCCTGTCCTGAATTTAATGCCCTTTTCTATTGCCTGATTCTCCCTCAAGCCTACAGACGCTACCTCAGGGGAAGTGAAAATTGCGGAAGGCACAACGTTGTAATCTATTATGTCTTCAATGCCCATTATGTTTTTTGCCGCGACTATGCCCTCTCTTGAAGCTATATGAGCAAGTAAAATCCCTCCGGTGACATCGCCTACTGCATAAATACCGGGGACATTTGTTTCCATTTTATTGTTCACTGCTATCTCTCCCCTGCTGCCTTTGCCGACGCCAATTTCCTCCAGCCCGATATCTCCGCTGTTTAAAGCTCTGCCTATTGAAACAAGGACTTTTTCGGAAATAAGTTCCTTCCCGTCTGACAGGAATGCATGTACACCGTCGTCCCTTACATCAACTCTGTCAACCTTTATATTTGTAATAAGTTTGATTTTTTTCTTTTTAAGTTCCTTTTCCAGAAGCTCTGAAATTTCATGGTCTTCGGTTGCCACTGCCCTCGGCAGCATTTCAATGACCGTGACCTCGGTGCCGAGTTCTCGGTAAATGCATGCGAATTCGCATCCAACCACGCCGGCGCCTACAACAAGCATGCTTTTTGGAATATTGGTGAGCTCAAGCGCTTCCGTGGATGATATGATTTTTTTTCCGTCAAAAGGGAAAGCAGGTATTTGTGCAGGTCTTGAGCCTGTTGCGATTATTATTTTGTCGGTTTCAATTTTTTCTTTATCCCCGTCCGTTGATGTAACCTCGATTTCGTTCGGTGAGATCAAGACCCCCCTGCCTTCCTTTAAAGTAATCCCCCAGCTTTTGAAGAGACCTTTGATCCCCTTTACCTGCGTGCTGACAACCCTGTTTATCTTTGCAATAATCTTTGAAAGATTGGGTGTAATACTGCCATTCAGTTCGATCCCGAAGCTATCAAGATCCTTAATTTTCGAAAGAATCTCGGTTGAAGCGATCATTGTCTTTGTCGGGATACAGCCACGGTTCAGGCATGTGCCTCCCACCTCTTTATCTTCCACAACTGTAACGCTGGCGCCTAACTGAGCCGCCTTGACCGCTGCAACATATCCGCCAGGACCTGCCCCGAGAATGGTGAGTCTCATTTAGATTCCTCTTCGACATATTTCTCGTACTCGGAAACATCCATAAGATCGTCAAGTTCAGAAGAATTTTCGAGTTCAAGGACTGTGATCCAGCCTTTTCCATAGGGGTCTTCATTGATGATTTCAGGAGACTCCGAAAGCTCCTCATTGACCTCTATGACCTTTCCGCTTACAGGTGATATGACAGATGATGTGGCCTTTGTAGATTCTATCTCGGAGATTTCAGAATTAGCCTCTACCGAAATATCGATTTCCGGCAGGTCAATGTAGACGATGTCGCCAAGAGCATCCTGTGCGTAGTCAGTGATACCGACGGTAGCTTTTTTCCCTGAAACCTTTACCCATGTGTGTTCTTTGTGATATTTAATATCGTCTGGATTCATTTTCCCCTCCTTATTATACATTTACATCGTTTTGATTTCTTATCATAGCATTTTCATCTTTGTCAAGAAAGATATAAGACAAGAATATATAAAACTTATGTATGAGATTCAGAATCTGATCTTCTGTCTCAGTTCGATGATTTTTGCAAGTGCGTCTTCAGGGCTGAGACTTTCGATGTCAAGCGTTAAAAGGTCACTCACGACAGAGTCGTTCACGGATGAAAAAAGATCCATCTGTTCTTTCGGTTTTTTTGATTTTTTGCTTGCGAATTTTGGTTTCCCGAATTCATTGAGTTCTTCGTTCTCAAGATTGTTGAGAACCTCCTTTGCCCGATTTATTATGCTGTCCGGAACGCCTGCAAGTCTTGCCACCTGAATGCCGTAGCTTTTGTCTGCCGGGCCATCCTCTATTTTTCTCAGGAAAATTATTTCGTCTCCCCATTCCCGGACGGATATATTATAATTTTTTACCCCCTCATGAATAAGGGCAAGTTCGGTGAGTTCGTTGTAATGCGTTGCAAACAGAGTGCGGGCTTTTATGACAGTTACGATGTGTTCCGCTATGGCCCATGCGATGCTTATCCCGTCGAAGGTGCTTGTGCCCCTTCCAACTTCGTCAAGAACTATCAGGCTTCTGGAAGTTGAATTATTTATAATATTTGCCGCTTCTATCATTTCAACCATAAAAGTGCTCTGACTTTTTGATATGAAGTCAGATGCCCCTATCCGTGTAAATATCCTGTCGGTTATACCGATTTGCGCTGATGCCGCTGGAACAAAGCTGCCCATCTGCGCCATCAGCGTAATCAGGGCAACCTGTCTCATGTATGTAGATTTTCCTGCCATATTAGGGCCGGTGATTATCAGCAGCATGCTGCCGTCGACGTCCATATATGTGTTGTTGGGAATGAATCTTTCTTCCCGCAGCACACGTTCAAGAACAGGATGTCTTCCGTCTGATATATCGATTATATTTTCCTCAACAATCACGGGTTTTGAATAGTTGTAACGTTTGGCAACTACAGCCAGGGACGAGAGGAAATCTATGTTTGCCAGGGCATTGGCGGTTTCCAGGAGCTGGTCGGATTCCTGCCGGATTGATTCAAGGATTTCCTGGAAAATCTTATATTCAAGATTCTTGAGCCTTTCCTCGGAACCTATGACGCTGTTCTCATATTCTTTAAGTTCCGGGGTTGTAAACCTTTCGCTTCCGACAAGGGTCTGTTTTCTTATGTAATCTTCGGGGACCATATCGAGGTTGGATTTTGTGACCTCGATGTAATAGCCAAAAATCCTGTTATATCCTATTTTCAGTGATGATATGCCCGTCCTCTTTTTCTCTCTTGATTCCATTTCAGCAATAAAATCTTTATTTTTTGTGGTTATATTTCTTAAAGTGTCGACATCATTATTATATTTCTCTTTGATAAATCCTCCGTCCTTTATACTGAGAGGAGGATTGTCCACTATGCTTTTATCGAGAAGCTCTTTGAGAAGAGAAAATTCTGATATTTCATCAGAGAAAGATTTGATATTGTATTCCTTTGACGCTGAAAGTGCTTTTTTGATTTTCGGGAGATGTGAAACAGAATTTTTTAGCGCTATGAGGTCTCTGGCATTTGCATTGCCGGATGAGACTTTCGAAGATAGTCTTTCGATATCCTGTATTTTTCTTAATGAAGTCCGGAGTTCTTCAAGCAGTTCAAAATCTTCAGTCAGGTATTCTACCGATTCAAGCCTTTTCTTTATTTCCGGAGCAGAAGTTAAAGGGCGGAGTATGACCGCTCTCATAAACCTTCCGCCCATCGGCGTGAGAGTTTCATCAAGAACCCAGAGAAGCGTTTCTTCGCGCTCACCGTCTTTAAGGTTATGGGTTAATTCGAGGTTGCGCTGTGTTGTGGCATCCATAAACAGATAAGAAGTCTGTTGAACGGGCGTAATTTTTTTGAATACCTGCGCTTCTTTCTGGGTATTTTCGAGATAACCTACCAGGGCGCCCGCTGCTGAAATTGCAGATGAAAACACCTCGCAGCCGAATCCCTCAAGCGAGGAAACTCTGAAATGCTTTAATAGTGTTCTGTAGGCCTCTGAATAGTCATAGAGCCAGTCATCAAGGTCCGATATAAAAAACCCTGAAAGTATTTCTCTATAGTGGATATTCTCCTTAATGCTGGAAGGTATCAGAATTTCTCTGGGTTCGAACCTGTTGATCTCATCTTCAATATTTTCCTCTGTTTCGAAGATTATGAATTCTCCTGTTGATATATCCGCAGCAGCTACCCCGTGTTTATTGCCTGCGGGGAATATACTGATTATATATGTATTTTCTTTCGGGTTTTCAGGCGCATGAGTTCCGGGGGTGATCACCCTTACAACCTCTCTGGGAACAATACCTTTAATTTCCCCGGGGTCTTCCATCTGTTCGCATATTGCCACCTTGTATCCGGCTTTTATCAGCTTTGAAATATACGACTCCGACGCAAAATAAGGAATGCCGCACATAGGGATAGGATTGTCCCTGGACTTGTCTCTTGTTGTCAGGGCAATCTGGAGAATCCTTGAAGCCTTTTCAGCATCTTCGCCGAACATTTCATAGAAATCGCCGAGTCTGAAAAAGACGATCGCATCGGTATATTTTTCCTTTACGCTGAAATATTGTTTCATTAATGGTGTGAGTTCCGTCATACTGATTATTAAATAACATAAGCGAATGAAAGTTCAACAGTCAAATATTCCCCTGTTATTTTTGGTTATGTTTGACCATACTTGTCCAGAATAAAACTTTACAGAAGGCGGAATGCCTCGAAAACAGAATAAATCGACATGATTATTAAATGTCAGACCCCGACTTTGTTAAATAAACGTATTAACGATAACTCTGTATTTGTGTTATTTTGTAATTGTTTGTGGATTGATTTTCAGGGTGTCGTTATTCTGTTTCCTCAACATCCCGCCTTCTTATGTATATTTGAAATTATTTTGGACAGCAGTGATGTTTGACAAATAATAACACCATACATAACATAATAAAAATGGATCTTAATGAACTGCTCCATATAATGTCTATGCTCCGGGGGGAAAGGGGCTGCCCGTGGGACAAGGAACAGACAAGGGAGTCTCTCAAACCTTTTATAGTGGAAGAAACTTATGAAGTCCTTGAAGCTATTGACGAAAAAAATCCTGAAGCGTTAAGAGAAGAACTCGGTGACCTTCTTTTTCAGATAGTTTTTCAGTGTCAGCTGGCAAAAGAAAAAGGCGAGTTCGATATGTCTGATGTACTTGATAATATAGCGAAGAAGATGATCGCAAGGCATCCGCATGTTTTTGGAGATGCTGATTATAAAACCCCGGGAGAAGTCCTGGTGCACTGGGAAGCCCAGAAGAAGAGGGAGGGAAAGAAACGGGACTCGGTGATAGATGGCGTCCCGAGGACTCTTCCTTCATTGCTTCTTGCCCAGAGGCTTCAGGACAGGGCATCCAGGGTTGGATTTGACTGGGAAAAGGTTGAGGATGTCCTGCATAAACTTGATGAAGAACTCGGGGAGTTCAAGGAGGCCCTTAAGGCAAAGAAACAGGATGAAATAGAGGATGAGCTCGGAGATATCTTCTTTGTGCTGGTTAATATATCAAGATTTGTCGGGGTTAATCCTGAAGACGCCCTGAGAAAGACTATAAGCAAATTCATATCCCGCTTCAGGTTTGTTGAAATGGCTGCAGCAGATATCGGGAGAAAGCTCTCGGAAATGACGCTTGAAGAGATGGACGCACTCTGGGATAAGGCAAAAAACAGGAAATAAAGGGCGTATTGCCGCAGATTATAACCCTGTTTCACAGTGCCGGCCATTTATTGATAAGGTTGCCATTAAAATTTATAACTGTCCTTTAAATTATCATGACATTTGAAGTAAAATATATAACCTTTTTTTGGAGGAGGTGGCAGTATGGGATATGTAAAAGGTCTTAAATGCAGAGAGTGCGGAAGAGAATATCCTGTTGAACCGATTTATGTATGTGAGTTCTGTTTCGGACCTCTCGAGGCGTCCTATGACTATAAACTCATATCAAAGGCAATAAATCGAAAGAAAATAGAAAAACGTCCCAGGAATTTATGGAGGTACAGGGAACTGCTGCCGATAGACGGCGAACCCCTGGTCGGGCTTAATTCAGGATTTACCCCCCTTATAAAGGCGGATAATCTTGCGAAAGTCCTCGGTATCGATGAACTTTATGTAAAGGATGATACAGTAGTCCATCCGACGCTCTCTTTCAAGGACAGGGTTGTATCGATTGCCCTGACCAAGGCAAAAGAATTCGGATTCGACACAGTTGCATGCGCCTCAACAGGCAATCTCGCCCATTCTGTTTCGGCCCATGGAGCAAGGGCAGGGTTTAACAGATTTATTTTCATTCCGGCAACACTCGAGGCCAGCAAGATAATCGCTTCCCTGGTTTATGAGCCAAATCTCGTTGCTGTTGACGGCAATTACGATGAAGTCAACAGGCTCTGCAGCGAGATTGCGAATAAGTACAAATGGGCTTTTGTTAATATTAATATCAGGCCCTTCTATGCCGAAGGCTCAAAAACACTTGGATTCGAGATAATCGAACAGCTTGGATGGAGGGCCCCTGACAATGTTGTGGTCCCCTGTGCAAGCGGCTCACTGCTTACCAAGATATGGAAGAGCTTCAAGGAATTCAAGGACATAAAGATAATAAAGGAACTTAATACCAGGGTATTCGCTGCACAGGCTCAAGGATGTTCTCCCATATCAACGGCAATAAAACAGGGAAGCGACGTTATAAGGCCTGTAAAGCCAGACACAATCGCCAAGTCTCTTGCTATAGGTAATCCTGCAGACGGTTTTTACGCAACACAGGTTGTGAGAGAGACTCAAGGATATGCTGAGGATGTCACCGATCGGGAAATCATCGATGCAATAAAACTTCTTGCAAAAACGGAAGGAATTTTTGCAGAAACAGCAGGAGGCGTTACGCTGGCTTCGACAATAAAACTTGTCCAGACCGGCAGGATAAAGAAAGATGAGATTACAGTTATCTGCATTACAGGCAACGGCCTTAAGACTCAGGAAGCCCTGCAGGGGCATGCTATTTCACCACATTATATAAAACCAAACCTGGCCTCTTTTGAAGAGGTGCTTGAAAAAATAAAAAAAGGCAGCGAATTATAAGGAGGATAATAAATGGCGGTAAAAGTAAGAATTCCCACTCCGTTACAGAGACTCACTCAGGGCAGGGAGGAGGTCGAAGGTTCAACCGGGACAATAATATCTCTTGTCGATGATCTTGACAAAAGGTTCCCCGGGATCGCAGAACGTATTTCTGAAAACGGCAAGATCAGAAGGTTTGTAAATATTTATGTCAATGAAGAAGATATAAGATTCCTTAACGGTGAAGAGACGGCAGTGAAAGATGGCGACGAGGTTTCAATCGTGCCTGCCATAGCAGGCGGGGCATAAATTTATTAAGCGGTAGGCGGTAGACAATAGGAAGAAATGTCCTTATTTCTTATATCATACCGCATACTCCTAACTATAAGGAGGCGACAATGAAGAGAAGAGTTAAGCTGACTTTCCCTCAACAATTAATCAAGGAGCCCGTGATTTTTACAATGGCAAAACAGTTTGACGTAATGCCGAATATCAGAAGGGCGAGAGTTACTGAAACAGTAGGCGAAATGATACTTGAACTTGAAGGCTCCGATGAAAATCTTGAAAAAGGCATACACTGGCTTAAGGGGAAGGGAATAGAAGTTGAGCTTGTTGAGGGCGATATAGTTGAGTGAGTCGGTATCAGAAGTAATATGATAAAGGAGAGATGAGTTCAAAATGGCATGGCAAGGAATAATCAAGGAATACAGAAACTTTCTGCCGGTAACAGATGCGACGACTATCGTGACATTAAATGAAGGCAATACGCCTCTCATAAAGGCTATAAACCTGGAGGCAAAGATCGGCCTTGAACTGGATCTGTATTTTAAATTTGAAGGTGCAAACCCTACAGGATCATTCAAGGACAGAGGTATGACCCTTGCTCTGTCAAAGGCAGCGGAGCATGGTTCAAAGGCTGTGATATGCGCATCTACAGGCAATACGTCAGCAGCGGCTGCAGCGTATGCAGCAAGGGCGGGGCTGAAAGCTATTGTTCTTATCCCCGAAGGGAAGATAGCGCTTGGAAAACTTTCTCAGGCCATGGTGCACGGGGCCTATGTAATGCAGATAGAGGGAAATTTTGACGAAGCGCTTAATATAGTAAAAGCCCTCGTAGCCGAATATCCGATAACACTTGTAAATTCGATTAACCCGTTCAGGATCGAAGGGCAGAAAACCGCTGCATTCGAGGTGTGCGACCAGCTTAAATTCGCTCCAAAATACCATGCCCTGCCCGTAGGGAACGCCGGCAATATTACAGCATACTGGAAGGGCTACAGAGAATATAACAGGGCAAAAAAAATCGCAACTCTTCCGATTATGCTCGGATTCCAGGCAGCAGGCGCAGCTCCTATTGTGCTTGGCAAAAAGGTTGATAATCCGGAGACGATAGCAACGGCAATCAGGATCGGGAATCCGGCAAGCTGGAAAGCGGCATTGACTGCAAAAGAGGAATCCGGGGGCAGAATAGACGCTGTCACCGACGATGAGATATTGAATGCATACAGTCTTATAGCAGTGGCTGAAGGTATTTTCTGCGAACCTGCCTCAGCAGCTTCTCTTGCGGGTGTCATAAAACTTTATAACACAGGTTATTTCAGATCCGGCGACAGTGTGGTATGCACACTGACCGGCAACGGACTTAAAGACCCTGATACCGTCTTCAGGGTTTCGAAGGAACCTGTAAAAGTAAAGGCAGATTTAAAGGTTGTTGAGAAGATAATCAAGGATATTCTATGAAATATATTGTAATCATCGGTGACGGTATGGCCGACAGGCGCTTAAAGGCATTGAACGGCAGGACCCCCCTGCAGGAGGCATTTACTCCCAACATGGACAAGCTGGCTTCCGAGGGAATTCTTGGAAGCGTTAGAACGATTCCGGAAGGAATGCATCCGGGCTCTGATGTCGCAAATCTGAGTATACTTGGTTATGACCCGCTTGAATTTTATTCGGGCAGGGCGCCTCTTGAAGCTGCAAGTATAGGCGTGAAACTTAAGAAAGACGACGTTGCATACAGGTGCAATCTGGTTACCCTTAAATATAACAGAAACAAAACCAGGGCAATAATGGAGGATTACAGCAGCGGCCATATCACAACGGATGAGGCAAGAAAACTTATAGAAGACGTTAATGAAAATCTCGGGACGGATTTGATCAAATTTTATCCTGGTGTAAGTTACAGGCATCTGATGGTATGGTCTAAGGGGTTGAAGGACATCGAATGCGTTCCTCCTCATGATATTATCGGAAAAGATATAATGGACTATCTCCCTGTCGGGAAAGGCGATGACGTGCTGAGGAATTTAATGATGGATTCGGTCAATATCCTGGAAAGCCACCCGATTAACAGAAACAGGGTAAGAGAAGGTAAAAATCCGGGCAACAGTATCTGGCTCTGGGGACAGGGCAGGAAGCCTAAACTTCCGGCATTCAAACAAAAGTATTCTATAGAAGGAGCCCTTGTATCTGCAGTCGATTTGACCAGGGGGCTGGGTATATTTGCCGGCTTCAAGATTCTGGATGTGCCTGGAATTACCGGTTATCTTGATACTAATTATAAAGGCAAGGCCGAGGCATCGCTCCGGGCGCTTAAAAAGGTTGATTTTGTGTATATACATGTCGAAGCGCCTGATGAAGCAGGACACTCAGGTAATTATATTGACAAAATAAAGGCGATAGAGGATTTTGACGCTCTTGTGGTTGGTACGGTCATTGAGGGGGTTAAAAAATTTGATGAATGCAGAATCCTGGTTATGCCCGACCATCCAACCCCTGTAGATCTAAGGACACATACAGATGAACCCGTGCCCTTTGTTATTTTCGACAGCAGAAAAAGGCTGAAAAACAGAAAGGTAAAATTCAATGAAGATATACTTAAAAGAAAGGGTCTGCTTTCATTCGAGAAGGGGTTTAAATTGATGGATTACTTCATAAAGGGGGAATAACATCATGCGGAGGAGAAATTAATTGGCTCTTATAGTGCAAAAATACGGCGGCACATCGGTCGGTACGATAGAAAGAATCAAAGCAGTTGCAGAACGTGTTATAAACACTGCGAAAGAAAGGAATAATGTCATTGTTGTAGTATCCGCCATGGCGGGTGAGACAGATAAGCTTATCGGCCTTGCCCATCAGATATCATCGAACCCGAATGAGAGAGAAATGGATATGCTCCTTTCATCCGGGGAGAGGGTTACCAGCGCCCTTACCGCAATAGCCATCGAGGCATTGGGACATAAGGCCCTGGCATTAACAGGGAGACAGGCAGGGATAATAACCGATACCGTTCATACCAAGGCCAGGATTGAAAGGATTTCGGGAGAGAGGATAAAAAATGCTATTGATGACGGATATATAGTAGTCATTGCCGGTTTTCAGGGTATTACCGAAGGAGAAACCGAGGTTACAACACTCGGCAGGGGAGGATCCGACCTCTCGGCAGTTGCGATTGCTGCAGCGGTTAAAGCCGACCTCTGCGAGATATACACAGACGTTGACGGTGTATATACCACAGATCCGAATATTGTGCCTGAAGCAAGAAAGCTTGATAAGATATCTTATGAAGAGATGCTGGAACTGGCGAGTCTGGGCGCAAAGGTTTTACAGACCAGATCTGTTGAGTTCGCCATGAAATATAATGTGCCGGTTGTTGTAAGGTCGAGTTTTAACTATAATCCCGGGACACTGGTTGTTGAGGAGGATAAGGATATGGAGAATGTTGTCGTATCAGGAATAGCCTATGATAAAAACCAGGCTAAGATCACCGTTGTTAATGTCCCTGACAAACCTGGGATAGCAGCCAGGCTTTTTCAGGCAATAGCTTCCGCTAATATCGTTGTTGATATGATAGTCCAGAATATCAGCAGTGACGGGAAATTTGCGGATATTTCCTTTACAGTGCCGAAGACAGATTCGAAAAAGGCCCTTGAAGTGACAGAGTCTGTTGCTAAGGGACTCGGCGCTGAAAGGGCTGACAAGAGAGAGGATATAAGCAAGGTTTCTGTTATAGGTGTTGGCATGAGAACTCATTCAGGCGTTGCTTCCAGGATGTTCCAGACCCTTGCAGCCCATAATATCAATATCATGATGATAAGCACATCAGAGATAAAGGTTTCCTGTGTTATAGATCTGAAGTTTACCGAACTTGCCGTAAGGGTTCTGCATGAAGCCTTCGGACTTCAGGGACAGGAAACAGGGTAAGGAGGAATATGCGCAGGATTGAGATTTATGACACCACCTTAAGGGATGGTGCACAGTCTGAGGATATCTCTTTCTCTGTTGAGGATAAACTCAGGATTACAGAGAAGCTTGATGAACTCGGCGTGCTTTATATCGAGGGGGGATGGCCCGGTTCAAACCCTCGTGATATAGAATACTTCAAAAAGGCGGGGAAATTAAAACTCAGGAACTCAAAGTTAGTAGCTTTTGGAAGTACACACAGGCCCCGGAAGAAACCTGCAAATGACGAAACTTTGAAGGCCCTGATTGATTCAGGGACATCTGTAATAACGATATTCGGAAAGACGTGGGATTTTCATGTCAAGGAGGCGTTGAGAATATCCCTCGGAGAAAACCTTGATATTATACATGACACTGTTTCATACCTGAAAAAGCATGCAGAGAAGGTATTTTTTGATGCGGAGCATTTTTTTGACGGCTATATCAACAACCCGGAATATGCGCTCAAATGTCTCAGCGCCGCCCGGGAAGCCGGGACTGATTGTCTGGTGCTCTGCGATACAAACGGCGGTACCATAACCACAACCCTGAGGGAGACAGTAAAAAAAGTCTTAAAGAATTTCAGCGCCCCTGTAGGCGTCCACATACATAATGATATAGACTGCGCTGTAGCCAATTCAATAATCGCCGTTGAATTAGGAGCCTCGCATGTGCAGGGGACCATAAATGGTCTCGGCGAAAGGTGCGGGAACGCAAATCTCATTTCGATCATTCCAAATATTCAGCTGAAGCTCGGGATGAAATGCATCAGTTCTGAAAATCTTAAAAAACTCCGGGATGTATCGAGATTTGTGAATGAAATAGCAAATTTGAGACACTTCAAGCGCCAGCCCTATACAGGCGACAGCGCTTTTGCCCATAAGGCCGGAATCCATGTGAGTGCGGTCAGGAAGAAACCGGAAACCTATGAACATATCAGGCCCGAGCTTGTCGGAAATTCCCAGAGGGTGCTGATATCAGATCTGGCCGGAAGAAGTAATATTTTGAGAAAGGCTGACGAATTCGGTATCAAGCTGTCCAGCGATTCGGCCCAGTTGCAGGACATTGTGACAAAACTGAAAGACCTCGAAAACCAGGGTTTCCAGTTTGAAGCTGCGGAGGCGTCATTCGAACTCCTGATGAAGAAGGCGCTCGGGATCCATAAAAGATTTTTTGATCTTATCGGATTCAGGGTAATCATAGAGAAGAGAAAAGAGGGTGAAGAGCCTCTTAGCGAAGCCACCATAATGCTCAGGGTAAGCGGGCATATTGAGCATACCGCGGCAACCGGCAATGGTCCTGTTAATGCGCTCGATAATGCGCTCAGAAAGGCGCTCGACAGATTTTATCCCCAGCTGAAGGAAGTTAAACTCCATGATTATAAAGTGCGAGTTTTAACTGCCGGCAAAGGAACTCGGGCAAAGGTGCGCGTTCTGATTGAATCCGGTGATAAGGAGAAGAAATGGGGTACGGTCGGTGTTTCCGAGAATATCATAGAGGCTTCCTACCAGGCGCTTGTTGACAGCATAGAATACAAACTTTTCCAGGAAGAAAAGCAATAAAAAACAAATCCGGGTTTCTGCTTGAAGTTTTGTATGGAATCATATTAAATATTACAAGATGGAAGAGTCATTTAAACAAAAAGACATAATCCCAGCTTATCAGGATGCGCTCGATGACGTTTGTTCCCTTCTTGCCAATAATCTGTCTCTTTCAGCGCTTTATATCAACTGCTCAAAGATTAACAGGATTGAAAGACATTTTGGCAAAAAGAATTATGTGGATATTATAAAAAAGATACAAAATGTGATTTATGCTTTGAAAGGCAAAGAGATAAGGCGCGATGATATTATTGCTTCCTATGGAATAAGCGGCGATGAGTTTATTATTTTCCTTTCCAAAAAGAGGGAGGACAAGAATTTTTTCCCCACAGACCTCGAATATCTCTGTGACAGGATCACGGACTGCCTTAATGAGAGCATATTCCCCATAACATTCCCGTATTTAAGGGGGAGGCCGAAGATAGTCGTAGGATATGCTGTAGTTATACATAACCCTCTTATCAGAGATGAAAGACTCATTAACAAACTGATTGATGACGCAAAGATGATGTCCAGTTACCAGGAATTCAAGAGACTGATGCGGAACAAGGAAAAATTACAGGAGTTGATCCTGAAAGAGAGCATAAGGACGGTTTTCCATCCTATTGTCGACCTTTCAAAGAATGAAATCGTAGGTTATGAAGCGCTTACCCGTGGTCCGGAGGGGACTGAATATGAGAACCCCTATATCCTTTTCGACGCAGCTGCTGAGACAGACCTGCTGTTTGAGCTTGACAGATTGTGCAGGAAAAAGGCGCTGCAGAATGCAAAAGACATAAGCCCGAGACACAAACTTTTTCTGAACTGCCTGCCGTCTGCGGTCCTGGACCCTGAATTCAGGGATTCATATCTGAAGTCGTTTCTTGAAGAATTAAAGCTTAACCCTTTTAATATTGTGCTTGAGGTTACCGAAAGAGAGGCGATCGAGCAGTATGACCTTTTCAGGGAGGCTGTGAAGTATTACTCTGATCTGGGCTTTGCGATTGCTGTAGATGATACAGGCGCAGGTTACTCAAGTCTTGAGACCGTCGTTGAACTGAAACCTCAGTTCATAAAGCTCGATATTTCGATAGTACGGGGGATCGATAAGAATATACTTAAACAGGAGCTGATTAAAGCTATAATGGGGCTATCAAAAGAGATGAATTCAACCGTAATTGCTGAGGGGATAGAGACTGAAGAAGAGTTAAAGACCCTAAAGCATATCGGCATCAGTGTCGGGCAGGGGTTTCTCTTTGCAAAGCCTGCCCCGGCCTTTCCGAATATCTACCGCTAATTACAGGTTAATAATCAGCGCATGTTCATCACATTCGGGAAATTTCGGACACCTGACGCAGTCTCCCCATATCTTTTGTGGAAGGTTTGCTTTATCAATATCAGAGAATCCTAATTTCTTAAAGAACGCCGGATGATAAGTAAGAACAAAAACCCGCAGCACGCCGATTTTTTTTGATTCACTCAGACAGCTTTTTACCAGTTTTTTGCCTATCCCCATCTTCTGATATTCTTTTTTAACAGCGAGTGACCGGATTTCAGCAAGGTCTTCCCAAAGGACATGAAGCGCGCATACCCCTTGAACTTTTCCGTTATCCTCAAATACTATAAAATCCCTGATATTCTCATAAAGCTCATTGATAGACCTCGGTATCATCTCTTCTTTGCGGGCAAATTCATTTATAAGTTTATGTATGTCCCTGGAATCGGATATCTTAGCTTTTCTTATCTTCAATGTATTTTATCCCTTCGAGAACTGAATTTATATTCATCTTCCCGGTCGAATTCTTGCCGAGTTGTGAACGGCTTTCGAAAATCTTTACTATTGATGACTTTTTCAAAAGAGAGGTTTTGGCGATTAATGACCCGAGCATTACCATATTGGCCGATTTGGTGTTCCCGATCGAGCTTGCTATTTTTGTAGCAGGGACGCTGACAGGTTCGATGTCGCTTCTGAAATCAGGATTTTTTATGAGCGACCCGTCAAAGAAAAGAAGACCATTTTTTTTAAGAGAGCGCTGGAATTTATCAAGAGAGGCTTTGTTCATTGTTATCAGTATATCAGGATTCAGCACTACAGGCGATCCTATCATGTCATCAGAGATAACAACTGTACAGTTGGCTGTTCCGCCTCTCATTTCCGCTCCGTAAGAAGGGAACCATGTTACCTCCTTGGATTCATACATGCCTGCAAAAGCGAGCACCTTGCCGAAGAACAGGATCCCCTGTCCGCCTGAACCTGCTATTATTATTTTCCTCTCCAATCAGGCGTTCTCCCTGAATTTGTCTTTTATTACCCCGAGCGGGTATGCCTGGATCATAGCGGTTTTAATCCACTCAAGGGAAGCCTTCGGAGTCAGGCCCCAGTCTGTTGGACAGGGAGAGAGTATTTCCACAAAACTGAATCCTCTCCCTTCTATCTGATACCTGACCGCTTTTTCTATGGTTTTTTTCGCAGTTATAAGATTTTTATAAGAATCTACAGACACCCTTTGAATATATGAAACGCCCTCAATCGTCGAGAGAAGCTCTGATACGCGTAACGGGTAGCCGGATGTTTTAATATCTCTCCCCGCAGGGGTTGTGGTTGTCCTTTGGCCTGTAAGCGTTGTCGGAGCCATCTGGCCGCCTGTCATGCCATATGTAGCATTATTGATAAAGAAGATCGAGAGATTTTCTCCCCTGTTTGCTGCGTGTATAATTTCGGAAGTGCCTATAGCTGCAAGGTCTCCGTCCCCCTGATAGGAAAAAATAATTTTATCGGGCATCACTCTTTTCAGGGCGGTAGCGACGGCCGGGGGCCTTCCATGAGCTACTTCAAGCACGTCGAAATTGAAATAATCATATGCAAAAACAGCGCATCCGACAGGAGCGATGCCTATGACATTATCCCTGATATTGAATGAGTCTATGCATTCAGCTATCAGCCTGTGAATAAGGCTGTGTCCGCACCCGGGACAGTATCTGAACGGAGCGGGCTTAAGACTTTGAGGTTTTTTGAATATTTTTTTCATGCATATTTTCCTTAAAACACAATATTTTATTCCTGCCGGATGCCTTTGCGGCATAAAGGGCTGCGTCAGCAGCGGAAAGAAGCGATTTTGCATCGCCGGCATTCTGCGGATAAGACGCAATCCCTCCGCTCAATGTAATATTTACAGTTTTGGAATTGTTTAGTACAAAAATATTATTCTCGACAGCGATTTTTATCCTGTTGGCAAAAGCAAGTGTTTCCTCTTCAGAAGTATTGGGGAGAATTATAATAAATTCCTCTCCTCCGTATCTTACGATCGTATCCGTTTCCCTGGATACGGATTTGAATATATTGGCTAATTCCTGGAGAACTTCATCTCCGGCCTGATGCCCGTGGGTGTCGTTTATTTTCTTGAAATTATCAATATCAAACAGCATTACCGAAAAGAAATTATTGTACCTTTTCGCCCTGGCAATTTCAATGTCCAGGTACTTGTTGAAATATCTCCTGTTATAGAGTCCTGTGAGACCGTCTGTGATGGAAAGGCGTTTTGTCTCCTGGAAGAGCTTTATTTTCTCCAGAATAAGCGAGAAATTATTCCCGATAAGCGATAAGAGGGTGGCGATATCAAAATCAAAAAATTTTCCTTTGATGTCCCTGCTTGCAAGGAATAAAAGTCCGATCGGGTTTTTGTTGCTTAGCAAGGGGATCGCAGTTAAAAATACAATGCCTTCTTTAACCAGCGGATTGATTCTCGATATATCGTAGGACTCGACAATATACAGAGGCTCCCTCAGTCTGATTGCCTCTTTGCATAAAGGTTCAAGCACTCCTTCTTCTATATGCCTCTGGAGTTCTGATGAAATCCCCCTGCTGGTTTTCATTTTAAATGAGTGGTTTTCTTCGAGCAAAAGCCAGCCGATACTGAAATCTGTTATCAGCAGGACTTTTTCGAGCAGATCTTCAACAATAATATCCATATTTTCGGAGGAGATAAAAGTGTTTGAAAGGGTGCTGATTATGATAAGTTCCTTGTTCCTTTTCAGAAGCTCCTTTTCGAGGTGGACGAAATTCGTAATGTCCCTGAAAAATATACGTATCAATTTTAATTTGCCATCTTCCTTAAAGGGCAGGATGAAAATATCGAAATGTTTATCCTTATAAACAATCCTGGCAAAATCCTCTTTCTTATTTGAGAGCGATTTCATTACTGTTTCACCGAGCTTATCAAAAAGATTGAAGTTCCTGAAATCCTTGCCGATAATATCTTTTTTCTTCAGTCCTATAAGGTTTGAACAATTTGAGTTGATATCATAAATTATCCCGTCAGATCTCAGGATAACAAATGGGTCGGGTATGAGATCCAGAGAAAAACATTCAGGAATGTCTTTTTTCGTGGTTTTTCTTAACGATTTAATCTGAAACCTCCTGTGCTATTTCTATTATATCCTGAATTTAAAGTATAATTTAATTGTTTGATACATATGTCTTCCAGCAATGGATCATAAGTATTCAAATAGGACATTTTTTTAATTATAAAGCATAAACTATATAATATCTATCTTTATTAAAGATGTGAAAGTCAGCCTGTTAATATCCCTATATTCCCTGATAAGAGAACAAAGAAGGCGCCTGAAGGGTTATAATATCAGTGTTTCGGAGAGAAACGAGATATCACCCAGGAGGTGCCCATGAGTATTATAGCAAGAAAGATCGAAATAGACT
>JBFMDL010000040.1:0-26999 GCA_040753635.1 Nitrospirota bacterium | reverse complement strand
TCCGAAGTTTTATTACCTGTCTCCGGATTTGATACTGCGCTTCCTGATTCAGTGTTCTTGCATCTATCTTTTCCATGCATCAAGTTTAACATATTGCTGCGCTATTTGCTTGCCGAGTTAATAGATACATTAAAGAAGCAGTTAGAGTAGTTAAGAATGGGGGTGTAATCGTTTTGACTGTTCCTGCCAGAAAAGAACTCTGGAGCAGTTTCGATGAATTATCCTATCATAAAAGGAGATATGCAAAAAAGGAATTAAGACAAATTTTTGCAGCAGTTAAACTCAACCCGTTGTTGATCGAGTATATGTTTATATCCCTTTACCTTCCAATGAGGTATGTAAGATTAATAAGTGGAAAAAATGATGATCCATTCAAAATAAATTCGTTTTTTAATGCTGTGCTCCTTGGGTGTTCAGAAGCAGAGAGATTTGTATCAAATGGCCTGACTTTGCCCATTGGGACATCACTCATTGGAATCGCAAGAAAAAATTATTGATATGATTCAGGCATAGAACAATTTGATATGGATGTTGTTCAAGGGTTTGATTCCATTGCTTTTTGATAGTACATCTTGCTTTTATCTTTGTTGCCTTTTTGTTTATGCGCAACAGAAAGATTGTAAAAAACCTGAGGCGCTTCTCTGAGGCTTAAAGCTTTTTCAAGTACTTCAATCGCATTATCCAATTGTCCCATTTTTATATATTGACGCCCGAGGTTATTATGTGTAGTAACAACTTCCGGGAAAAGCGATGCAGCCTTTTTAAAGGTTTCTAAAGCATTATCATCATCACCCATCTCGCTATATGTTACGGCAAGAGAAGTCAGCGTATCCAGACGGAAATGATAGCTCGGCCCAAGTTCAAGAGCTTTCTTGAAAAATGCAATCGCATCTCTATGATTGCCTAACCTGTATTGAATATCACCAAGGTTGTAGTAGGCAGGAACATAAATGGAGTTTATATCCAAAATTTTTTTAAACTTCTCCGCTGCTTTTTCGAAATCTCCCTGTTCTTTATAAATTACGCCAAGACTGTTATTTGCCCTGACATTTTGGGGGAACTTGGTGAGGACATCCTCCCATAAAGCCTGCGGATCTTTCCATAATATGTTTCTGCTATATGTGCCTGCAGATAATAAGACAATAAAAACAATAATTATTATAATCTTAATTCTTTTTTGGCACAGAGAGTAATCAATTAAAGAAACAGAAGCCATAAAAAAACCAGCGGAGGGAAGATATAAGCGATGCTCAAAAATAACATCACGTATCGGGATAATGCTCGACTCTATCGAAAGTGTTATGAAGAACCAGAATATCCCGAATGATATAAGTCTCCAGTCCTTGTGCCCTTTCCGGGATGCATAGAAAAGATAGATCGCAATACCTAATAGTCCTGAAAGCAAAAGAAATGACATGAAAACCGAAGGTGTGAAGAAAGAATGATAAATGGGATATGAATAGTCAATACTCTGTTTGAAAGGGAATATGAGCAGTCTTAGATATGTTATGATTACCCTAAACTCTGTCATCAGATAGTCAGACCTGCTTATATTCGCAGTTTCTCTCGAAATGGCATCGATATTATCACCGAATGATGCAATGGGTTTTGCAAGATCGATCATTGCGAGTGGAATAATAAGCATGGTCAACAGCAAAGGTATAAGATAGAGAAACCTTTTTGGAAATAAAAAAATATTCTTTTTTTTGCCTGTATCATTGTTGAAAAAAAAGAATTCATACAGAACAGCAATAACTGGCAATGTAAAGGCGATTTCCTTGCTTTTCATGGCTAAGACAGCTGAAAAGCAAGAGATGATGAAAAAGATTAACATTATCGCGTGGCCTTTAATTTCCGGTTTCTGTATGAGTGACAATCTCCCTTTCACATACATAACAAGAGAAAGCAGATAAAAAAGTGTAGACAAAATGGCCGGTCTTTGCGCTATGTAAGTCACTGCCTGGGTCTGGATTGGGTGCGCAATAAAAACAAAGGCGGAAGAAAATGCGATGAACTGCGCAGATGCTTGTGAATTGCTCAGATGCGGAGTTCGAAAGGTCAGAATGACAAGATAATAGACAAGAAGCGCATTAATGATATGGATAAGGTTATTCAATGCATGATATCCGAAAGGCTTTAACCCTCCCAGAGCATAATTAATGGCAAATGTGAGATTGGTTAGATATCTGTTATCTGATATATCCGCAAGTGATGTTTTTAGATTCTTTATCTTATCATTGTCTACAATTGCGCTATAGTCGTCAAAAAAAAACGGCGCGTCAAGTATGTTTGAATAAATCAGTGCACCGATAAATATTATGCCGACCAAGCCAAGCAGAAGAAAATTATACCTTTTCTCCCTGGGAAGATTTACCAGCACGGACCTGATCTGACATTATTCTGATCTATCGTACAGTTTGCATCACCTGCTACCCTTCTGCCTGGTTTGGCAGTGGCAGTTGCAGTGAATGTTGTTGCAGCCGATACTACAGAGTAATCATAATTTAAATCTGTTGCATTGCCAGGCCTGAATCCGGGTAATGCTGTCTGTAAAGTAGTGGATAATTCAGTGTATACACCACTGGCGCCGACATAGGTTCCATTTTCAGAAAAAAATTGTTCCTCAAGAAGCCTTAAATTCTGAAGATTTGTAGAAGCCTCTGTCCTTGCAGCTCTTCTCTGCTGGCCGATATAACCAGGAATTGCAATTGCAGCAAGAAAACCGATAATTGCAAGAACAATTATCAGTTCAGTAAGTGTAAAACCCCGATTCTGCATTTCTGACCTCCTTTCTTATTACATCATATATTATTTTAACGGAAAATATAATCATTTTATATGGTTTTTCAATAGAAAAGACAGTTTTTCTTTAAGAGGATGATTTTCAGCTGACTTTCGTTTTAATGAAAGATAAGCACTGCAAAAATTAGCAACTATATCTTTGTCATCAAGTGAAAGAGCGGCATCTATCATCTTTTGTGCGTCCTCATCTTTTCCTTTCATCATTAGAGCAAATGCAAGACTAGAATATGGAGTAGAAAAACTAGATTTTTGCATCACAAAGGGTGTTGTTTCAAGAATAATTTCGTCATATATAAGCTCTTTAGGCTTTTTGAATCTTTTTATAATATCTGAGTACTTCTCAGTATTTCTCACAAAAATCAACGCAGTCCCGTCAAGGTATATCAAGACCCATTCATTATCTTTTATAAGACGCAACAAAAGCGGATAAATTCCCAATGTGTACGCAACACAAGCTTCATGGACTATAAGGTCTATATTATATTCATCCAAACGTTTTTTCCAGAGAGGTTTGTTAATCTTTCGAGCAACTAGAAAATTACTGACTGAAATATTTATCTTGCCCAATTCCGTGGGGACCATTGCGCTTAAAGCATTGATAAGGCCTATATTGGAAGGCTGGTTATAGTCTTCTAAAGCGTAACTGATTATACTATTATCTCTGACGGATTCTTCACTTATATAACGTGTATCAGCAAAAACCTTATAGTAAGGATAGAGTTTCCATATTAAATAACTGCCTTTGTTACTATTGTTAAACATATTAGCATCTATACGGTTATCAATGAGAAAATTAGCAGCTTTTTCCGGATAGCCCAGATGTTTTGCAATCTTAAACATGTTAGAATAATCTCTGATACCATACCAGATGACTGATACACAAAAAAATAAGAACAGGATATAAAGAATCATGGATGATCTCAAACGCTTTGCAAAATTTATATTTCTAAAAAACCTGTAGTCTTTAGATAAAGGCAAGCTTAGCGCTAAAAAGAAAGGTATATATCTTACAGCGGTATATGCTGCTACTGCAGAGAAAACAATAGCTGCAAAAACTGTTATATCAACAGATCTTGTCCTTACTGTCTTTAGGGCTATAATAATGGATATAAAACCAAAAATAATCCAGAAGGCGAAGAGAGAAGCTCTATCAGAATAAGGGAATCCCAACTCCTGTACAGGACTTATATATTCTCTGATACCCTCGAATAATAAAGTTGTGTTTGTATGAGATTCGAGGGTTACAAGCACAGCTTCATTTGAATTTGGATTGATATAAGAGAAGAGTATAGCTGAAAATAATGTCACTAGGAATATCAATAATGACCTCTGTCCTTGTGACTTTCCGATAAGATGAGGTTTGCTGATGAAATACTTTAATGACTCAGTAAATGTGTAAATTAATATAATGGATATGCCAAAAACAAAACCACCGTGCATGTTTGCCCAGAGAAACATAAGTGGTGGAATAAAAAAGAGCGGCTTTGCAGAATCGGAATTCCCTCTGAATCTTTCAAGAAGCAAAATGAGCATCAATGTGAACAGGAATGAGAAAATTTGAGGTCTGTCAAGAATGTAGGGTCTGAGTATTATGATTGCCAAAGAAGAAATGATAAATGAGTAGTAAAATCCTCTTTTTTTTAGGGAAAACCATATTAAAAATATAAATAAAAAGAATACGGTCGACCTTAGAATAATAATCCCGGCAGGTCCTGCAAATGAATAGAGAATATAAAAAATGACCTGTGAAAGCCAGTATTGAGAAAGAATAAATGTTGTTCTGTCTGATTCAATAAATTGGCCGGACAGAGAGAAAGGATCTTCCTTTAGTATTTCTCGGTGTTGATAGATATATTCACCGGTCATAAGGTGAAAAGGAAAGTCAACATCAGCGATAGGTCCCAAAAAACTGATAAGAACAGCTGTAAAAAAAAGATAAGTAAGTATTTTTTCTTTTATGTCATTATTTATCATTATCAATTGACACTTCATAAATTATTGCCCTTTAGCTCGGACTCTAAATTGCGAAATTTCTCCTGTATGACAGGACTATTCGGCATTCTCTCAAGTGCATATCTATAGGCTTTGAGGGCTTCTTCCTTGCGTCCGATTTTATAAAAGACATCACCGAGAGATAAAAGATATCTTGGGTTAACATTATTATACAAGGCATTTAATGAACTGCTGAATATAATCGCATTATAAACATCTTCTTTCATAAGTCTGAATTTTTCTATTATCTCTTTGTTTTTTTCATCATTTTTTAGAAAAATTACAGTTATAGGGTCAGAATAAACGGCAACCCACTTATCGGATTCCACCAGCTCGAGAACCACCGGCATCATCTGTCCATAATGATCTAAAGCTGATAAGAGGATAAAATTTATCTTATAGTGGTTCAACAGTCTTTCCCATAAAGGGGTATTATTTTTTGATGGATTTATCTCTTTTGCAGAAATGCTTGCCATAATTATCCATCTATATTCTGTGTCTACTGTAATGTTAAGTTTGCGAGTATCAATAAATGTTTTCTGGCCTGGATACAGTCTCCATGCGATATATCCTCCGTAACCGAAGTCGTTAAACATATTGCCGGAAATCCTGTTTTTCTCTATAAAATCGACTGCCGATTCAGGGACAGAAGACCGGTTTGCAACTTGAAATTTTATATTATTGAAATTAGAATTGCCGACAATAAAAATTAATATGGAAATGAATGCGAAAATAGTTAATATATTGATTGCCTTGATAGAAAAAGCCTCTGATAATCTTCTCTTGAATAAATTGTTAATTAAAATATCGGACTCTCTGCCTAAAATCATCGCAGCAATTATTGCATAATATACCGCAAACCTTGCTGATTGGATGCTCATAAACAAAGTGCCGGCAAGCAGAATTATATGGGTCAGTTCAATCTTCTGATTCCGCAGTATCAATATCAAAGGGAATATTGCAAATAAGAATATAAGTCCGTAATTAAATTCAGAAATTTTCTGAGAGAAATTATAAAATAGAGGCCGGTACTCCACTATGTTCATATAAAACAGTTTGTATTTTGATGAAAGACTTATTTCAAATGCATCCCAGCCGTTTGGATTAGCAAATGAAATTGCTATGGCGATGATGGAAGCAGAATAAAACATAAAAACTTCGCCTCTTGAATAGGTATCTTTTTTGAATACTATTTTGATGCCTTCACCGAGCATAAAGACGCTGATAACAACTAAACCGAGGATAAAACCCCCATGCATGTTGGACCATAAAAGCATGATGGGTAACAATAGAAATATTTTCCAATCTTTTCTTTCTTTAAAAACTTCCAATAAAAAGAAAGTGAGGGCTGTAAAAAAGATTGTAAATAAAACAGGCCTTTCGCCGGTTGATCCTCTTAACACTGTAAATAAGGCAACAGAAAAAATATAAGAAACCGGGATACTGACAAACCATCTCCGAAGTCTCCAGTAGACCAAAAAAACGGTCATTGCCAAAAGAGCAGACCTCATAAATATTATGCCTTTTGATCCTGTGTTATCGAAAACCAGGAAAAACAGAATCTGTGCAAGCCAGTACTGTTTCAATATAAACTTTTCCCTTTCTGGGAAAAGATTTTTATTTTCTTCCATAGCTGATGTAAAGCTGAACGGGTCTTTTTCTGGAAGGTGTCCCTGATTAATAATATATTTCCCAGTTGCGATATGCCACCAGAAATCGTAATCCCAAAGCGGCTCTCTGAGATAGCTAAAAAGGAATGCGATAAAAAGCAATATCCCTATGCTTAGCTTGACCATCAATGAACCACCTGAAGTTTCATTCCTGAGCAGTTTATACATTATAAGTCAGAAAAAAGCCGTGCAGTTTTGCTGCACGGCTGAATGAAAAAACATGGATATCAGATTAGTCCGCAGATATGGACTTATTGTAAAGAGTTGCACCTTGATTATCGAGGGCCTGAAGTATTATTACCCTTCCATTAGCTGCATGTGAACACCCAATCCTTCCATTTGTAGGTGTGCCGGTCATCCAGAGAGAATTAGTTGCATTCCATGGCGACCTTTCTGAATTCATAGTCCATCTTGCGTTTATATAGCGGGCGCAGAGTTGACTTGCAACAATTAGGTCAGCTGCAAGGGTTGTATTATTTGCATCTGAGTCATTAACAATGCCGTCACCAGTTGAATCAACTTCTGTCAAGGAACCGCCCCTCCCTGCTGACTGGAGCCAACCCTGAATATCAGCCTCGGCTGCCCCGGCTGCCCTCTGGACCGAGCCTCTCCTTCCTCTTTCCTGCATGCCGAGATATCCTGGGATTGCGATTGCGGCAAGGATTCCGATGATTGCGACAACTATCAGGAGTTCGATAAGGGTAAAGCCCTTCTGATCCCTTAAATTATTAACTGCCTTGAACATTTAATACCTCCTTTTTGATTTTCAGTGGCTATCATCTATAGCCACCTTTATTATTTGCTGAAATTAACTGCCGTTGCATCACCTCCTTAAGATAATCTTTCCTTAAAAAATCCTATGGAATCTTATTCTTAAATAGCAGGTTTTATGCCAGTTTTTAGTATTATATTTATCTTTTAGACATTTAAAAAATCAGTCAAATGATATGTTAAAATTTATGTTATATCAAGCATAATGACAAAATTTGTCAGTTGTTTATAAATATTGTCATATTAAATGAAAAAATAAACTTTGGGGATATTAATCTGAAGTAATATTTTTTGAATAAAAAACGGTCCCGTTTGTGTCTTGAGCAGTAATAGTTACCAATCGGCCATTAAGGTCATGATAACATGATACCCTGCCAGGGACGCCTGTTCCAGTAATCCACAGGGAATTTGCCGGATCCCATGGCGACCTTTCAGAACTTATATTCCATTTTGCCATGATATAACGGGAGCAGAGTTGATTTTGTACAGTAAGGTCAAGAGCGAGGGTATAATTATTTACATCACTATCATTAATGATCCCATCACCGTTAGAATCAACTTCGGTAAGAGCAGTACCTCTTCTTGCAGATACAAGCCAGCCCTGGATTTCAGATTCTGCTGCACCCATTGATCTAGTAATCGCTCCTTTTCTTGCCTTTTCCTGTAACCCCAGATATCCTGGAATTGCAATAGCAGCAAGAACGCTGATTATAAGCACTACAATCATGATCTCTATTAATGTAAAACCCCTGGAATTATTAGGGATACCCATTTAGTTGCCTCCCATGATCCAAATGCTTGATAAACAACTATATATTTAAACAAATACTATGCCAGATTTTTCAATTAATCAATATAAAATTATAAATTTAATTTATTGATTATATTATAAACATCCAGAAAGAGCTTGTATAAAAAAATCTATGGTATAATTTTATCAAAAACAAACCTTATAATAATTCATAAATGAAATTTATTGGTATTGATGCAGGTTCAGTAAGCGTAAAGATTGTTGTCCTTGATGAGAAAGGCAGCAGCCTTTACAGTAATTATCAGAGGCACAGGGGGCAACCCCTGAGGGTTGCGCTTGAACTGTTAAAAGCCGTAACGTGTCGCGAGTTACAAGTAACAAGTAATGGGTTATTACCCCCCCCGCCACCCCTTACCAAGGGGGGGATTACAGAGGTGAGGGGCTCGTCACTCGTCACTCGTCACTTTTCACTGTCCGTTACAGGTTCAGCCGGCAGGCTGATAGGCAGTATCCTTGATATAGAACCGGTAAATGAAGTCGTTGCATATGCATATGCGACAAGGAGGCTTTATCCTAATATCAGAACTGTTATAGAACTTGGAGGGGAAGACTCAAAGCTTATAATTACAGGGGAAGATTCAAAATCTGCAAAGGACTTTTCAATGAATTCTGTCTGTGCCGCAGGCACAGGCTCTTTCCTCGACCAGCAGGCCGAGAGGCTCAGGCTTTCTATAGAAGAGTTCAGCGAGATGAGCCTGAGATCAAAAAAACCGCCCAGGATAGCAGGACGGTGCAGTGTATTTGCAAAATCCGACATGATACACCTGCAACAGATAGCTACACCGGTTGAAGACATAGTCGCCGGTCTCTGTTTTGCGGTTGCGAGGAACTTCAAGGGTTCAATAGCACGCGGGAGAGAAATCCTCACCCCTGTTTCATTCCAGGGTGGTGTAGCAGCTAACATGGGTATGATAAGGGCTTTTAAAGAGGTCTTCGGCTTAGAGGAGCTTTTTGTCCCGGAAGAATATGCATTAATGGGCGCATACGGCGCTGTACTGAAGGATATGGATTCAGGCAAATATCAATCTTTTGACCTTAATAAGCTTGAAGATTTCCTGAATTCCTCCAGAACTGCAGAAAAAGGATACCAGCCTCTGATCAGAAAAGATGAGGATTTTTTCGAAAGACACTTCGATGAAAATTCAAAATTCAAAATTCAAAATTCAAAATTGAGTAAAAAGGATGCATCACGCATCACACATCACGCATCACAGCCTATAAGGGCTTACCTCGGTATTGATATCGGCTCAATAAGCACAAACCTGGCTGTAATAGATGAAGACTGCGATGTTATTGCAAAGCGTTATCTCATGACCGCCGGCAGGCCCATAGAGGCTGTGAGACAGGGACTTGAAGAGATTGGCCGTGAAATAGGTGATAAGGTGGAGATCATCGGAGCAGGGACAACAGGATCAGGAAGATATATGATTGCGGATTATGTAGGCGCTGATATAGTAAAGAACGAGATTACCGCACAGGCAACGGCGGCAGCCTTTATTGATAAGGATGTCGATACGATTTTCGAGATCGGCGGGCAGGATTCGAAATATATATCCCTTAGGGACGGTGTCATCATTGATTTTGAGATGAACAAGGCATGCGCTGCAGGAACGGGATCTTTTCTTGAGGAGCAGGCGGAGAAACTGGATATATCGATCAGGGGCGAATTTGAGGAACTGGCTTTTGCTGCAGATAACCCCTGCAGGCTCGGGGAGCGCTGTACGGTATTTATGGAGAATTCCCTGATGGCCAACCTCCAGCGCGGGACCAGCAGGAACGACCTTCTGGCAGGACTTGCATATTCCATAGTGCAGAATTATATAAACAGGGTTGTCTGCAAACGATTTATCGGCGACAGGATCTTTTTCCAGGGCGGGGTTGCCTTCAACAAATCTGTTGTTGCAGCGTTCGAAAAATATCTCGGGAAGCAGATAACCGTCCCGCCCCATCATGAGGTTACAGGCGCAATAGGCATGGCGCTGATCGCAAAGAAACATATGGAAGACGTTCATGAGTCATGTGTAATGAGTAGCGCAACTGAAGAAAAAAAATCGACTGCTGTCATACATAAAGCACCACGCATCACTAATTTCAAGGGTTTTGAGCTTTCAAGACGCCTGTATCAGATATCATCCTTTGAGTGCAAGGGATGCCCGAATGTATGCGAGATAAACAGGGTTAAGATCGAAGGCGAAAAAGGATTCCTTTTCTACGGGGGCAGATGCGAAAAATACGATGTCAGGAAAAAGAAGGCGGCAAATGAAATACCCGATCTTTTTGCTTTCAGGGATGAAGCGCTGTGGAAGGAGCATAATGAACGTAAAGCGTTATGCGTAAACCGTAATGAGTCTAAAGACAAAAACTCATCACTCATCACTCATCACTCATCACCGAAAATAGGCATCCCCTATATTTTTTATTTCCAGGATTATCTCCCTTTCTGGACAACATTTCTCTGGGAGCTTGGGTTCGAGGTTGAAGTGTCCCCGAAAACTGCCAGGCATATAGTTGACATCGGCCTCGAGAGTGTTCTCTCAGAGACCTGCTTTCCTGTAAAGGCTGCTCACGGTCACATAAAATATCTTCTCGATAATAATGTGGATGCAATATTTCTTCCAAGCTTTGTTAACCTTAACAGTCCCGATGATAAATTTGAGAGAGGATTTGCCTGTCCTTATACCCAGACAATACCCTACCTGTCAAAGATTGCCTTCAAGGGGATAAACGCTATAACCCCGGTTATAAATATGGACAGGGGGATCTCTTTTCTCGAAAAAGAATTAAAAAAAGTTTTCAAGCCTTTTAATATAAAACCTTCCCTGATAGCGGAGGCGCTGAAAGCTGCCCGGAAAAAGCAGGATGAATTTGTGATGAATATAAAAAATAAGGGCATGGAAATCCTCTCCAGTTTAAATAAAAGGGCTCTTGTTATTGTCGGAAGATCCTACAATGCTTTTGACAGGGGGATGAACCTTGATATTCCCAAAAAACTTGCTGAACTCGGAGCGCTGTCATTGCCAATGGATTTCCTCCCGGTTGAAGAAGCCGACATATCAGGGGATTGGCCTAACATGTATTGGCGTTCGGGCCAGAGAATTTTAAGCGCATCAAGATTGATAAGGTCAAATCCTCTGCTTTATGCGCTTTATATAGGCAACTTTTCATGCGGCCCGGACTCCTTTATCAGTAAATTTTTTGATGAGGAGATGTCGGGCAAACCATACCTCCATATTGAAATAGATGCTCACAGCGCTGATGCCGGTGTTATAACAAGATGTGAGGCTTTTCTTGACAGCATAGAAAATAAGAAAATCGAAAATCGGAGGTCGGAAGAAATAAACAACAGGAAAAAGCAGTCTGACAATAGACTGTCAGTCAAACGCAAAATATACATCCCGCACATGTCTGACCATGCTTTTGCGCTTGCTGCTGCTTTCGAGTATTGCGGCATTGAAGCGGAGGTTCTGCCTGAATCCTCAAAAGAGGCCGTCGACCTCGGCAAAAAATTTGTATCAGGCAAAGAGTGCTATCCATGCGCAGTGACAACAGGCGATATGGTAAGGAAGATCATGGAGCAGGGGTTTAATCCGGAAAAGGTTGCATTCTTCATGCCCTCAGGGTCGGGTCCGTGCAGATTCGGACAGTACAATGTATTTCACAGGCTTGTAATAAAGGAGCTTGGTTTTGATGATATCCCGATTTTCTCTCCGAATCAGGACGAGAACTTCTACAGGCATCTCGGTATTGTCGGAAAGGAATACACAATGAGGTCGTGGAGAGGCATAATCGCAATAGAGCTTCTCAATAAATGCCTTCATGAGACCAGACCTTATGAAAAAGAAAAAGGCTCTTCGGATGCTGTCTATAATGAATATCTTCCGAAGGTCTACAAGTCGGTAAAGGGCGCTGACGGGAATATAGAGGGGATCCTGAAGAAGGCGAGAGCCGATTTCGGTAATATATCAAGATATAATGACAGCAGGCCTCTTGTCGGAATAGTAGGGGAGATATTCGTGAGGTCGAACAGATTTTCGAATGAAGACCTTGTAAGAAAGATTGAAGCCCTTGGCGGACAAGCATATCTTGCGCCTGTAGAGGAGTGGATATATTATATAAACCACATGGGATACCGCAAGGCCTTGATAAAAAAAGACTGGTCTGGTATTATTGGACTTCTGTTAAAAAGGTTCTTTCAAAAGAGAATCGAGTACGGGTTTGGCAGTTATTTCGAAGGGTTTTTAAGGAACCTGCATGAAGCTGATACAAAAGAACTGTTAGATATGGCAAATCCGTATATCCATTCTTCTTTCGAAGGCGAGGCTATCCTCAGCATAGGTAAGAGTATCGACCTTTTAAACAGAGGGGCTTCCGGAATCGTAAATGCAATGCCTTTCGGCTGCATGCCCGGCACCATTGTGAGCGGCCTCATGCGCGGATTAAACAATGATTTCGGTATTCCGTGCCTGAGTATACCTTATGACGGATCTGAATCTCTTACAACAGAAATTCAGCTGGAAGCTTTTATAGACCAGGCGAAAGAATACAGAAAAAAGAGCAAAGTAAACAGTAGGAAGCATGCAGTAAGCACTAAGTAGAATCTGTCTTTAAACTCTTTTATCGTCATTCCCGTGAAGACGGGAATCCATGTTTTCAATATGTACCGGATGCCGGATCAAGGCCGGCGTGACGGAAAATTGAGTTTATGTCAGACACCAGACAGCAGCGTTTTTTTACTCCTTACTTCCTACCCCTTACTTTATTATTTACTATTTTTTAAAGGAGGTGAGTCTGTGGGGAACGTTGTAAAATGGCGTAAGAAAAAGATGAGCAAGCACAAGCATAAAAAACTGCTCAAAAAAACCAAGCATCAGCGGAGAAGAAATAAATAAGATATGTATTTCTTTTTTTAAATATTTTAATAATAAATCATAAAACACCATATCCATTTATATCGACTTGTTTTTGCCCTCATGGATGGCAATATCATAACGGGAAGGACCTCCGGCACCTTTTATCCCGTGTGATGCCGATCCTAAAAAGGCTTTGAAACAATTTTCTTCAATAGGGTATTATTCATAGATGTTAAAACCGTTTTCAACAACAGGAATAGGCAGTCTTCCGCATTATAATGCTGACGAGGCCTGTCAGCTTATACTTAATACATTCGATATCCCGTTCTGGCCTCAACTCCCCAGGGTGTCTTTCCGTGAATTCATGGTCCCCCAGTATTCTGAGGGAATGCCGTTTTTTAAAATAAACACCGGGAAACAAACCGTATGGGTCGAGAAAAACAACTCCGATGAACTCGAAAGATTCTACGAGAGCTGGACAGATGAGAGCAGAATCGCGATATCCGAGGACTATGCACACGGTCTGCATGCATTTATTAAGATTATCGGGGACAGGAGATTTGAATATATTAAAGGACATGTAACAGGTCCGCTGACTTTTACCCTCGGATTAAATGACAAAAACGGCAAACCTGTATATTTTGACGAAGAGCTCCGCGAAATAGCATCAATGCTTTTGAAGGCAAAGATAAAGTGGCAATATGACATGCTGAAGCCGCATGCTGAAGGGGTAATAATTTTTATAGACGAGCCGATCCTCTCTGCATTGGGAAGTTCGAGCTATCTCGGTGTAAACAGCGAAGAAGCGCTCAGGCTGTTAAACGAGTCAACCGGCGCTGTAAAATCAGCGGGTGGGATATCGGGCATACACTGCTGCGGCAACGCTGACTGGCCTCTTGTGATTAAAAGCGGGGCTGATATAATCAGTTTTGATGCGTATGATTATGTTGATACCATAGCGCTTTATCCGGGAGAGTTCAGGAGTTATTTCGAAAAAGGCGGTTGCCTTGCATGGGGAATAGTGCCGACCTCAGACGCGATAAACGGAGAAAATTCAGAATCAATAAAAAGCCGTTTTAACAAAGGTGTTGAAAAGCTGTCGCAGAAAATCCCTCAATCACTCATACTTTCAAATATACTTCTTACCCCGTCTTGCGGAACAGGCTCAAGGACGGTCGAAGAAACCTTAAGAGTATTCCAGCTGCTGATAAGACTTAAAGAGGACCTTGCATGAAAGGCGTTTTTATTTCTTTAGAAGGAATTGAGGGTACGGGAAAATCTACACAGGCAACGCTCCTTTCCGAATATCTTGAAGACAATGGGTTCCGCGTTGTAAGGACTGAAGAGCCTGGAGGCACCCCGATAAGTCTGAAGATCAGGGAACTGCTGCTTTCCCTGGACAGCAGGGGGATGGACCCTGTCACAGAACTGTTGCTGTATAATGCAGCCCGCATACAGCATATTAAAGAGGTCATTGAGCCTGCGCTTGAAAAGGGGTATATCGTGATTTCAGACAGGTTCAGCGACTCAACAGTGGCCTATCAGGGATATGGCAGGGGGATTGACCTGGAATTAATAGACTCAATTGACATGATTTCTACAGGCAGATTAAGACCTGATATCACCATACTTCTTGACATCGATGTCGAAAAGGGGCTTCAGAGGAACATGGAGATCAACAAGAATGACCGTCTCGAACTCGAGGATATCAATTTTCATAAGAATGTCAGAAAGGGGTTTATCAATATAGCCGCAAAAGAACCGGACAGGGTCAAATTAATCGACTGTTCGGATAGTATAGAAGTAGTGCATACGAAAATAGTAGATATTATTGACGAGTTTCTGGAAAAGCGGAAGACATAGGGGACCATTAACGTATTATGGCGATTAATGACATCATAGGGCAGGGAAAGGCTATCGAGATGCTTTCAGGTATTTTACAGAGGGGGAAGGTTGCCACATCTTACCTTTTCTGCGGAGAACCGGGCATAGGCAAAAAAACCACAGCGATCAATTTTGCAAAAGCTCTGAACTGTCAGAAAGACCGTAATGAGTCAGGTGTAATGAGCGACGGGATTAGACATGAAAACTCATTACATAAAACTCATTACCCATCTCTGAACCCATCTCTGATTGACGCCTGCGACAAATGCGATTCCTGTATAAAAATTGATACAGGGACTCATCCCGATTTCCTTTTGATATCACCTGAAGAGAGACAGATAAGGATCGAGGAGATCAGGATGATAGACGATGCGCTTTCTTTTAAACCTTATGAGGGCAGGAAGAAAGTTGTTATTGTTGATGATGCCGACACAATGAACATCTCTGCTTCCAATGCATTCCTTAAAACACTCGAGGAGCCTTCTGAAGACAGCATTATAATGCTTATATCATCCAAACCCGACCGTCTTCCCGATACGATAAGATCGAGGTGTTCAAGAATCAATTTTGCCCCTCTTTCTTTAGAATCGTGCAGGGATGTAATTGCAGGAAGATTTTCCGGAAAAGACCTTGATCTTATTGCAAGACTTTCGATGGGAAGACCGGGGATAGCGCTTTCCGGTGATCTGCTTGAGGAAAGAACATGGTTTTTAAATATATTCAAGGCCATGCTCGGCGCCGAAAAAGACAGCTGGTCTTCGAGGGAAGAAATGGAAAGGTGGTTTGAACTTGCATTGATATTTTTCAGGGACATCGCTGTGCTTAAAATAACAGGCGAAGCCTCAAAACTGATTAATATCGATCTTTATGAATATTTAGGCAAGTTGAGCAAATTTGCAGACTTAAAAGTTATAATATATCTGAATAATGAATTAAATAAGTTGAAAGATTTTTTGATGTTCAATCTTAACAAGTCTATTACATGGAATTTTACATCCTTGTTGTTAAGAAAGGAACTGAGCATTTAAATGCCGGAAGTAATAGGAATAAGATTTAAAAACTGCGGTAAAATATACGATTTTGAAGTAAACGGTATAGAAGCGTCCTCAGGAGACCTTGTGGTCGTCGAGTCAGAGTTCGGTCTGAGCATAGGCAGCGTCGTAATTGGTCGTCACATTCTCGACAATCAGGAAAAAGTGCTTAAAAAGGTGCTTCGTCTTGCGACAGAAGAGGATATCAGACAGAAACAGGATAACGAACTGTTCGAGAAAGAGGCCAGGGATTTCTGTTTTGAAAGGATAATGGCGCGGGGCATTCCAATGAATCTGGTGTGTGCCGAGGTGACACTGGACAGAAAAAGGATCGTTTTTTATTTCACAGCTGAAGGGAGAATCGATTTCAGGGAACTGGTTAAGGACCTTGCCGCAAAGTTCAAGACAAGGATTGAGATGAGACAGATAGGGGTGCGCGATAAAGCCAAGTTTATAGGGGGATTGGGTCTCTGCGGCAAGGAAATATGCTGCAGGCTTTTTTTAACGTCGTTCGAGCCCATTTCCATTAAGATGGCAAAGCAGCAGGAGCTTGTACTGAATACCAGTAAACTATCCGGAATCTGTGGAAGGTTGATGTGCTGCCTGGGATATGAATATGATGATTTTGTCCCTGACAGTTCTTTATCCCGGGATGAGCAGATCGTGCCTCTGGCGGGTGATGAAATGCTCGAAATTTTTACTGAAGAGCCCCAGGTTGAATCGTCCGAAATAATCTGCTGCAGCGCAGGAAAAAATACAGAAACCCCGGCTTCCCAAAGCGAGAGCACGGCTGGTCAGGAGGTTGCAGCGGATTCAAGGCCGAACAGGAGACGCAGGAGGAGAAGAAGACGCAGGGGAAGGTTCCATAAAAAAAGTGAATAAAAAGTTCTATGTCACCACTCCGATATATTATGTCAATGATATCCCGCATATAGGGCATGCTTACACAACTATAGCTGCCGACATATTAGCAAGGTATTACAGACTTACCGGCAGGAGAGTTTTTTTCCTGACAGGCACAGACGAGCACGGGCAGAAGGTTGAAAAGGCATCTGTCGAAAAAGGCCGCTCTCCTAAAGAACATGCCGACCTGATGGTCAAGAATTTCAGGAACCTCTGGGAAAAACTCAATATATCTAATGATGCTTTCATACGCACGACGGATAAAGAGCATGTCAGGACAGTGCAGGATCTCATGCAGATGCTCCGGGACAGGGGTGAAATAGTGAAAAGGGAATATTCCGGATGGTATTGCACTCCTGATGAAAGGTTCTGGACAGGGAAAGAGATTGTCGAAGGCAACTGTCCGGACTGCGGAAGACCTGTTGAACAGATTCATGAGGAAAACTATTTTTTCCTGATGTCAAAATATCAGGAAAAACTAATCCATTATATAGAAGATAACCGGACATACATACTTCCTGAGACCAGAAGGAATGAAGTCCTCGGCTTTTTGAAGAACAATCAACTCGGCGATCTCTGCATATCCAGGCCGAAACACAGGCTTTCATGGGGCATACCCCTGCCTTTTGATGATAATTTCGTTACCTATGTCTGGTTTGACGCTCTTGTAAATTATTTTTCGGCAACAAAGTATCTTTCCCCCTCAGCCACCCATCCCTCCCTTGATAAGGGGGGCCAAGGGGAGGGGGATTGGTGGCCGGCATCACACCATCTCGTCGGTAAAGACATACTCACAACACACGCAGTTTACTGGTCCACAATGCTTATGGCGCTTGATATGCCTTTGCCTGGAAACATATTCGCCCACGGCTGGTGGACTGTTGAAGGCAAAAAAATGTCAAAATCCCTCGGCAATGTTGTTGATCCTGATGCGATGGCCGACAGGTACGGAGTGGATGCATTCAGGTATTTTCTCTTCAGGGAGGTGCCGTTCGGCCTTGATGGTGATTTTTCGGAACAGGCTTTGATAAACCGCATCAACACCGACCTTGCGAACGACCTCGGCAATCTCCTGAGCCGTTCTCTTAAAATGATAGAAAAATATAATAGCGGCGAAGTCCCTGAACCAATAAACAGCAAGGACCGGGAAATTTCAGGAGAAAAATTTTATGAAAAAAGGATTCAGGCGCGGTTTGATGAAAATTCGAGAAAGGCCTTTGCTGGTTTATTGGAAGGTCTTAAATTTAACGAAGCCCTTTCCTATATCTGGGCGATCGTCAATGATGTAAATAAATACATAGACTATGCAGCTCCATGGAGAGAAAAAGACGCCGGCACACTTTCGAACACATTATATACCCTTGCCGAATCCCTCGGAATTATTGCAGTTTATATTTATCCTTTTATGCCGGCTGCTTGCGAAAGAATATGGAAGCAGCTTGCCGTTGAAGATAATTTTATTGATGTAAATGAATTGCCGCTTTGGGGACAAATACGGGTGAGCGGCAACAAGATAGAGAAAGGCGAGCAACTATTTCCCAGGATAGAGAAGGATAAACCCAAAAGCCCTCCGGCTGGAACTTCACCGAAAGATGAAGGGACAAAGACAGAAACCGAAAACCTCATCGCTATCAATGACTTTGCGCAGGTCGAGTTGAAGATAGGAAAAGTCCTCAGTGCCGAAAGGGTTAAGAAATCCGAGAAACTCATCAAGCTCCAGGTGGACACGGGGGAACAGCGGCAGATCGTTGCAGGGATAGGCAAATATTACACCCCCGAAGAACTCACTGGGAAAAAGATCGTGGTTGTCGCAAACCTTCAGCCTGCCAAGCTTATGGGTATTGAATCAAACGGAATGCTGCTTGCGGCAACAGATTCTGACGGCAAACCGGTTATTCTTGTCCCGGAAAAAGATGTAAAAGAAGGCTCAAAGATAAAATAGCAAAGAAAAATATTTAAAAACTTTCTCTCTTCCGGGCATTAATGCTTATAATGATTTCCGGCATAACAACGGGTTTTGCGTTGTGTTCAAGATATATCCTTGCCTTTACCGCTGACGGCAGATAGTCCTTTTCATCAGGATCCCAGTCAGACACCCATTCTCCTGATTCCCCGTCCTCCGGAAGATCAAAATATTCGAATTCGAGCTTTCTGACATCAGGGTCGAGCAGATATATCTTCCCGCCGCTGTCGTCGAATGCATCCTCCAGAAAAAAAACCTTTTCCCTTATTTTTAACCCGTCGCTATCCCTGAATATCGAAACCCATTTAAGGCCGGCTATATCTTCGGGTCCCTTCCCATAACTATCCACACTTGTTGTAACGAATCCTATCCTGTCTGGATTTCCCTCGAAGAAAAGTTTTTTGCCATCCGGTTTTGTAACAGTAAAAGGGTATGAGCCTCTTATCAGCCATGAAATCCTGTCGCCTATAATCCTTATCTTCTGAGTAGCTTCGGCCTTTTCCTGCCCCCTCTCCCGGGATTTGTATCCAAGACGCAGGGATGCAAAAAGGATCGCAAAAATTACGACCGAAAGCGTAACAGCTATGATCAGTTCGAGAAGAGTAAAACCGTTTTTATTGTTCAGATTCATAAACTGTTCTGAGCCCTTTTATCTGCAAATTGCCTGACGGAGGCCAGGTGACTGTCACAATTATTTCATAAAGTTTGACATTCCCGTCATCAGAAGAAGATTGCAGGTTTATCTCCCTTGAGCCTTCGAAATTACCTTCGAATTTCAGTGACGTGGAACTTTCCGATGGGTCGGGAACGCTGTATGCTTCATCAAGCATTGCCCTTGCATAAAAGAGGGCTTTTGAATAATCATCTGCCTTTTTTGCCGATCTGAGGGATGCCGAAAAAAGCTGAAATATGGCAACTACAGCCACTCCGAGGATGGCAAGCGCAACCATAACTTCCAGGAGACTAAAGCCTTTTGAATGATGGTGTGCCGAGAACAGGATTGACCTCAATTTCATATTCCTGACCTTTATCGTTGACAATCTTTACAGAACCTCCGGAACTGTTCCCTTTGGGAAAGAAGAACAGGGTATCTCCTTCAATCGTAAATTTTTTCGGAAGGATATGCGTATTGGAAGACTTTTCATTACCGTAATCTATCCAGTATCTGTTTTCGTCCCTGTCGATCCTGAATTCGACATTCCTCTTCTCCATAAGAGAAATATTACGGGCATGTCCTATCGTCAGGAAAAGTTTTCTCGCCTCTTCTTTAAAGAGCGCTTTGTCTTGAAGCCGTCCGGCAGAAAATATTACGACAGATGCGGAAAGCCCTATTATGAAAAGGACGATTACAAGTTCAATAAGGGTAAATCCCGTTATAGATCTCCGTCCTCTAACGAAATGTTCTTTAATAAGGTAATTGCCGCTCCGAAGTATTGTCAGGGTGGATTCCTCTAACCGGGTAAATTCTCTATTCCCAGCTTGCAACGTCTTTATTTTCACCTTCACCGCCGGGGGCGCCGTCTGCTCCATAAGAAAAGAGGTCGTATTCTCCATGTGTGCCCGGTGACTGATACTGATAGGGCCTTCTCCATGGGTCGTTTGGAACAGCCTTCTTAAGATACGGTCCATCCCATCCCTGTGCTCCGGAGTTGGTAACAAGAGCATTAAGTCCTTCGGATGTGGTTGGATATCTGCCTGTATCCAGTCTGTAACTGTCAAGGGCCTGGCCGAACATCTCGATCTGTGTCTTTGCCGCAGCCTGTTTGCCTTTGCCGACTTTTGTGAAAAGTTTAGGCCCTACAAGTGCGGCAAGCATCCCGAGGATAACCATAACCACCAGCAGTTCAATAAGGGTAAACCCAGTTTGAGAACTACGTCCTCTAAAGATATGCCCGGAGGGTGGCATTATACTACCGTCAGCTTCAATAAGGTAATTATTTCCGATTTCATCCGGGGCTTTCTCTAACGGGGCAAATCCCCTTTTATTTTTATCAAGTTTCACTGAATCTGTCTTTTGCATTCTTTCCTCCTGCTTTGAACTTTAATGTCTGTTTTATTCTGCTTTCCGCCAGTTTCTTGCTCACTGTCATATTATATAGGTATTTCATTGATGCTGAATATCCCTATGAGCATAGAAACGACAATCAATCCGACAATCACTCCCATCAGCAGAATCAGCGCAGGTTCAAAGAGACTTACGAATCTCTTGATAAGGCTTTTTGTTTCAGCTTCGAACCTTTCTGCTATGAGAAGAAAAGTTTCTTCAAGCCTGCCCGCCTCTTCACCGACAGTCACCATCTGGGTGACAATCGGCGGAAAAACGCCGCTTTCCTTCAAAGGCGAAGACATGCCTCTGCCCTTGCTCACGCCTTCCTCTACTATCCCCAGACGTTTTGAGATCGAATCATTGTCTATAACATCTCTTGATATCCTGATGGATTCAAGTATCGGCACTCCGCTCTGTAGAAGAGTCCCGAATGTCCTGGAAAATCTCGAAATGATTATCTTTATGGTCAATTTATTCAGGACAGGGATCTTTAATTTGAGATTGTCAATGAAGCTCTTCCCTTCAGATGTTCTGGAATATCCCCGCATTAAAAACACGGATGCAGCAACTGCAACAGCAAACGCCCACCAGTAAGCGGCAAAAACTTCGCTGAGCCTTATAAGGATCAATGTCGGCAAAGGAAGTGTCTGTCCCATATCGGCAAATATCTTTGAGAAATTAGGCACTACATAAAGCATCAATACCGCAACCGCGAGGCCTCCGACAGTTGTCAGAAGTATGGGATATATCAGCGCAGATATTATCTCTTCTTTAAATGCGATGCTCGTTTCAAGGAACGTGACAAGTCTCTTTATTACAGTTTCAAGGATCCCCCCGGTCTCCCCGGCCTTTATCATATTTATGTACACCCTGGGGAAAATTTTGTGTTTGCCCATTGCATAAGAAAGCGTATTGCCTTTCTGGATGTCTATATATACCTCTCTTATTACAGATCTGAAAGACTTTTTTTCTGAATGCTCTGAGAGCACATAAAGGGCCCTGTCAATCGGCAGTCCCGAATCAAGGAGATTGCCGAGTTCCTGTGTGAAAGTAAGAAGATCTTTGGAGGTTATCCTTTCGAAAAACGGGCTTTTTTTAGATTCTGACACAGCTATACTAAGAGGGATTAAACCTTTTTCTCTCAATGTCGACTTAAGGGTCTCCTCATCAGAATATGAGGCGCTCTCCTTTATCTTCCGGCCGGAGGGATCAACAGCTTCATAAACATACAGAGGCATACGGTATATTATCATACGCTCTGTAAGCGGTCAATTGACCGTCAGAATTCCGGGGAGATAACACAGCATAATCGGAAATAATTTTCATTATTGCCATGTTGGAACCCCATTTCCTCTCAAACGGGGTTTACCTATTGCCATGCCAGATGATAAAATCTCTTCACCCTATGGCATATAAAAGCATTAAGGAATGGCCTGAAGATGAGAGGCCGCGCGAGAGACTTCTCAAACACGGGGCGCACAGTATGTCCGATGCGCAGCTTGTTGCGATAATACTGCGGACAGGAGGGAACGGAAGGAGCGCCATCGACCTCGGCATGGAATTGATTGACACCTTCGGCAGCCTGAAGAATATGCAGGAGGCGTCACTGCATGAACTTTGCAGAATAAAAGGACTTGGCAGGGCAAAAGCTGCGCAGTTAAAGGCAGCGCTCGAACTCGGCAAGAGACTGTTCAATGAGCCCGCGCTGAAAGGGCCGGTATTTTCGACCGCAAGGGACGTATACTCCTATTTTAATGCCAGGTTCAGGAACATGAAGAAAGAGGTATTTTACTGCGTCCTGCTCGATGTAAAAAACAGGCTGGTCAGGGAAACCAGAATATCGGAAGGGAGCCTTACATCATCTTTAGTCCATCCGAGAGAGGCATTCAGAGACGCTGTAAAGGAATCCGCTGCATCTGTGATATTTGTCCATAATCATCCAAGTGGTGACCCGAGCCCGAGCCGAGAGGATATATCCATAACGGAGAGGCTTTCGATCGCCGGTGATACAGTAGGCATCAAGGTGCTGGATCATATAATCATAGGCGACGGGGCTTATACCAGTATGATGGAGAAGGGTTATTTAAAGGGAAGATGAAGTATAATACAGACTGTCGGAATGCCCGGATTGTTACCTCTGGATTCTCTTTGTGATTATAATGGTACAATACAGGAATATCCGGAACAACAAACAAAATCAGCAAAGAGGTAAAAATGAAAGTGCTCGTCATCGGAGGCGGCGGTAGAGAACACGCAATAGTATGGAAACTGTCACAATCAAGGTCAGTGGACAAAATATATTGTTGTCCCGGTAATGCAGGTATCGCTGAAATAGCAGAATGCATAGACGTCGGTCCGGATGATTTCAATTCGCTCCTGGATTTTGTAAGGTATGAATGGATTGATCTTACCGTGGTCGGACCTGAGGACCCTCTTTCAAAAGGTATTGTGGATCTGTTCGAGAAGGAAGGAAGGAAGATACTGGGGCCGAACCGCGCAGCAGCACAGCTTGAATCCAGCAAGGTTTTTTCAAAAGACCTGATGAAGTCACACGGCATCCCTACAGCAGAATATAAGGTCTTCACATCCTATCTGCATGCTGAAGAGTATATAAGATTCAAGGGGACCCCAATAGTTATAAAGGCCGATGGTCTTGCAGCGGGAAAGGGTGTTTTTATCGCCTCGGATATTGAGGAAGCAAAGGACGCTCTCAGACTTATAATGAAAGAAAGGGCTTTTGGCGACGCAGGCAACAGGGTGATTGTGGAGCAGTGCCTCGAAGGGGAAGAGGCTTCTTACATGGTGTTTACCGACGGCAAAACCATCATGCCCATGGTGAGTTCTCAGGACCACAAGCGTATCTTCGATGGTGATAAAGGGCTGAATACCGGCGGAATGGGGGCATACAGCCCGGCTCCTGTCATTACCGGAGAACTTGAAAATATTGTAATCGAGAGGATTATGAAACCCACGATAAAGGCTTTAAGATCAGAAGGTATAAAATACAAGGGTATTCTTTATGCCGGACTGATGATAAACAAGGACCGGCCTTCAGTGCTCGAGTTCAACTGTCGTCTCGGAGACCCGGAAACACAACCGGTGCTGTCAAGGCTTGATTCTGATTTTATGGATATAGCCATGTCAATAGCCGAGGAAAGGCTGGCGGATGTAAAGATATCATGGAAAAATGACGCCTCGGTATGCGTCGTCATATCCTCAGAAGGATATCCCGGCAAGTACAGGAAAGGGGATGTTATTACAGGCATTGATGAAGCGAATAAACTTGAAGGGGTGACTGTTTTCCATGCCGGTACCGCTTTCAGAAACGACAGCATTGTCACATCCGGGGGAAGGGTCCTCGGTGTCACTGCTACGGGCTTTGATATAGCAGCAGCTAAATCAAGGGCATACGAGGCTGTGGGCAAAATAAATTTTAACGGGATGCATTACAGGAAAGATATTGCAGACAGAGCCTTGAACAGAAACAGGTAAGCAGCAGGCGGTAAGCACTAAGGAGCAAACAAAGGTAATGAACAGAAGAAACAGGAGAAAGCTATGAAGGCAAAGGTTTTGATTTTAATGGGAAGCGATTCAGACCTGCCGGTAATGGAGGAGACATCAAATACCCTTAAGGGATTTGATGTCTCTTATCAGATGACCGTAACATCGGCGCACAGGACTCCTGAAAGGACACTGAAGATAGTCAGGGAGGCTGAAAAGAACGGAGCTGATGTAATTATAGCCGGCGCCGGCATGGCAGCGCACCTCCCCGGAGTCATAGCCTCTTATACAATATTGCCGGTAATAGGCGTGCCGCTGGATGCATCGCCTCTGAAAGGCATGGATGCACTGCTGAGCATTGTGCAGATGCCCCCTGGAATACCTGTTGCAACAGTGTCTGTGGGAAAGGCAGGCGCAAGGAATGCTGCAATACTTGCAGCTCAGATCATTGCCAGGAAGGATCCCAAACTGGCCAGGAAACTCATCGAACATCGTGCAAGGATGGCAAAAGAGGTCGAAGAGAAAGCCGGCAAGATCAGCAAGAAGAGTTGATGCAGACGAAAATAGACTGTTTCCCGTGTTTCCTTAAGCAGACAGCAATAGCGTTAAAACAGCAGCCGGTCAGACAGAAGCTCTGGCAGAATGTCATCAATAGGGTTCTTGCCATAATGCAGAATGCCGATATCGGCAAACCACCTGCATATACAACCACCTTTATACACAGAGAGATAAGAAACTTGCTCGGGACAGACCCCTTCAGACAGATTAAGTACGAATACAACAATATAGCAATGAGACTCTATCCGGAATTAAAGGAGAGGGTCATAAACAGCAGAGACCCTTTATTGACTTCGACGAGACTCGCTATAGCCGGCAATGTGATAGACTTCGGTATATTCACTTCAATAGATATCGAAAGTTCGATAAAACGCGCCCTTGAAGCAGATATTGATGTCGATGACTATCGGCCATTCAGGGAGGCAGTCCGTGAAACCGAAGAGATACTTTACCTCCTGGATAACGCGGGAGAGATTGTCTTTGACAGACTCCTGATAGAGGAACTCGTATCCTCAGGCAAAAGGGTAAAAGCGGTGGTGAAAGGCTCACCGGTGCTGAATGATGTAACATATGAAGATGCGGTCCAGACAGGCATTGAGGGCATATGCAATGTTATCGATAACGGTTCAGATGCCATAGGCACGATTTTGGAATGGACTTCCCCTGAATTTCAAAAGGAATTCAGCATGGCAAAGCTGATCATAAGCAAGGGGCAGGGCAACTTCGAGACCGTCACAGGGACAGGGGAAAAGACGTACTTTCTCTTCCAATCCAAATGTGATGTGGTCTCTAAAGAATTAGGCCTTTCACCCGGCTCGATGCTTCTTAAGAAATCCTGAGGTATCTGGCTGGATAATTAATCCCGAAACTAAAAAATCAGACGGCTATATTCTGTGCCCCCTGCCGGCGGAACCGCTTCTCTGCCTGGGCCCACCGTGCTCTCTTTTCTGCTGCGGTTTTGCTTCATTAACAACTATTGTCCTGTCCATGAAAGATTTTCCATTAAACATGGAAATCGCTTTCTTGCTGTCTTCATCAGAAGACATCTCGACAAAGCCAAATCCCCTGAGCCTGCCGGTAGCTGCATCCTTGATAAGCTTGACAGATACTACTTCTCCTGCCTGGGAAAACAGGTCGCGCAGGTCATCTTCACTGGCTTTGAATGAGATATTACCTACGTAAAGTCTCATTGTCCCCATTCTTCCTCCTTAAGATTTTTGAAACGTCCTTATGCGCCTGAAAGGCCTTACAGGACTGCCTAAATATGACTAATCCGGACAGACTTTGTCAAGGAAATAAATAACCCTTGCTGATCGGCAAATAAAAGTATTTTCTGAATGTATTCCGGAGGTAAATGGTTCCCCGGATTCAAAATGAATCAAGGGAAACATATCAGTATATTAATAGAACGAAAGAGGGATTTCCCCGGCCGACAGGCGGTTAAGTCAGAAAAAGTTTATTCGGAGGCCGGCTCGTAGTATAATAAATAGAAAGATATAATCATATGACAGGGTTCCACAACATGAAAGATAGGCCGGTCAAGGAGACCGATAAAATCTGGTGTATTCACGGTGAATGTTTCAGGTATGTCAATGCCTGTATTGCCTGCAAAAAAAGGATGAAATGTGAAAGCTATAGAGATTATCTCGAACCGAAGTTGCTTTAATAATGACGGAAAATCCGAACCCGGGGGATTTCCGGTACAAATAATATAATAGTGAGAAAACTTTTATGACCGAAGTTTATCATAAGGATAATGAAAGGCGTAGGCTTAAAAGGGACTTATTAAGCATGCCTGTCATATATGCCTATTTCTCAGAACGTCAGATAAAAACCAGTATCGGGACATCCTTTGACCTCAACGTTTCAGGTATGAGTTTCTATGCAGATACGCTTCTGCAAGAGGGTCTTAACCTTCAAGTCCTGGTATCAAAGCTCTGGGATTATCCGAGATCAAGCACGGTCAGGTGGTGCAGTAAGACAGATTCCAGTCATTACAGGGTGGGTATTTCTTTCAGATAAGAACAGAACTTATCGTGAGGCTTGAACTGTACGGCAATTCCGCAATTTTCTTATTGTCCTTAAAAGAGGGTCTTCGTGTAATCGTGTGGGTCATTTCAGATCTCTTTGAGCATACAGGTAAGGATTTTCAGTTTCAGGTACTCCTCGTCGCGTAACCCGTAAGCCCTTCTCTGAATGACTCTAATCTTGTTGTT
>JBFMDL010000039.1:0-27046 GCA_040753635.1 Nitrospirota bacterium | reverse complement strand
CTTGAATGCCAGTACCTTCGTTATCGCCGCTGTCAATGTCGTCTTCCCATGGTCTACATGCCCTATCGTCCCTACGTTGCAATGAGGTTTCGTCCTCTCAAATTTTGCCTTTGCCATTTTGCCTCCTCATTTATTAGTTCTTAGTTTTCAGTTTTTAGTTTAAAACTAATCACTATTAACTAATCACTATTAACTGTCTTTCATGGAGCCCATGACCGGAATTGAACCGGTGACCTCATCCTTACCAAGGATGTGCTCTGCCGACTGAGCTACATGGGCGTCTCACTTCAGTAGGCAGTAAGCACTTCGCTGCAAGCAGTTTTACTGCTTGCTACTTACTCCTTACTGCTTACCATCAGTACTGGAGCGGGAAACGGGATTCGAACCCGCGACCCTCAGCTTGGAAGGCTGACGCTCTACCACTGAGCTACTCCCGCAATCGTCTGGTGGAGAGGGGAGGATTTGAACCTCCGTAGGCTATGCCAACGGGTTTACAGCCCGTCCCCTTTGGCCACTCGGGTACCTCTCCAACTTAAATAAACAACAAGCAGCAGGCAGCCTTATACTCCTTAACTGTCTATTCCTTACTGCATACTATAATCTGGAGCCACCGAAGGGAATCGAACCCCCGACCCGCTGATTACAAATCAGCTGCTCTGCCTGCTGAGCTACGGTGGCAATTCTCAGAAAATATGAAACACAGCAAGCAGAGTGCAAACAAACGTTTTTCTGTCTTCTGTGTTTTTTATTCCTATTTACAGACTCTATGGCTTTTATTCCTTAAAAAGGCAACAGTAATCCATTGATTTTTAAACTAATTAATATAAGAAAAATATTATAATATGGTCAACCCCAAAAAAACAAGAGTTAAACCAGAAAAGTCAAGTTTTTTTATTAAATCTTATTTTCCCTCATTCTTTGGCGGATTATCTCAAAAATAATAATCCCTGTTGCAACAGAGACATTCAGGGAATTTATCCTGCCTTTCATGGGTAGACTTACCAGAACATCGCAATTTTCTCTGACAGTCCTTCTCAGCCCCTTGCCTTCCGAACCGACCAAAACAGCCAGAGGCAAGCAAAGGTCCATGTCCCATATTGTTTTCCCGGTCCCGGACTCAGCGCCTACAACAGTAATGCCTGCTTCCTTCATTCCTCTTATTGCATGTTTAATATTCGGCACAATCGCAATAGGTACATATTCTGATGCACCGGCAGATGCCTTGATAGCCGCAGGTCCAAGAGTTGCAGATCTGTGTGACTGTATTACAACGCCATGGACTCCGCCTGCATCCGCAACCCTCAAAATAGCGCCGAAATTTCTGGGGTCTTCGATGCTATCAAGAATAAGAAAGAGGGGAAGCTCACTTTTTTCACCGGGAATTTTTAGGATGTCATTAAAATCAGCATATTCCCTTTGCGCTACGACCGCTGCTATACCCTGATGTCCCTTCGGGAATCTGCTGTCAAAGAAAAGATTGTCTGTTCTCTTAAGTGAAATGCCGCGCAGAGAAATTTCCTTCTCAATTTCCGGAATCTTTTCCCTTCTGGATGAAGAAAGTATGACCGATCTTACTTCCCGGCCTGATCTTATAGCCTCAATAACCGGGTTCAGGCCGGATATCCATTCCTCACGAGACCTTGACTTTCCAGCTTGTTCCCTCTTTTTTATCTTCAAGGATAATCCCTTTTCCCTCAAGTTCTTTTCTTATCGCATCAGCCACAGCCCAGTTTTTCCGCTCTCTGGCTTCCTGTCTCTCTTTAATCTTCATGACAATATCTACTTCTGTAAACCCGATATTTTTCACTGCCATCAGCGCCTTATACCATTGCTCAGGGGTACGGGTAAAAATATTCAGAACATTGCCGGACTCATTAAGCAGATCCCCTGACTTTTTTATAATTTCAACAGCCTTTTGGCCTGAAGGCCTGCCGTCCATATATTTGTTCAGCATGCGGATCAGTTCAAAGATATTTCCTATCGCAAGCGCTGTATTGAAGTCATCGTCCATGGCTTCATTGAATCTATCAGGGAATTTATCAAGCATTTCTTCAAGGGCTTTTTCATCAGGACCGGGTTTATTCACAGGATTACCCTGGGACAGAAAGTCCCTGATCCTCATCGCTGTTGTGTAATACCTGTCTATTGACACCTCTGCTTCCCTTAGCTGCTCGTCAGAAAATTCGATGGGGCTTCTGTAATGTGTGGATAGCAGGAAAAATCTGATAACTTCGGCGTCGAATTTATTCAATATTTCCTGGATTGTAAAAAAATTGCCGAGTGACTTCGACATCTTCTCTTTGTCGACAGTGATAAATCCGTTATGCACCCAAAATTTCACGAAAGGCTTGCCTGTGTATGCCTCTGACTGTGCAATCTCATTTTCATGGTGAGGGAAAATAAGGTCGGCACCACCTCCGTGTATATCAAAGGTCTCGCCAAGATGTTTCAATGACATAGCAGAACACTCTATATGCCATCCGGGCCTCCCAGCCCCCCATGGACTTTGCCATGAAGGTTCGCCTTCTTTGGATGCCTTCCAGAGGGCAAAGTCCATCGGGTTTCTCTTCCTTTCGTCAACCTCAACCCGTGCGCCAGCCATCATGTCATCAAGCTCTCTTTTCGAAAGCTTTCCGTAGTCAGAAAACCTTCCTACTTCGAAATATATGCTGCCATTCACTTCATAGGCATACCCTTTATCAATAAGGCCATTTACCATATCTATTATCTCTTTTATATGTTCGGTCGCCTTTGGCTCCACATCAGCCCTTCCAACACCGAGACTGTCCATATCCCTGTAATATCCGGCGGTATATTTTCCCGCGACTTCATTCCAGGTTATGCCTTCCTGTTTTGCCCTGTTGATAATCTTGTCGTCAATATCGGTAAAGTTCCTTATGTATTTGATATCAAAACCCTTATATTTTATGTACCTTCTCATTACATCAAATACAATAGCGCTTCTTGCATGCCCTATATGGCAGTGGTCGTAAACTGTGACTCCACAGGCATACATTCCGACCTTTCCGGGCTCAACAGGAATGAATTCCTCTTTTTTACCGGTAAGGGTATTGTAAATCCTCATCCGTCCTCCTCTTTCTTTTACCTTCTCGGCAGACTCCAATCTCCTGGACAGTTCGTTAAGCCTGGTCTCCAGCTCTTTCAACTTTTCTACTGCCGGGTCCGGGAAATAGTCCATAACCTCGACCATCCCTTCTTCAGTAGTCATTCTGATTATCTTCTTCTTTGTAATCCGTCCCGGGACCCCAACACATATTGCATTGTCAGGGACGGGCTTCAGTATTACAGAGTTGGCCCCTATAATAACATTGTTGCCGACTGTTATTGCTCCGAGTATTTTTGTGCCGGCCCCTACAACCACATTATTCCCGAGCGTCGGGTGTCGCTTACCTTTTTCCTTGCCTGTTCCCCCGAGCGTTACACCCTGATAAAGCAGGCAGTCTTCTCCTATCTCGGCTGTCTCACCAATAACAACGCCCATGCCGTGGTCTATAACAAGACCTGGCCCTATTTTTGCTGCTGGATGTATTTCTATGCCTGTAAAAAATCTGCCGATATGGGATAAAAATCTCGGCAGCACAGGGATCCCTGCCTTCCAAAGCATATGGTTTACCCTGTGGATGAATATGGCATGAAATCCGGGATATGCAAGAATAACCTCAAGGCCGTTCCTTGCGGCAGGGTCTCTTTCAAAAACAGCCTTGTAATCGCGCCTTATGTTACCCCAAAAACCCATTGATTTCATGGTTATTATACACCAACACACATTACTGTCCAAATAAATCATCTAACCCGTACTCTTCATAAACTATGGCAGGAGAAAGGCGGGATGGGGAATAAACACAACAACGACTCCTTAAAAAACAAAGCTTCCAATGCCCGTAAACGGGGAAGTCCAGGCATGCGCTTGAGCGGAATAATCATCAAAATGAGATATGCAGTCTCAATTATCATGTCGATTTATTGTGTTTATGAGACATTCCGCCTTTCCTGTTTTTTTATCTTGGACAGAAATGATCAGGGCTAAAATCTATCTGCAACTGTGTTATTATCCTTATATATGATAAATGCAAACAGAATAGATCCTGACCTCAAGTCGATGATAGCCGATTACATGGAAAGGGGCTTTCTCGAAAATATCATAGACATGTACAGGCATGACAGCGGACTTTATGCCTTGATTGGGGAATTGATACAGGACGAGAGAATGAGGGTCAGGATCGGCGTTACAGCATTGATGGAAGAGATGAAAAAAACAGGCGATAATAATATATCTAAAGCCGTTCCGAATCTGCTCCCTCTTTTAGAAGATAAAGACCATGTTATTCGCGGGGATGCCGTAAACCTGCTTGGAATTATAGGTGACAAAAGGGCGGTTTCCTTCCTTGAGAAAGCGCTGGATGACGAAAATCCAGATGTAAGGCTGCTTGCAAAAGAGGCGATGGAAGAGATACATTCAGATCTTCTCGAGTAAACAGACGGCATATGCTGCAATACCTTCGCCGCGGCCTATGAAGCCCATGCCTTCGTTTGTCTTTGCCTTTATATTGATTGCGCCCGCCTGGAGCCCGGTTCTTGAGAGGGATTCTTTCATCCTGTCTATGTAATCCGCGAGTCTCGGTTTTTCAGCTATAATTGTTGTGTCGACCCAGGTTATTGTGTAACCGTTCATATTAGCAAGTTCAACCATATATTTAAGCAATTCTATGCTGACCGCATCTTTCCATTTGGGATCGCTGTCAGGGAAATGTCTGCCTATATCTCCGATGCCGAGCGCCCCGATAATGGCATCAGTGATCGCATGGCACAGCACATCTGCATCAGAATGACCTGTTAATCCCCTGTCAAAGGGGATTTCGACCCCGCCTATTATAAGAAGTCTTCCCTGAACCAGTCTGTGTGAGTCATATCCGAACCCGATTCTCATGTTTCCCCTGTTTTCAACTGAAGGAATAATCGGGCAATCATGATGTCCTCCGGGGTCGTTATCTTTATATTCGCATATGAGCCCATAACTACCCTGATCCGCCCGCCGTATCTTTCTACAAGAGCTGAGTCATCAGTGGAGTAAGAAGAATCTTTCATGGCATTTTCATATGCATTGTAAATTGTCTTATAAGAGAATAACTGCGGTGTCTGCACAGACCATAACATATCTCTTTTAAGCGTCTTTCTGACAATACCGTTTTCGGCTTCTTTAATGGTATCTTTCAGCGGCACCCCGACAACCACCCCATCGCAATCCTTCAGCTGTTTTATGGCTTCCCGAATAACATAGGATTCTATTAACGGTCTGACGCCATCATGCACGAGCACTATGCTTTTTTTGTCATCGATGAGATTCAGCCCGTTAAAAACAGAGTCCTGCCTTTCCCTGCCGCCGGGAGCGATCCGTTTAACTTTTGAGATCCTGTATTTTTCGAATATCTCAACCCCGTATTCCATGTCCTCTTCTTTCAAGACAGGGATAATCTCATAAATTTCGGGCATGGCCTCCATAGTTTCCAGCGGCCATATTATCAAAGGCTTGTCATTCAGGATTTCGAACTGTTTGTTTGTATGCTCCCCGAATCTTTTCCCGAACCCCGCAGCGGGGACTATCGCAGTAATTTTTTCCTTCATATATTTATTATACCGCTTTCCCTGATCCCGGATCACTGATTTAAAATTTTACGATTCACCATTGCTGTCCAAGATAATTTCAAATATACCCGCCAGTTGCAAAACATGTTCTTGATATGGAAGGCGGATGTGATGGAAAAGGGCTGCTATCAACACCTTACAGCCCTCAGGCGTGGCCGGCCGGCCTCTCTGTAAAATGCACTTTCAGTTAAGTCTGCATTCATGTGAATAAGAATTAAATCGTGTTGATTTGCAGAACTTTTACAGTGCATCTGCCTTCCTTTTATGCAACGTTTGGGTATACATAAGAAGGCGGGATGTTGAGGAAACGGAATAACGACATCCTGAAAATCAATCCACAAACAATTACAAAATAACACAAATACAGAGTTATCGTTAATACGTTTATTTAGCAAAGTTGAGGTCTGACATTTAATAATCATGTCGATTTATTCTGTTTTCGAGGCATTCCGCCTTCTGTAAAGTTTTATTCTGGACAAGCATGACGATTCACCTTAATTAAATCATACAGTTCAGGTTGCCTCATGCAAACCAGATCACGGAATAATTACTTGGCCATCCTTGTTTCCTCACGCTCATATTCTTCTTTGGCTTTCGAAAATATCATCCGTCCGGCTGTTGTCTGGAGTACGCTTGTTACCGTCACCTCGATGTTCTTGCCTATAAATTTCCGTCCATTTTCCACAACCACCATTGTGCCGTCATCGAGATATGCCACACCCTGATTATACTCCTTGCCTTCCTTAAGAACAAATACCCTCATTGTTTCGCCGGGAAGGACAACGGGCTTCAGGGAATTGGCGAGTTCGTTGATATTAAGCACCGAAACACCCTGTAGTTGCGCAATCTTATTAAGGTTGAAGTCATTAGTTATTATCTTCGCATTCATCAGTTTGCCGAGGGCAACAAGCTTGGAGTCGACCTCTTTGATCTTGGGGAAATCTTCCTCCACGATCTTTACTGTAATGTTGGACATCTTTTGTATCTTGTGAAGTACATCCAATCCTCTTCTTCCTCTTGCCCTTTTGGTAGAATCCTGTGAGTCCGCTATATACTGCAGTTCCTGCAGAATAAACTGCGGGACAACAAATGTCCCCTCGATAAACCCGGCTTCGCACACATCCGCAATTCTTCCGTCGATTATTACACTCGTATCCAGAATCTTCAGGTTCTCTTCAAAACCTTTCCCCGTTAAAAGCCTGAATAAAGATGCCAGTGTTATCCCCTTTCCCCTTGTCAATCCTATCAGCATACCTCCGTAACCCAATATCCCTTTCAGTGCAAACGACACTGCCACGATGTCTTCCTTCATCAGGAGTTTTATAGGCATAAGGATAAGGCCTGCGGAAAAAAGGCCGAATGCAATCCCTATTATTCCTCCGATGATCGTCCCGAAATCGACTTTCTTGAATATAAGATCTGAATAGGCTGTTATACCGCCTAAAACTGCTCCGAGAAGAATTCCGTAAGTTTCATAACCGTATTTAATGCCCAACAAATATCCTGAAAAAGAAAATAAGGAGATTACTGCAAATTTTAAAATCAATAGCATCCCCATCACCTCCCATGAATTCAATCAAATAATTGAAAAAGCTCCCGAATCCGGACTTGTAATCCCGGATAATAATATTGATCGCCTGTTACTTTTTTAAGACGCCTTTATTGTTACGTAAAACTTCTTCCCGCCTCTGTTAATAAAAAGAAGCACGGTATCCCCGGGACTGATGTCCGCTGCAATCCGGTTGTATGCATCAAGCCCGTCTACCCTCTTTCTGTCTATCTCCTGTATAACATCCCCCTTCCTAATCCCTGCTTCTTCAGCCGCGCTGCCGGTCTCGACCCTCACGACAACAACTCCCTTTTCCTCCTTGTTAAGCCCGAGCTGCCTGGCAATCTCTTTTGAAAGTTCGATTACAGTCAGACTGGTCAGTCCCTCGACTGTTGTATCTTCAGGGGCCTCCCCTGGGACGGCTTCGGCTATCTCCTTCGGAAGCTCGGCTATAATGACTTTCATGGAATACTCCTTCCCGCCTCTGAGTATTACAACGGATATCTCCGAGCCTGCTTTGCTTTGTGCCACCATATTCCTGAGATTGCCCACGTCCTGCACCTTCCTGCCGTTGAACTCAAGAATTATATCGCCTCTTTTTATGCCTGCCTTTTCAGCAGGACTCCCCTTGGCAACATCTCCGACAAGGGCTCCCTTTGAGTTCTTAAGTCCAAACTTCTGTGAAAGCTCGGGGGTAAGCTCCTGTATGGTAACCCCCAGCCATCCTCTTGTTACCTTTCCTCTTTGAACGAGCTGTTCCATAACGAGACGGGCCATATTGCTTGGTACGGCAAACCCTATGCCCTGGTAACCTCCTGACCTCGAGAAGATCGCGGTGTTTATCCCAATGAGTTCCCCGTTGGTATTAACAAGAGGGCCGCCGGAATTACCGGGATTAATCGCGGCATCAGTCTGTATAAAATCCTCATAATCTGCTATCCCGACGCTTGCCCTGCCGACAGCGCTTATGATCCCCATTGTGACCGTATGGCTCAATCCATAAGGGTTGCCGATTGCAAGTACAAATTCCCCTACCTGCAGTTTGTCCGAATCTCCCCACCGGATAGACGGGAGATTATCAGCATCAATCTTCACTATAGCTACATCTGTCTTCGGGTCAGCGCCTATTATCTTGGCCTTGAAAGACCTTTTGTCAAAAAGTGTCACCCTTATCTCATCAGCCTGTTCCACAACATGGTTATTCGTAATTATATATCCGTCAGCAGAAACTATAACGCCCGATCCGAGGCTCTGTTCTTTCCATTTTTTCGGCATCTTGAAATCACGGAAAGGATTAAAAAAATCGAAGAAAGGGTCATCAAGAAAAGGGGCTACATCTCTCCTGACAACCTTTGTTGTCGAAATATTAACAACAGATGGAGAAATAGAACTCGCGATTTCAGAAAATGCCCTGCTTGTTTCTATAATCTGCTTCGGAACATTAGGCGTAAAAGGGACATATCCTTTATGCTGGCCGGAGAATTTCGCAAGCAGATAAAATGAAATGCCCCCCAGAAGAAATCCTATGAGTAATACTGAAATCCCAATAACTATTTTATTTTTCATGATATTTAATTATAATAGGCTGATTAATATGTTGTAAAGCCCTGTTCTTGACAAAGGTTCAACTCTAATGCTAATTTTCAAGGCTTATATGGCTTCGGGATCCAGGGTTGGGGATTAGAGATTTACCTCTCAGACTTGACCAGTCCCAGATTATTAATCCCTGAATAAAATAAAGGAGGTTTTGATGCTGAAACGTTATCTGTTAGCCCCTGGTCCAACGCCAGTTCCACCGGAAGCGCTTCTGGCAATGGCCATGCCCATAATACACCATAGATCGCCTGACTTCCTGCCTGTGCTCGATTCAGCCAAAAAAGGGCTTCAGTGGCTGTATCAGACTAAAAACGATGTGCTTATCATCTGTTCAACCGGGACAGGTGGGATGGTAGGCTCTGTGAATAATTTTTTCAGCCCCGGGGACAAGGCACTTGTCATCAATGCAGGAAACTTCGGAGAACGATGGACAAAGATATGCAGGGCCTATAGCCTTGCCGTTGAAGAAATCAAGCTTGAGTGGGGCTATGCCGTGAATCCTGAAGATGTGGAAAGGGCGCTTAAAAAAGACCCTTCCATAAAAGGGGTTTTTGTACAGGCATCAGAGACATCAACCGGTGCGTATCATGATATTAAGGCCCTTGCCTCAATTGTCAAAAAAAATGACAATACAATCCTTGTAGTTGATGCCATCTCCGCGCTTGTTGCACATGATTTAAGGATGGATGAGTGGGGTATTGATGTAATGATCGGAGGCTCCCAGAAGGGGCTTATGCTTCCTCCCGGACTTGCATTTATAGGAGTAAGCGACAAGGCGTGGAAATTTGCCGATAAATCCGCCTCGCCGAAATTCTATTTTAACTTTAAAAAAGAGCGTGAATCACTCGCAAAAAACCAGACAAGCTTTACATCTCCCGTTACCCTTATAATAGGGCTGAATGAAAGCCTCAAGATACTCAAGGCCGAAGGGCTGGAAAATGCCTTTAAACGTCATGAAAAGCTTGCGCATGCGACAAGGGAGGCTGTTAAAGCGCTTGGACTGGATATGTTCACAAAAGAATCTCCGAGCAATTCTGTCACGGCCATAAATGCTCCTTCGGGTATGGACGGACAGGAGATTTATAAAAACCTCCGGGTAAAATATGGGATTACCGCTGCCGGGGGACAGGGACAGGCAAAAGGCAAGATCTTCAGGATAGCCCATCTCGGATACGCCGGGACTTTTGATGTAATAACAGCCATAGCAGGTGTTGAAATGGTTCTGAAGGGCATGGGGCATCCTTTGAAACTCGGCACAGGTGTTGCCGTTGCGCAGGAATTATTAATAGTTTAGGAGGAAGAATAACTAATGAAGGTTCTTGTCAGCGATAATATTTCTCCAAAAGGAGTTGAGATATTAAAAAAGGCAGGCCTTGATGTTGATGTTAAAACAGGCATGAAACCGGAAGAACTCAGGGCAAGCATAGGTGAATACAGCGGTCTTGTAATCCGTTCGGCCACAAAAGTTACTGCTGATATAATTGAAGCCGCCGTAAATCTTAAAGTTATCGGAAGGGCAGGCTCAGGCCTTGATAACGTCGATAAAAACGCAGCCTCCAAAAAAGGCATTGTGGTGATGAATACCCCCGGCGGCAACACTATCACAACTGCAGAGCATTCCATTGCGCTTCTCTTTTCTGTCGCACGCCTTATACCACAGGCAACAGCATCGATGAAAGCCGGCAGGTGGGAAAAGAAAAAATTCATGGGGGTTGAACTTTTCAATAAAACCCTGGGAATAATCGGACTTGGGAATATAGGCAGTCAGGTAGCGAAAAAGGCTCAGGGGATTGAGATGAACGTTATCGCCTATGACCCCTTTCTGAGCGAAGACAAGGCTAAGGCAACAGGCATAAAAAAGGTCTCTCTTGACGAACTTTTTGCCCGGTCGGACTTTATTACGATCCACTCTCCCCTTACTGCAGAGACCAGGGGATTGATAAACACCAAAACCATTAATCAGATGAAAGAAGGCGTCAGGATAATCAACTGCGCGCGCGGCGGGATCATAAACGAAAGCGATCTTTATGATGCCCTCAAGAGCGGTAAGGTTGCAGGAGCTGCCCTTGATGTGTTCGAAAAAGAGCCGCCTGAGAATAGTCCGCTGCTCCAGTTAGACAATGTAATATGCACCCCTCATCTCGGCGCATCGACTGAGGAAGCCCAGGAAAATGTTGCGCTGGCCGTTGCAGAGCAGATAGCCGACTACCTCGTCAATGGAACTATCAGGAATGCCGTTAATTTCCCCTCCATCCCAAGTGATCAGGTGCCGCGCCTTCAGCCTTATATAAACCTGGCCGAGAAACTGGGCGGGTTCTCGTCGCAGATTTTTGAAGGCGGCGCTACCGAAATAACCGTCGAATACAGGGGGGATGCTTCTGAAATCAATACAGCGCCAGTGACGATAGCCGCCATCAAGGGATTCCTGACCCCTATACTCCTGGAAACCGTTAATTTCGTAAACGCGCCTCTTATTGCCAGAGAGCGCGGGATAGAAATAAAGGAGATAAAGAGTGATGATGCAGGAGATTACCAGAGCATTATTGCTTTGAGGATTAAGGCAAAAGAGAAAGAGATCTATCTTGCCGGCACTCTTTTCAGCAAGAAGGATCCCCGTATCGTTATTATAAACAACTTCAAGGTCGAAATAGTGCCTGAAGGAGAACTTCTATTGATATATAACAACGACAAGCCCGGGGTTATAGGAAATATCGGAACCCTTCTGGGGAAAAACCATATCAATATCGCAAGGATGCATTTTGGAAGAGAAACTGCAGGGGGAAAGGCTATTTCTGTGGTCAGCATTGATACAACGCCGACATCGGGAATAATCGAACAGGTCAGGAATCTACCCAACATATTATCTGTAAGCCACATAAGCCTTTAATGCAGAGAGAATTTAACATCAAATCAAGAGGGGTGTAAAATGCCTGTTGTAATTATTGTAGGTGCGCAGTGGGGAGATGAAGGGAAGGGAAAGATCGTTGATTTTCTCACTGAAAAGGCTGATACTGTTGCAAGGTATCAGGGAGGTCATAATGCAGGCCATACTGTTGTTATCAATAACGAAAAATACATCTTACATTTAATACCATCGGGAATACTCCATAAAAAAACCACCTGTATCATAGGCAACGGCGTTGTTGTTGAACCTTCTGCCCTGATACAGGAAATAAGAGAATTGCAAAAAAGAGGCATTACCATATCCAGTAATCTGCTGTTGAGCAAAAACGCCCACATCATCATGCCTTATCATATTGCACTCGACAGAGCAGGGGAAAAAACAAGGGGCAAAAAATGCATCGGGACCACCGGACGGGGGATAGGTCCCACATATGTGGATAAAATGGCGAGAACAGGGATCAGGGTTGCCGACCTTCTTTCGCCTGAAACGCTCATCGAAAAAATCAGGACAAATCTAAAACAGATAAATTTTCTCATGAAAAATCTTTATAAATTTCCTGTATTCAATGCAGCAAAGATCTTTAACGAATATATTGGATACGGCAAAATCCTGAAAAAACATATTGCGGACACTGATTTAATAATAAATGAAGCGATATCCGGGGGGAAAAATATAATACTGGAAGGCGCTCAGGGAACCCTCCTGGACATAGACCACGGCACCTATCCTTATGTAACGTCATCAAATTCTATTGCCGGCGGGGCATGCTCAGGGCTCGGTATCGGCCCCACCAAAATATCAAAGGTGCTCGGCGTTGTAAAGGCATACACAACCAGGGTCGGCGAAGGCCCGTTCCCTACCGAGATACTCGGCACTATAGGAGAAGAGCTTAGGGCAAAAGGAGGCGAGTTCGGAGCGACAACAGGAAGACCGAGACGCTGCGGGTGGTTGGATACTGTTATCTTAAGACACTCCGCAAGAATAAACGGTTTTTCAGGCATTGCCATTACAAAACTTGACATCCTGGACGGTCTGGAAAAAATAAAAATATGCACTGCTTATAAATACAGGGGTAAAATATACAGGGATTTTCCAAAGGAATTGCATATTTTCGAAAAATGCATTCCTGTTTATGAAGAGGTTGACGGATGGAACAGAATCACTCTCGGCATAAAAGAGTTCAAGAAATTGCCGGTTCAGGCTCAGGCGTATATAAGAAAGATTGAAGAACTGGCCGGAGTAAAGGCACATATAATCTCAACCGGCCAGAAAAGAGACGAGCTGATAACCCTGAAGGGATATTTTGAGGTCTGACAGAAAGCAGGAAAGATTTATAAGACGGCTTGAGACCGAATTCTCCGCAGACAATAAAACTTACAGGGGAATATCAAGCGACCTGTCCCTGACCGGGCTTTTCATAAGAACAAATCATGCATTTGCACCCGGCTCGGTAATAGATATAACTATCCATCTCCCTGAAGGTGTGACTTCAAAATTAAGGGGAAAGGTCAGAAGGGCTTTTAAAACCCCCTTTGTCGCTCTTAAAAACGGCATGGGGATTGAGCTGACCGAAAGAGACTCGAATTATATAAACTTCATAAAGACCTATTTATCCGAAGATGAGTTTAAAGCACCCTCTGAAAAAGCCAAAACCGGAACAGAATCCGCCGCAAAAAAAGAAGCTCCATCAGGAGCCGTTAATCAGGATTTCTTAATCCTCTCCTGCTCAAAATGCGGCGCTAAAAATAAAGTCCCCGGATCAAAAATCTCGATGGGGCCAAAGTGCGGTAAATGCGGGTCTCAACTTATAATCCTCGCCTGATTGCGGGATTTATCAATTACCTGTTCCCTTCAGAATGCCCTTCATGCTGCAATAAGACAGACAATATCGGCTATGCTCCTATATGCATAAATTGCTGGTCGACCATAAAGAAATATCCCGGGCCGTCATGCAGGATATGCTCAACGCCTTTTTCTTCGGCATATTCGGATCTCTGCGGGGAATGCATGAAAAAACAGCCTGTCTTTTCCCGTGCGATGAGTTTCGGTCTTTATGACGGCGTGCTCTCGACTGCTATCAATTTATACAAGTTCCACGGGATAAAAAGGCTCTATAAGCCTCTCGGGAAATTTCTGCTTGAATTTGATGTTATGGGGATTAATGCGATAGTGCCTGTCCCGTTAAGCGCCCGGGGGCTGAGAAAGCGCGGATTCAACCAATCCCTCCTGCTTGCGAAGTTCGTTTCGGATAATAATAAGATTCCGCTTATTATCGACGGACTTGTAAAAAACAGGGAAACACCTCCTCAGATCGGCCTGAACTCAAAAGAGCGCATATCCAATATCAAAGGCGCATTCACCGCCAGGAAAGATTTTTCGGGGATGCGGCTGCTTCTGATTGACGATGTCATGACAACCGGTGCGACTGTCAATGAATGCTCAAGGCAACTCAAAAAAGCAGGGGCGAAAGAGGTGGTTGTCCTGACTTTGGCGCGCGCAAGTTCGCTGTGAACAAGAGCATTACATATCCCTTACCAGGGTATAAAGACAATCGTCATACCACTTACCCCGGTTCAAAAATTTCTTTGTGTTGAATCTTGAGGCGCGGATCCCCTGCAATTTTTTGTAAAAAATAATAAAATACTTCAATGACCGGTTATATAGAATCTCTTCAGATATCAGCTTCGCCTTATATCAATGCATTGATCTCTGTGCTGGTTTTTGTGGTCATAGCGAAGATCGTTGATGTGCTTGTTGACAGGGTATTGCGTAAATTCACAAGATTTACAAAGACCGACATAGATGACAAAATTATAGACCTTATACACCGTCCAATATTTTTCACAATAATCATAATAGGCGCAGTCCTTTCAATATCATATTTAAAGCCGGCTCCAAACACTCTGTTTTATTCCGGCGGCATTCTGTATTCGACACTTGCAGTCATCTGGTGCGTGACATTTATAAGGATCAGCAATCTAATAATAGAACATGCCATCTATAAGGTCTCTGATGTTACAGGACTGAGCAAAGACGTTATACCGCTTGTTGAAAATATTTCAAAGATAGCAATTATTGTTGCGGTCCTGATGGCAATACTCTCTATCTGGAAAGTGAATATCACACCGCTCATAGCATCAGCAGGGATTGCAGGTGCGGCCGTTGCATTTGCGGCCAAGGATACAATAGCAAATTTCTTTGGCGGAATAAGCGTTTTTGTGGACAAGCCTTTCAAGATAGGCGATTATATTGTCCTTGACAGGGGTGAAAGAGGCGAGGTCGTGGCAATAGGCGTAAGAAGCACGAGGATAAAGACAAGGGATGATACATTGATAACGATCCCCAATTCCATTATTGCCAATACAAAAATAATAAATGAAAGTGCGCCGATACCTAATTTCAGGGTGAGAATCCCTGTTGCAGTTGCTTACGGTAGCGATATTGATATGGTGCAGAAGGTGCTGCTTGAGCTGGTAAAAGATAATGAAAATGTCCTGCCCGATCCCCCCCCGCGTGTTAGGTTCAGGGAGTTCGGTGAATCATCGCTGAATTTCGAGCTTCTTTGCTGGGCAAAGGAGCCGTCATTAAGAGGACTAACCACCCATGAACTGAATTGCGCAATCTACAAAAAGTTCGGCGAATCAGGTATAAAGATCCCTTTCCCCCAGAGGGATATCCATCTTTACAGGGATTGACCGCTACTTTATACATTCGCCCCTGCAGACGCATGCCGTTCCTTTTGATTTGCGGAAGGCTTCACGGCCTTCACGGAATGAAAAAACCGCAATAAATACTGCGCCGATCGAGTCAATGCCTCCTATGCCGGTTAGTTCATATCCGGCGCTTGCGATCAGGAGAATAACAGACAGATATAAACATGTTTTTGTACAATTGGCATCTGCAAGTATAGCCTGTGATTCGAGTCCCTTGCCGACCTTGACTTTATAATGTATGAGCGTCCACATTGTGAGAACTGATATTAAGGATATTACAATCCCCCAGAAGGTGGTATCAGGTTTATGTCCCTGATAAAGATTTATTACTGAAATTGCGATAAGCCCGGCAGTCAGCATATAAAATGCAGTTCCGGTTATCCTTAACGCCTGCTGTTCAAATCTGTCAGGAGATGTACTCTTGTTGTTTTTTAAACGCCGGATCATATGCCATATGCCTATGCCTGATATGACCTCAACAAACGAATCCAGTCCAAAGCCGAAAAGAGCCATGGTTTCATCCTCAAGCCCGAAGAATACCGAAACCAATCCTTCAATAATATTGTAAAAAATCGTAATAAGAGCCAGGGCAGAAGCCCATTTATACAGAATCGCCCTTCTTTTAACAAAATCCGGAAAGATAATTTCCACAATTATATACTAACAAACTGCAGTAGAGAAATTCCTCACTTCAGGTTCACATGTTTCACCCCTGATGGGCGCCAGGAAGGCGAGATAACGCCTGTTTTCCGGTTAAGCATTATATATGATCCCCACGTAAGCTTAAAATCGCCATATTTGTCGTTAACATAATCCATAGCGCGCAGTATGGATTCGCGTCTTCTTTCATCCTCAATAAGCGCCTCCTGTTTTGGGTCTTTACTGAGGTCTGAAAGACAAACGCCCAGGAGCCTGACCCTGTCCCTCAGTCTGATGCCCTGGAGGATCGACAATGCCTGTTTATAGATGACCCGGGTATCATTGGTATATTCCCGGGTCTTTGCCTGTTTCGAAAATGTTTCAAAGTCAGGGTATCTTATGGTAAGCGCTATGGTCTTACCCCTGTATTCATATCTGCGGGCCCTTCTTCCCACCATCTCGCTGAGCTTCAGTATCTGCGCCTCTATTTCATTCAGATCTCTGATATCCCTCGGAAGCGTCATGCTGTGACCGATGGATCTCGGTTCTTCTTCCTTTGCCATTACCGGCCTGTTGCACGCCCCCTGCCCCATCGCCTTGAGGGTTTCGCCCGGAATGCCGAATTTATTCCTGAGGAGGCTTGCAGGCGCCCTGCCGAGTCCCCCGCATGTGCGTATGCCTAAAAGGGCGAGCTTCGCCTCGGTCTTCGGGCCAAGTCCCCACAGTTTCTTTACAGGGAGGTCTTCAAGAACGCCTTTCACATCTTCCGGCTTAATCCACATCAGTCCGTCCGGTTTTGCGAGATCGCTGGCGAGTTTGGCAAGAAGAATGTTCGGGCCGATTCCGACTGTGCAATTTATGCCGAACCTCTGTTTAATTGTTTTTTTGATGGCAATCCCTATCGCCTCCGGTCCGCCAAAAAGATGATGCGTGGTGGTTATATCAACAAAAGCCTCGTCAACAGAATATATCTCCACGTCCGGAGTAAAATGCTTGTATATCTTTTCGAGTTCTGTACATGTGTAGGTATATTTTTCATTGTCCCCTATAACAAAAATAAGATGCGGGCAGAGCTTCTTCGCCTCGTATATATTCATTCCGGTCTTTATGCCGTATCTTCTCGCCTCATAGGAGCAGGTTGTTATCACTGTTCTATGCCCTGACCCTGTAACAGCTGTCGGCTTTCCCCTGAGACAGGGATTCGCCTTCTGCTCCACAGATGCAAAAAATGCATCCATGTCCGCAACAATGATTACCCTCTCCATCAGCCGGCCTCCAGTGCTTCAAGCCTCCACAGGAGTGTATCTGCATTAAAGCTTATTTCACAGAGAGTTCCTCCGTCCGTGACCGAAAAATGGTATATAGCAGCTTTTCCTTCCCTGCTCTTCCATTGATATGTTATTTCCTCTATCTCGAACGTGCGCTTACCCCAGATAAACTTTACCGGCCTGATCTTGCAGGACGGGCTGAATGATGCAATAACTCTTATGGGCTCATTGATGATCTCCATATCAGACTCCTGGATATACTATACATTTGTATAGTATAGGTGTCAATAGACTATATGATTGCTACTCTTCCTGCATGGTTATTGCAGAAACCGGACACGCATCCGCAGCATCCTGGCAATTACAATCCTTGCATGCCTGCGCATTGATGACATATGCCTTATCATCCTTCATCTGGAAAACCTCCGGACACATAGCCTCACAGGTACCGCACCCTTCACATGCATCGTAATCAACAACAGGTATCTTCATCCTATGCACCTCCATTAAATATATATTCTTATTTGTATTTTATAACAATTCGATGTTCTGCACCATCTTTTAACTTTCCGGCCGGCCGGGAATGCCGCAGGCCCTGTTCATTTAAACCTTTATGCAAGGATTTTGGTTGGGGCAATCCCGCGTTTTTGTGATATAATGCAACGGCAATGAATATCAAAAGACTTGTAAGAAAGAATGTCTCCAGCCTGAGCGCATATTCTGCGCAAGAGATTCCCTGCAGGATAAAACTCGATGCAAATGAAAGCCCTTACGGGGTTGAAGATGTATTAAATGCCGTAAAGGGAATCGATACCAACAGATATCCCGACCCTGAGGCTAAAACCCTGAAGAAACTCCTTGCAAAAGGTCTCAGGGTAAGACAGGAAAATATCCTCCAGGGAAACGGCTCTGATGAACTCATATATTATCTCATTACCACATTCGGGGGGCCGGTATTATATCCTGTCCCCACATTTTCGATGTACGGGATCATATCCCAGGCGCTTGGGGAAAAAAAGATTGAGATTCCCCTGGACAAAGAGTTTGATCTTGATATTGATAAAATATTATCTGCAATCAAGAGTAATAAGCCCAAGCTCATATTCCTCAGCAGTCCGAACAACCCTACCGGCAACTGTTTTTCTTCGGACAGGATATTGAAAATAATAGAGATCTGCAGGGGCATTGTTGTTGTTGATGAGGCTTATCAGCCCTTCACCAGCGAAAAAGGGTTTCTGCCGCTGCTGAATGACTACAAAAATCTTGTTATTATGAGAACTCTCAGCAAGATAGGGCTTGCAGCCCTTAGGCTCGGTTTCATAATTGCCGATCCAGGGATAATCGAAGAAGTAAACAAGGTGCGATTGCCTTTTAATGTAAACTCCCTTTCGCAGGCCGTGGCTATTTCGGCATTTATGGACAGAAAGAAACTTGACCAGTCTATAAAATCGATCATGTCTGAAAGAGAGCGGCTGCTTAAAGAGATGGGGAAAATAAACGGGATAAAACCTTTCCCGTCCGAGGCAAATTTTATATTGTTCCGGGTAAACAGTCCTGATGTTATATATAAGGCCATGTTAAAGAAAGGCATTCTTGTCAGAAATTTAAATAATGTGGTTAAGGGCTGTTTAAGGGTGACTGTCGGAACTCCTGATGAGAATACAGTTTTTCTGAAAGAACTTAAAAATATAACCAATCAATTGCATGAGGTTGACAGTTTAAGGAGGCAGGATGAGAAAATCCAGGGTCGAAAGAAAGACAAAAGAAACCGATATTAAGATAGAGTTGAATCTCGATGGTTCGGGTAAATATTCCATAGATACCTCTGTCCCGTTCCTTGATCACATGCTTTCCCTGACGGCTAAACACGGGCTCTTTGATCTGAAGATAAAGGCCAGAGGAGATATACATATAGATTTTCATCATACTGTTGAAGACGTCGGCATAGTCCTTGGCAAGGCAGTGAAGCAGGCCATCGGGGACATGAAGGGCATATCGCGTTATGGACAGGCATCTGTGCCTATGGACGAGGCCTTGTCTTCAGTTAATCTCGATATAAGCGGCAGGCCCTATCTTGTTTACAGGGTCGACTTCCCGAAGAGAAGCAAACTTAAGAACTTTGACCCCGACCTTATAGAAGACTTCCTGCAGGCATTTTCAGGCAATGCGGGCATAACTCTGCATGCTATAGCGCACTATGGAAGGAATACACATCATATAATCGAGTCGATATTTAAAGCGCTTGGACGGGCTCTCAGACAGGCCGTAGAAATAGACTCCAGAATAAGGGGAGTGCCTTCGACAAAGGGCAGATTATAAAGCCCTCATCAGAAATATGGTAAAGGTAAAAATCCCGCTTAAAGAGATCGGATATGTGCTTCTGGATATGGACGGAACGCTCCTGGACAAGTATTTTGACGATTATTTCTGGGAGCATCTTCTTCCGGAAAAATACGCTGAGAAAAATAACATCACTTTCGGAAAAGCAAAGAAAGCGCTCCTGAAAAAATACAAGGCACACGAAGGGACCCTGAACTGGACGGATATAGACTTCTGGTCAAGAGAGGTGGATATAGATATCCCGGCGCTAAAGGAACAGATAAAACATCTCATAGAAGTCCATCCCCATGTCGAAGAATTCCTGAAAATGCTTAATCGCCACAAGAAAAAGGTTTTTCTGGTGACCAATGCTCATTACAAGGTCCTTGACATAAAACTCAAGAAGACAGAAATAGGGAAATATTTTGATTCTGCTGTGACTTCTTTCGAAATAGGTTATCCCAAGGAGATGATCGAATTCTGGGAAAAGGCCCAGAAAAAACTGGGGTTCAAGAAAGAAAAGACTCTTTTTATTGATGATACGGAAGCAGTACTGAAGACCGCCGGGAAATTCGGGATTAAATACATACTCTATAAAATTTGTGCAAGCTCCAGGTCCGGGGCTGAACAGAGAACATCACGCGAATTTCTGACAATCAGGGATTTCAGAGAACTCATGGATGACCGGCTTTAGTTTATTTGCCTGAAAAAAAATTGTTTCTATTTGCCAAATATCTTAAAATATACAGCCGTGAGCGATATACTAAAACAGCTTCTTGAATTGACCGGGGAACCGAAGATCGCCTATTTTTCTATGGAAATAGGCGTCCATAATGATATTCCCACATACAGCGGCGGGCTCGGCGTTCTCGCTGGAGACACCATAAGATCAAGCGCTGATCTTAAACTGCCGATGGTCGCTGTTACGCTTCTAAGCAAGAAAGGCTATTTCACACAGGACATCGACGCAACAGGAAGACAGATCGAGCAGCCGACGGAATGGGACCCCTCAAGGTATATGCAACTTCTTCCTCACAGAATAACCGTGACAATTGAGGGCAGGGAGGTATATGTGCAGGCATGGCAGTATAATGTAAAAAGTCTCACGAGCGGAAGCATCCCTGTTTTTTTCCTGGACACGGACATAGTCAACAATTCACCCGAAGACAGGGAGATTACCTCATTTCTCTACGGCGGCAATCTAAGTTACAGGTTTAAACAGGAAATAGTTCTCGGGATTGGCGGGGTAAGGATGCTCCACGAAATGGGGTTCGAGATAAAGAAATACCACATGAATGAAGGCCACGCCAGTTTTTTAACGCTTGATCTCCTTAACAGATATAAGAAACCCATCGAGGATGTCTGGGATGAAAAACTTGTATGGGACACACACAGCGTGCGGAATCTCTGCGTATTTACGACACATACCCCTGTTGAGGCCGGTCATGACAAATTTCCGTATGAACTTGTTGAGCGGGTCATGGGTGAAATCGTCCCTGTTTCTGTATTGAAAGAGTTCAGCGGCAAGGACAACCTCAACATGACAAAGTTAGCGCTTAATTTAAGCCGTTATATCAACGGCGTTGCCAAAAAACACGGCGAGGTGTCAAAGAACATGTTCCCGGGTTATGAGATATATGCCATAACCAATGGCGTTCATTCGTTTACCTGGACATGTGAAAGCTTTAAGAAAATATATGACGAATATCTGCCGGGCTGGGCGAATGAACCGGAACTCTTTGTCAGGATAGGGCGCATACCGGATGAAAAATTATGGAACGCACATATTGAGGCAAAACAGATCTTGATTTCTTACATCAAAGAAAAAACCGGCATAGAGTTCTCAAGGGATATCCTCACAATCGGTTTTGCCCGCAGGGCGACTGCCTATAAAAGGGCTGACCTGCTTTTCAGGGATATCGAACGGCTGGTCAGAATAGGCTCCGGGAAAATACAACTCGTATATGCCGGGAAGGCACATCCAAAAGATGAACCCGGCAAGAAACTGATACAGAATATTTACGGATATATGGAACGCCTCAGAGATAAAATAAACATCGTATATCTTAAGAATTACGACATGGAGACCGCTTTAAAAATTGTTTCCGGAGTTGATATCTGGATGAATACCCCTTTAAGGCCTCTTGAGGCATCCGGGACCAGCGGGATGAAAGCCGCTCATAACGGGGTTTTGAATTTCAGCGTGCTCGACGGATGGTGGATAGAAGGGCATATTGAAGGGTTCACGGGCTGGTCTATAGGTCCGGCGCCGGAGGAATTAACACCGGGCGCTGATGCTGATGCAAGGGATTCCGAAGACCTTTACGGCAAACTCGAAAAGACAATAATACCTTTATATTATAATGACAGACATACCTGGATACGAATGATGCAGAATGCCATCGGTAAAAATGCCTATTACTTCAACAGCCACCGCATGATGCGAAGATATGTCACAGAAGCTTATATAAGATAGGCCTTTTAATATCTTCGAAAAACTTTACAATCAAGTCAGCCATTTTGCTTGATGATCTGGACATACAGATTATCGTATGCTGCGGGGAAAGAACTCGGGAACTTCATCACCAGACAAAAGTACGAACATACAATAGCGCCAAACGATCTGAATTTTTTTGATCTATTCTTGCAGTTTCTTGTTGCAGTTTGAGCAGTATTCCTTGTCCGGCACAAAACTTCCGCATTCCCTGCACCGGCGCAGACTTATAGGCTGTTCCTTTACGCAGTATCTGCATACTGTTTCATCTTCAGATATTATTCCCGCACAATTGGCACATCTTTTAGTCCTTCCCTTGGTGAGCAGGGGTGGGAGAATAAGGACTATCAAAATAAGCGCCGGGAAAATAAAACAGAGGATAGACCATATTGCATAATTCCTGCCTTTCTTATTGGCGATTATTCCTCCGGCTATCCCGGCAAGTATCTGCAATATCAGTAGTCTGTACATTCTATCTGTTGAGCAGCGTTATCGCTTTTTTGTGCAGCTTTATGTTGCCTGATGCGATCAGCGGGACACTCCGCTTAAGTCCCAATGAAATATTGCTGATATCACTTCCATCGGTGTTAGTGACAATGCCTCCGGCTTCTTTTACGAGAAGCCATCCCCCGGCAAAATCAAAGCTCCGTGAAGGAGACGGAGAAACGAATACGCTTATTGCACCGCTTGCGAGATACGCAAGGTCAAGGGCTATTGCGCCAAAGCACCTTGTCTTTTTTGATTTGGAGAGAAGACCCAGGATGGCGGCTATGTCCTTGCCCGGTGCCTGGGCTTCATATGCTGTCAAATAAAAACTATCATCATCCTGCGTATGAACTCTTTTGCCGTTCAAAAAAGCTCCGGAATCTTTCTCGGCCCAGAATTCATCCCCGTTTATTAGATTGATAACATATGAAAGCACAACATCATCCAGCGCATCTCCGTCTGCAAGCGCTATTGATGTACAGTAGAAAGGGATTCCGGATATTGCGTTCTTGCTGCCGTCTATCGGGTCAATAACAACCTTTCTGCCGCCGCCGTTTATGTCAACGACTCCTATCTCTTCGGAAATAACAGTAAGAGGCTCTTTTAATGACCGGAGTCCCTTTATAATAATTTCTTCTGCCAGTATATCCATCGGGAAAGTCCTGTCCCCTGCGGCCCCGTATCCTAAAGCCCTTCCAATGTCAGGAGAATGCCTTGCGAAAGAGATCTCCTTTAAAAGATTTTTCCCTATACTCCTTAAATCATTTACTTTCATGCTTGAAGTATTTTACTTGAAGGTATTTTTTAGGGCAACAGAAAGCCGGGATATCCTTATCGGGTGACTTTCCCTGACCCGGCGGTCTGATTGTCCCAGGTAAGGCGCATTTTGTCGCCGTTATGGTTAAACAAAAGCTCAAGGCTATCTGCATTTTTCTTCGGGAACGCACTTAAAAAAGCGATCGATACAGGCTCATTCTTCCTATAAAAGGTCTTTACTTCTTCTATTTTAGGGTCCGAAGCAGGTGACACATTGCTTTTCCCTGCAATCAATTTTAAGCCGGCAAAGGGGTCCTTTATCATGTCGTGACTCAGAGAATCTTTCAGGGAATTGATGGTTATCCTGAAATAGAAGAACCTTCCAAAATCGAATTTGTGCAGATCTTTCCCTGCATTTTCCTTGCGAATTAAAGGTTCTGTAAGCATAGTTACCTGCCACTTGATATTTTCTGACGATTCAATCCGTGTCATCCTGTCGAAAATATCGGTGTAACTCAGTTTCTCATCAGCCACGGCAGTTTGAACCGGCTTTTGCGGCTGCAGGTTCGGACTGTAACCCCTGTATAAAAATACTGCCGATACAATAATCGCAATCAGTAGAACAGAATATAAAGCATACGACAATCCCGGCCGTTTTCCCCCGGATATTGTCTTATGCTCAATCCCTTGGCCCGGTTCGCCCGGCATCCCGGCATCCATTTCAATATTGACTTTATCTCTATGTGATCCGTCATGCATTCTTTCAGTGATCTCTTCGAATTTCCCGAGCAGAACCATATTTTCATTCAAGCTCTTATCCAGCCTGCTTTTCAATTCCGTAATCTCCCGAGACGCTGAATCAAGTTCATGTCTTGCACTTGCTATCTCTTCATTTTTATTGCTCTGAAGTTTGTTATATTCCGACTCTGCTTCCGATATTCTCTTCAGAAGATCCGATTTTTCAGAGTACAGCAGATTAATGAGTTGTTCTTTATCTTTTATCTGTTCCGTCAGATTCATATTCTTTGATTTTAGGCTCCCGGTCTCCTTTATAAGCTCTTTTGTTTTTGAGTCGTGTTCATTCAGGAGTTCGGAATAAAATTGTTCTTTAGATGCGACTGCGGACAAATTCCTGCGATTTTCTTCTTCGAGTTCAAGAATCCTCTTCAGCGCCCCGGAGAGTTGAGCTTCGATCTCTTTTTTGTCTCTCTCTGTTTCTTTATACAGGTCTGCATATTCGGATGTTCTATCCGTCATCTCATCAATTTCAGAACGTAGTTTGCTTTTCTCGCCTTCGAGCTGCTCCGCTTTTATTTCGAATTCGCTGATCCGTGAGGCCAGCTCATCTTTTTCTCTCCTGTAGTGTTCGGATATCTCTATTAATAGCTCATTTTTTTGTGTCAGCTCTTCATTGAGGACAGATATCCTGTCATTCAAATCGGACAATTCTTTGGCAAACAAAGAATTTTCTTCCATCTTACGGTCTATGGACGCGGAAAGCTCATCAATTTTTGCAAGCAGAAATGGGATTTTTTCATGTAACTCAACATCCTTATTGCTTAACTCCCTGCCGAGCGCCGAGACCTTCTCGTTTAGTTCATCGATATGCCTTATCTTGTCTTCTATTGATGAAGTCAGTTCATCTATGTCTGTTTTCAGCTCGCTTATTTCTTCATGGTAAGTCTTGATTTTCCGGTTCATGTCTTCTTCTATCTGTGACCTTTCCTTTTTCAGGTCTGAAAGATGTCCGGAAACAGAATCCAGCTGGATCCTGAGCTCATTCCTTTCCTCTTCGATCTTCCTGTAACCGCTTTGCATCGAAGACAGTTCGGCTTCGATTTGCTCGGTTCTTATTGTCCTCCCGGATAAATCATTTTTTATTTCTCTGATTTCATTGTCTTTTAATTCTATTAATCCCCCGAGTTCATTGATTTCATCCTGCATTGATAAGATTTTATCGCCCAGATCTTCTTTTTCTTTTATTAATTGATTTTTGTCCGAAATCAGTCTTTCCCGTTCATCATCAATACCGGCCAGAAAAGCATCCTTGCTTTTTAATTCTTCCTTTGCTGTGTCTAAAAGGGCCCCGATCTCCTTTTTTTCATTGAGCAGGGACTCTATTATATGCTTGTCCTTTATAGAAATATTTTTTGGGTCACTGTCTAAATTCTTTAACACTGTTTCTTTTTCATACAGAAGCTTTTTGTTCTCATCAATAAGGGTCTCTATCTTCTTCCTCAGTTCCGAAATCTCCATATTGCGCAATATATCAAAATCAAGCAGTTTTTCTTTCATCTTTTTGTTGCTGTCAGCGAACTTCCTTAGTGAAACGGCCAGATCGTTTTTTTCCTTCTCTAATCTTTTTATTACATCGTTCTGCTGAAGAATTATAGATTCCAGATAACTTTTCTCTTTTGCAACAGTAAGGAATTTGTCTTTTATGCTTTCTGCAGTTACATCCTTTGATCTCATGCCGCCAGGAGGCCGAGCAGGCTTTTCAGGGATCTTTATATCTATTTTCCGTTTCTCTTTTCTCTCGTCAGCCAAAACCTGCGCCTGCATATTTTTTTCTTTTTCAGCGGACTCGGACATATTTAATGTTTTGCTTTCAGACTCTGCGAAAACCTTGCCCTGTGAGGACTTAATCCGGGGTTCGGGATGTTCCGGTTCATCATCAATGCTTTCAGGTGATTTTTTCGCCTTTTCGAAAAAAGAAACGGCTTCTTTGTTATCGGGGTCTAACTCTAAAATCTTTCTGAATATGTCGTTAGCTGCAGTTCTGTTGGCAACCAGTTGCTTCCCGGCAAGCTGAACATAAAGGCTGATCACGTCTTCCTTCTGATCTTTTGAAAAAAGATTGCTTAATATCTCGTCGGCGGTTTTGATATCGAAAACATTATTGGCAATGGATTTGCTGACTATGGCAACCGCCTTTTCATTCTGTCTTTTTTTAAGAAAAATTTTTACAGCCTCTTTATAGCATTCCGCGGCGCGGTCAGCCATGCCTTTCTTGAAATACAGATCGCCGAGGGTATTCTTTATAGACGGGTCTTCCGGTTTTCTGGAAGAAAGCTGTTCATATTGCGATATTTCATCATCGGAGGTGTTTCTGTTTATAAAATCAAATATGCCCATTCAATTCCATTATGTTACTGATTGCTCAAACCTAATAAACAGTATAGATAGAAAGTACTAAATTTGAGATTTTCTGTCAATGAATAAAGTAATACACACATTCATTGCTGTCCAAGATAATTTCAAATATACATAAGAAGGCGGGATGTTGAGGTAACAGAATAACGACACCCTGGAAATTAATCCACAAACAATTACAAAATAACACAAATACAGAGTTATCGTTAATACGTTTATTTAACAAAGTCGGGGTCTGACATTTAATAATCATGTCGATTTACCCCGTTAGAAAGCAAAGCCTTCCTTCTAACAGGGGTGAATTCTGTTTTTCGGGGCATTCCGCCTTCTGTAAAGTCTTATTTTGGACAAGCATGACACACATTACAGCTTAATTGCCTGTTGCCTCACGTAAAAATCTATACGAAATGATATACGTTGCCTCACATAAAAATCTATTCCAAAGTGAAATATATTTATCATTGGGATGGGGGGGGAGGAAAATGACTTCCCATAATGCCCTAC
>JBFMDL010000038.1:0-27162 GCA_040753635.1 Nitrospirota bacterium | reverse complement strand
AAAGACATGACGAATGCCGAAAAATATCTATGGTCGAGATTGAGAGGGAAGCAGTTGAAGAGCTATCAGTTTTACCGGCAAAAGGTCATAGAGCGCTATATTGTTGATTTCTACTGCCCAAAGGCAAGTCTTGTAATAGAACTTGACGGAGGGCAGCATTATGAAAGAACCGGCAAGGAAAAGGATAAAGTGCGTGATGATGTCCTGAAGAGGACAGGGCTGAGAGTTCTCAGGTTTTCCGACAAAGAGATATTTGAGAATATCGATGCAGTTATGGAGAGAATCTGGAGTTATTTATGATTCAGAAAATCTCCCCTAACCCCTCTCGTAGAGTCGAGTCTCCGACTTTGCAAAAGAGGGGAAACAGAAAAATACCCATAGAAAAGCCAGAAGAACCATCTTTTAAGCATGTTAATCCTCGGAATTGACACTTCATGTGACGACACTTCCGCTTCTGTTGTAGAAAACGGCACAAAAATAATCTCAAACATAGTCTCGAGCCAGACAGATGTCCATGCAAGATACGGCGGCATCGTCCCTGAGCTTGCATCGAGAAAGCATATCGAAATGATTCTTCCTGTTGTTGACGAAGCTTTAAAAAAAGCCGGCGCTTCTCTTTCTGATCTGTCGGCCATTGCTGTATGCCATGGCCCCGGACTTATAGGTTCTCTTCTTGTCGGCTGTTCTTTTGCAAAGGCTGTATGCTATTCGAAAGATATTCCATTGATCTCCGTGAATCATCTTGAGGGACACATACTTTCCGTATTTCTTCAGGAAAATCCTCCGGAATTTCCTTTTCTGTCCCTCGTTGTCTCAGGAGGCCATACTTGCATTTACATAGCCGAGGAATTCGGCAAATACATTGAAATCGGGAGAACCCGTGATGACGCTGCTGGCGAGGCTTATGACAAGATATCAAAACTTCTCGGTCTCGGATATCCCGGAGGTCCGATTATTGACAGACTTGCCGCACAGGGAAACCCGAACGCAATAGATTTTCCGAGGGCTTATCTTCCCGACAGTCTCGATTTCAGCTTCAGCGGACTTAAGACCGCTGTGCTGAATTTCGTAAAGCGTAATGAGTTAAGCGTAATGGGTAAAGACACATCACGCATCACGTATCACGCATCACTTAACGATATCGCAGCCTCTTTCCAGGCAGCAGTAGTCGATGTGCTTGTCAGAAAGACTGAATGGGCCGTAAAGAAAAATCTGATCAGGCGTGTAGCACTTTCAGGCGGTGTTTCAGCAAACAGCGAATTAAGAAAGAGGATGAAAGAGATGGAAGAAAGGAGAGGAGTTGAAGTCTTTATCCCTCCTGTATCATTATGCACTGACAACGCTGCAATGATCGCCGCAGCCGGATACCATTATTTTATAAATAAGAATTTTGCAGGACTTGATCTGAATCCGATGGCTTATCTTCCCTTTCGCTGATCAAAACCGCCAGTTGCAAAACATGTTCTTGATATGGAAGGCTGATGTGATGGAAAAGGGCTGCCATCAACACCTTGCAGCCCTAAAGAGCGGCCGGCCGGCCACTCTGTAAAATGCACTATTGGTTAAGTCTGCATTCATGTGAATAATAATTAAATCCTGTTGATTTGCAGAACTTTTACAGCGCATCTGACTTCCTTTTATGAAACGTTTGGATATAGTTAATCTCTTAAAGGATTCTTTCGAAGCGCTTTGTAAAGAACCCTGTCTCTCCCGTATATATCATCCCGGAATTGCAGGACACCATATTCATCAACCCATGCGGTCAGATACAGAATGTATACCTTGATCGGTTCGGGGATGGGGATATTCCTGGTTGTTTTTTCATCGATCGCAGCAAGTATTTTTTCACGGGACCAGTTAGGATCCCCCTTTAAAAGGTACTCCGCAAGTTCTATGGGTTTTTCGATCCTGATACAGCCATGGCTGAAAGTTCGCACTTTTTTCTCATATAAAGCTTTATATGGCGTATCATGCAGATAGACATTGAACCTGTTCGGGAACATGAATTTTATCCGCCCAAGGGGGTTCTGGGGGCCAGGTTCCTGGCGAAAACGGTAAGTGAATGCGCCGGGAGAAAGCTCAGCCCAGTTGATAGCATGCGGAGATATTTCTATCTGATCTTTTCCCCAACCCTTTAAAATCTTCATATTATTCTTTTCAAGATATTCAGGATCTTTCCTGACCTTTGGGATGATTTCCTTTACTGCTATGCTTTTCGGAACATTCCATGCTGGATTCAGCACCAGATATGTCATATTTTCACTGAAAACAGGGGTATGCCAGTATGCTTTACCGACAATCACCTTCATGGAAATGATTATGTGGCCGTCTTCGACAACATCCAGCTCAAAGTCCGCAATATTAACAGCAACATAGCGCCGTCCCAGGTCCCTTGAAATCCATCGCAGTCGTTCGAGGTTAAGTTCAATCTGCCGGATCCGTTCTTCCGCCGTGACGTTCAGCGCTTTCAGGAAAGCAGGTCCTGCAATGCCGTCAGCAGCCAGTCCGTGCCGTTTCTGAAACCTTATTACAGCCTCTTCCAGAGCTTCATCAAAAAAGTCTCCTTTTTGTATCTCTGAAGAATCGAGGTCGCCGGATACGCCAAGGCGATATCTGATCTCATGAATGCGCTTATCCTGCATGCCCTTTTTTAATGTCTGCCCGCCTGAAATGACAGGCCATCCGCCTTTTTCCATAATTTTATTGTATTGCGAGAGAGCCTGCTTCAGCTTTGAGTAATTATCCTGCTGAGGGAGCAATCCCTGAAGCATTTCAAAAGCATATATCGGCTCTCCGGCAAATCTCATTTTACGCGAGGACCGAATCCCGCTGATCTGTTCCTTTATAATAGCTCTGACCTGTGTGCTGATTATTTCGTTATCGTGGTTTCGCTCCAAAGCAAAACCGTTTGCGAACATTATTGTAAACGTAAAAGCAGTTAACAATACGGCGATTGCATTATACTTTTTCATATGATATCCGAAAGGACAAAATACCCACCGGTTGCAAAACATGTTCTTGATATGGAAGGCGGATGCGATGGGAAAGGGCTGCCATCAACGCCTTACAGCCCTAATGCGCGGCCAGCAGGCCTCTCTGTAAAATGCACTTTTAGTAAACCCCGTTAGAAGACTTCGCCTTCTAACGGAAGGCTCACACGGGGCATTAACCACGTATTCGCTCGAAAAGGAAATTATTTTCATCCCTCTGCAAGCAGAGGGGCTTTCTAACGGGGTAAAGTCTGCATTCATGTGAATAAGAATTAAATCCTGTTGATTTGCAGAACTTTTACAGCGCATCTGCCTTCCTTTTATGCAACGTTTGCGCAAAATATCGCAGCGGGCACAGTTCTAATGAGGACAGGATACGTGGACTCCTTTTTTAAAAAGACCGAACATCAGCAGAACTATTCCTATTGTCAGGGCGGAATCAGCCACATTGAAAGCAGGCCAGTGAAATCCGGAGACCGTTATATCTATAAAATCCACGACATAGCCGAGCATTATTCTGTCGATCAGATTTCCTGCTGCGCCGCCTGCCAGAAGAGCGAACAGTTTATAGTTCTCTTTGCCGGCAACAATTATCCATAACAAAAAAACGAGCGCAGCCAGGGAGATCAGAGTGAAAAATGCATTACCAAGGCTTCTGAACATGCCAAAGGCGGCTCCTTCATTACGCACATTCACAAGGTTCAGCACAGGGAGTATTTCTATTGTCTCGAATGGATGTATATATACCCTTGCAAAATATTTTGTTGTCTGATCAAGCAGGACTATCAATATAATAGAAATCAGGGCAAAGAATATTCTTTTTTTCATTTAATAATGTTATAACACCTCTCACACACATCGGGTGAGTCTCCAAACTTGCCGACGCTTTCACTCCAGTTCCAGCACCTCTGGCATTTATTCCCGGCTGCCTTTTCAACAGAAACACGGAGTTCTTTGATTTTATCGCTTCCGTAGGAATCCGCCGGGATTTCATCGGTTATTTCGACTGCCGACACAAGAAAGAAGGCGGGCAGAAAAGAGATATAAGATTCAGACAATCTTCTGTATTCCCCGGTAAGATAAACCCTCACCTTTGCTTCGAGTGAATTGCCTATATACTTTTCTGCTCTTTTGATTTCAAGCGCCTTGTTCACCTCATCTCTCAGTTCAAGGAGTTTCTTCCATCTCTCTTCGAGTTCCCCGTCTATGAACTCCTCTTTGACTTTCGGGAATGCTGATAAAAAGACAGACTCTTTTGAATTTTGAATTTTGAATTTTGAATTTTTAGCATTTAAGTATCCCCGGACTTCTTCCGCGGTAAAGGAAAGCACAGGCGCCATAAGTCTGGTCAGGGTCGAAAGAACCTCCGACAGGACCCACTGACTCGCTCTGCGCTCTGCAGAGTCTTTCTTTGCTGTATAAAGCCTGTCCTTGAGAATGTCAAAATATATTGCGCTCATATCAACAACGCAGAAATTGTGTATGGAATGAAAAACCTCATGAAAATCATAATTTTCATAGGCATTCGTAACCTTCTTGACAAGCATTTGGAGCCTGCTCATTGCCCATCTGTCTATCTCCTGCAGCAGACCCGACTCAGCGAGGAGTCTGTCGCTGTAATTGCCGCCGTCGAAATCATAAAGATTACCTATCAGAAATCTGCATGTATTTCTTATTTTCCTGTAAGCCTCGGTAAGCCTGTTCAATATCTCTTTCGAGATCCTGATATCCTCCCTGTAGTCCTCTGAAGAGACCCATATTCTCAAAATCTCAGCGCCGTAGTTCTTGATGATCTCCTGCGGGGCGATAACGTTTCCAAGTGACTTTGACATCTTCTTGCCAGACCCGTCAACGACAAAACCGTGGGTAAGAACAGTTCTGTATGGCGCGCGCCCTCTCGCGCCTGTTGAGGCGAGCAGTGAACTCTGGAACCAGCCCCTGTGCTGATCGCTTCCTTCAAGGTACATGTCTGCAGGCCATGTCAGCCTTTCGTCGTTTTCGAGGACTGCAGCATGGCTTACGCCGGAATCGAACCAGACATCCAGTATATCCTTTTCCTTGTCAAAATCCGACTTGCCGCATTTTTTGCATGTGTAACCTTCGGGAAGAAGCTCTTCAACTTTCTTAATAAACCATATATCAGCGCCGTTCTGTTCGACAAGACCCGCTATGCTGTCGAGAATGCCCTCGTCGTCGACAAATTCTCCGCATTCATTGCACGTAATTAAAGTTATCGGGACCCCCCAGCTTCTCTGTCTTGATATGCACCAGTCCGGCCTGTTGGAAACCATGCCGTGGATCCTCTCCCTGCCCCATTTCGGAACCCAGTTGACCCTGTCTATCTCTTCGAGACATTTTTTTCTTAGATCATTCCGTTCGACAGAGATAAACCACTGCTCGGTCGCACGGAAAATAACAGGCTTTTTGCATCTCCAGCAATGAGGGTATGAATGGGTTATCTTCTCTTCTTTTAGAAGCGCATTCTTGTTTTTCAGGATCTCGATCACCGAGGAGTTCGCCTTGAATACGAACTGTCCCTCGAGTTCACCGGCATGTTTTGTAAATTTCCCTCTGTCATCAACCGGTGCGTATATATCGAGACCGTATTTCAGGCCTATCTCGTAATCATCTTCGCCATGGCCCGGAGCTGTATGAACAACGCCTGTACCCTGCTCCAAAGTTACATGTTCACCAAGGACGGTTTCCACTTCTCGATCAATCCAGGGATGGCTGCAGACAATGCCTTCCAGTTCGGACCCGACCCAGCCACCTTCTGTAACAGTATAATCACCTTCTTTGTATCCAACTTTTTCAATAAAACTCTTAATAAGATCCTGCGCAATTATCAGATCACCTTCATTGGTTTTAATAAGACGGTAAGTAAACTTCGGGTGCAACGCCAGCGCTAAATTAGCAGGAAGCGTCCATGGTGTGGTTGTCCAGATAACAAAATATGCGCCTTTAGCGATGTCAGGTTTGAATTTGCCTTTTGGATTTTTAATTTTAAATTTGACAAATATCGATGGCGATTCCTTGTCTGCATACTCCACCTCGGCTTCGGCGAGTGCGGTAATGCATGACGGGCACCAGTGAACGGGTTTTTTGCCTTTATATACAGATTTATTCTTTACGAATTTATTGAATTCCCTTACGATTGATGCCTCATAATCGTATGACATCGTAAGATATGGCTTCAACCAGTCGCCGAAAACGCCAAGCCTCCTGAACTCTTCTCTCTGGATGTCGACAAACTTAGCGGCATACTCCTTGCAGAGTTTTCTTTTTTCAATAATGCCTATCTTATCTTTCCTGTCACCAAGATTTTTGTCCACCTGGAGTTCTATGGGCAGGCCGTGGCAGTCCCAACCCGGAACATAAGGCCCGTAAAAGCCTCTCATCGTCTTGTACTTGACGATAATATCTTTAAGTATTTTGTTCAGCGCATGGCCCATATGGATATGGCCGTTGGCATATGGAGGACCGTCATGCAGTATATATGCGCCGGAGGATTCACCCCTCTTGCTGTCCTGCACTTTTCGATAAATATCTTTTTCATCCCAGAATTTGAGCATTTCGGGCTCTCTCTGAGAGAGATTGGCCTTCATCGGAAAATCCGTTACCGGTAAATTGAGTGTGTCCTTATAATCCTTAGTCATAAATTAGAAAAATACCACTATAGCAGTTTTAATGTCAAGCGAGCCGTCGGCGAATCGTATCAAATTGAAGGCTGCCCGGTCGAAACAGATTCATTTTTGCGCGGGTTGATTATCCAGATATTGCCGAATTCCTTTTCCTGGTAAGCCCTTGCCAGTCCCAATCTGAGGAGTTCAAGGAGGGCAAGGAATGTAACTATTATCTGGGTCCTTGATATATTGTCTTTGAACATCTCCTCAAACCTTATGCTTTCAATATTTTCCATCATCTCTACTATAAGCATCATTCTATCTTTAACTGTAAGTGTTTCTTTTGTTATAGTAAGGACTTCGGGAGGCGTACTCTCGAAAATCTTTTTGAATGCTCCAAGCAAATCAAAAATGTTAACATCAAAAAGATAAAGTTCAGCAGGTATGTCTTCCTCGTCATCATCTCCCAGGGGTTCCCTGGCAAAAACCTTTGTCCATTCTTCTTCCTTCCCCTTTAAAATTGAAGCGGCATCCTTGAATGCCTGGTATTCAAGAAGTCTCTGTACAAGTTCGAGTCTCGGATCCTCTAACTCCTCGGGAGGGACCTCTTCATCAGGCGGAAGCAGCATCCTTGACTTAATATGTATCAGCGCAGCTGCCATCACAAGGAATTCACCCGCGATCTCAAGATCGAGCTCTTTCATCATTTCAAGGTACTCAAGGTACTGGCTTGTTATAAAAGATATCGGGATATCATAAATGTCTATCTTGTTATCCTTTATCAGATGAAGAAGAAGATCGAGCGGTCCCTCAAATACCGGGAGTTTTATTTTATAAGATTCGTCCATTTTGTTAAAATCCGGGTTTTTTCTCAGGATATTTTACCAGATTATACAAAAAATTAATGCAATTTGATTTAACCCTTAAAGAGTAGTATTCTAAATCATGGCCAGACTGTTTTATATCTGTTTTTTGCCTGCGCTCATTATACTTTCTGCAAACGCCGCATATGCCGGGATATCACAGATTTTTGACAAGGAAGGCAATCCTGTCCTATCGTCACAAAAAGGAATAAGCGAGCAGACATCCGGGAGCGGCATGAATATCCCCAGATATTCCGTTCCCGAGGGCGTAGAACTTCTTAAAGATATCAAATATGAATATTATCCGGTCTTCGGAAGGACTTTTTCTGAAATTATAACTTCTTCGGAAGAGAACGGCCCTTTCAACAGGGAAGAGAACAGGAGATTTCCGACAAAGTCTGAGTGGAACATAGGCTGGTCGTATAAATTTGTCTATTCATATGAGATCGATGAAGAAAACAATAAGATCTATATCCCTGTTGAAATTTACGATATTAATGTGAAATACGATATCACCATAACCCTGCCTACCCTGATTGACGACACTTCATTGAATCCCGTAGAGAAGAAAATGTGGAAAAATTACTTTCTCAGACTCCTTGAACACGAACATGATCATGTAAAGATAATCCGTGACGTTGAATCGATGGATAAAACACTGAAGAATATCACGGATATAAGTTACATGGTTTTCGATTTTAAAAGCGACTTGGACCTTGAAAGAATTGTAGAATCTTCGCTTGAGGAAGAAACCTTGAAAATCGGACGCACATGGTTATCAGAAATTAAAAAAAGAACCGACGAATATGACAGGATAACCGACCACGGCAAAAAAATTGAAACGAGGGAATTGTTTTTCAAACAGAAGGGTTCAGACTAAGTTTTAACCGCTGCTTTCCTCTCCGGTCAAATAACCGTGTATTGTCCTTGCAGCCTTTCTTCCTGCCCCCATTGCTGAAATGACAGTAGCAGAACCGGTCACGATGTCACCGCCTGCGTAAACACCTTTTTTGCTGGTGCGGCCTGTTTTCTCATCCGCGATAATATATCCTCTTTTATCGAGCGCAAGATCTTTGGCGCTTTGAGGAACGAGAGGATTGGCCCCTGTTCCAACAGCGATTATCACCACATCTGCCGGAATCTGGAAATCAGAGTCTTTAACCGGCACAGGACATCTTCTACCCGATTCATCGGTATTCCGGAGTTCCATGCGGATACATTCAACCGTCTTTACCCAGCCGTTTTCTCCAGCTAACCTTTCCGGGTTTGTGAGGAATTCAAAACTGATGCCTTCTTCCCTGGCATGGTGGATCTCTTCTTTCCTCGCCGGCATTTCAGCTTCTGAACGCCGATATATTATTATCGACTCTTTTGCTCCAAGACGGACCGCTGTCCTCACAGCATCAAGGGCAACATTCCCCCCGCCTATGACCGCTACTCTCTGGCCTTTTATTATCGGTGTGTCGCTCTCAGGGAATGTATACGCCTTCATCAGATTGGTCCTGGTCAGAAACTCATTTGCTGAATAAACGCCATTCAGGTTTTCGCCTTCAATGCCCATGAACTTCGGAAGACCGGCTCCGGTGCCGATAAAACAGGCGTCAAAGTTTTCCATTAACTCGTCTATTGTAATGAGTTTCCCTATAACTGCATTTGTCACAATCTCGATGCCCATCCTTCTTAAAAGCTCAATTTCACATAACAGAATCTTCTTAGGAAGACGGAATTCCGGGATTCCGTAGAACAGAACTCCTCCGGCTTCATGAAGCGCCTCGAATATAGTCACTTTATGCCCCAGTTTTGCCAGATCATATGCACAGGTTAAACCTGATGGCCCGCTCCCCACAACTGCAACCTTCCTTCCAGTGGGTGCGGCCATATTCGGCAAATTTATCCGGCAGGTCTGCTTTTCCCGGTCAGCAACAAACCTCTCAAGACGCCCTATACTGACCGGCTCATGCTTCTTGCCCAGAAGGCAGAATTTCTCACACTGATCTTCCTGGGGACAGACCCGGCCGCATACAGCGGGAAGGAGGTTCTTCTCCTTTACGACCTCTATAGCCTTTTGAAATTCCCCTTTCTTTATGTGTCTGATAAACTCAGGGATCGGTATATTTACAGGACATCCCCTAACGCATCCGGGATCCTTGCATTCCAGGCACCGCCCGGCTTCTTTTACAGCCATCTCCTCGTTATAACCGAGAGAGACTTCTTTGAAATTTGTCCGTCTTTTGACCGGGGCCTGTTCAGGGACAGGAACTCTGCGAGGTATTATTTTTGTTTTATTTTTACTTTTTAACTTTTGCATCGAGACGTAATAAATGTGTATCCGGATAAGAGAATTATAAAAAATTGCTCTGATATATTTTCTTTATTTATTCTGCAAGCATATGCGCATGCCGTCTTTTCCATGACTCAAAAGACTCCTTTTCTTCATTAACATACATCTTCTGCCGGTTCATTAAAACATCCCAGTCAACCCGATGCCCGTCAAAATCAGGTCCGTCTGTGCATACAAATCTTGTTTCGCCATCTACCAAAACACGGCAGCCGCCGCACATCCCTGTGCCGTCTATCATGATAGGATTCAGACTGACGATCGTTTTTACCCCGAAAGGTTCAGACGTTCTGCATACAGACCTCATCATTACAGCAGGGCCTACAGTCATAATTAAATCCGCCTTTCTTTGTTTCAGCTCATCCTGAAGAGCTAAGGTTACCAGTCCTTTCATACCTTTGCTGCCGTCATCAGTTGCAATCATTAAGTTATCGCTAACCTGCTTCATTTCTTTTTCATAAATAAGTAAATCCCTTGATCTCGCCCCCATTATACTTGTAATCACATTTCCTGCAGCTTTAAAAGCCCTTGCAATGGGGTACAGCGGAGCAATACCAAAACCGCCGCCTACAAGGATCACCCTTCCGGCCTTTTCTATGCGGGTCGGCTGACCGAGAGGGCCGCATAGATCGAGAATTTTGTCCCCTGTCTTTAATATCGACATTTTGCTGGTTGTTTTGCCGACTGCCATCACAATAAGGCTGATTGTTCCTGCCTCAGGATCAATATCCGCCAGCGAGAGGGGGATTCTTTCACCATTCTCGCTAACCCGGACCATCACGAACTGACCCGGCTTCGCCTTACTCGCCAGCAGCGGGGCGTCTATCCTGTAGTAAAAGACATCCGGGGTGCGTATAAGTCTTTTCTCAAGGATTTTAGACATCGAGATATTTTAACCTATATTATTCATAAACTTCTATGAGTTCTCAAAACAAGGAAGGCAGCAACGTTCTAACAGGTTGCTGAAAAACTAAGTTTTTGTGTCATTCCGAGGAGCCGAAGGCGACGAGGAATCTTAAAACTTATTGGATCATAACGGCTCTTAAGATTTCTCGTTTCACTCGAAATGACAAAAAAGAGACTTTTTCAGCAGCCTGCTAACTCATTCTCAGGCAGACATTCTGTCTGCCTTCCGAGGACTTTTCCGGGCTGGTTTTCAACCCGCGCAATCCCGTAAAAAAAACCGCTCAAACGTCGCTGCCTTCTTCATATCTATAAAGTTTAAGTGGTTTAACCTATTTCTAAAGATTTTTTGTGGCCCGGGGTTATTTTTTTCAGAATTGGCGAGGGGATTCTGAACAAACTCAATATGGCAAATTTTAAAGGCTTCCTGCTGTCCCGGGAAGCCTTTAAAAAAATTTACGGCTTATTTATTACACTGCTACTGTCTTTTCGATCTCCTCAAGCCAGAGGAGCCTTGAGCCTGTTATAGTAGACCTGTTGATATCATGGATGAATTTATCAGCATCGATATCCACACCCTTGTCCTTCCTGAACGGGCTGAATGATACTCTGACTTTTGCCTTCAGCGCCTTCTTAATCTCTGTGTCCTTTGCCTTCTTCAATGATGCCTTCATTGCTTTGGCAATTTCTATAAAGATATCAGAATTTGATTTTGCTTCGCCGGAAGGCTCACACGCTTTTTTTACTTCTTTGAGTCTTCCGAGATAATCAACAATAGTGCCTTCAGATTCCAATGCATGAGTTGACGGGAGCACAACATCAGCCTGTGTTGCGAGTTCTGTCATGTGGGAGTTCTGTACTACAAGAAATTCGGTCCCGGGCCTTTTGCTCACAGGCAACTCGCCGATTGCGTAAAGAAGCTTTGTTGACGAAGAAACCATTTCCTTGAACTTCCTGCCCTCTGATGTGAGACCCATAAGAACAACTCCCTTTGCATTAGCCTCAAGAGGAACAGCAACCGCATCTCCCTTGATAAGCGACAGGTTTGCCGCTGCCTTGTAGAGGGAAGGCGACGCAAGTATTACAGGAATTTTTGATTCCATAAAAATGTCCGCAGCGCTCATTGCCGCATCCGACGGATCAACATGAGCCAACGCCTCAACCATCTCTTTCGGGGCTTTAACCCCTTTTGATATTAAGGCCTGCGCAAGCTCTTCGATTATTTTGACCTCGTCGCCTTTGATAAAGGCTGTTGCTGCTGAAGCTATCCGGGGCTCACCTGAATTAATCACGATAAGCTTTGCGCCTGCATTATTCATCCTCTTTCTTATGATCGCATCAAGGGCAGGCAGTACCCTCTTCCACTGGTCAGGCGCAGTTCCCACAACGACAAAGAGATCCGCGTTTTCGAGGTCGGCTCCTCCGCCTTTCATCGCATCATATTCAGAATAAAGGCTGACTGATGAATCGTAATTCTTTGTTTTCACAACATCAGATGCAAGTTTCTTAAGCATGACCGCGTCTTCATTCAGTATATTTGCACTGCTTATGAACGCAGCCTCTGAACCTGCTGTCTTTAATTTTTCTGCAACTGTCCTGACCGCATCATCCCATGTTGTCTCTTTGAGTTCTCCGTTCACCCTTTTCATAGGCGCGGTCACTCTCATCTCGCTGTGCAAGCTGTCAAATCCGAATCTCCCGATAGCGCAGATAAAACGCTCGGCCTTGCCTTCTGGAGTCCCGGAATTTATCTTTATAACCTCTCCGTCTTTTGTGCTCACCATAATATCACATCCGTTGCCGCAGGAAAGACAGACGGAATTGATCTTTTCATATTCCCATTCTCTTCCCTTTCTCCAGCGGTCTGCTTCAAGGAGCGCGTTGACAGGGCAAGCGTCAACACAACTTCCACAGAATGTGCATGCCGATTCCTGAAGCGGTTTATCGTTGGCAGTGACCACCTTTGCCCCGACCCCCCTGCCCTGGAAGTCCAGGACTTCTGTTCCCTGCGCCTTGCAGATCCTGATGCACCTGCCGCAAAGTATGCAGTATTCAGGGTCTCTCTTGATGAGGGGATTTGTCTCATCAGTCGGGTACCCGAATTTCTTTCTCGAAAAACTGGATTCCTTCAACTCAAAGTCATAAGCGTATCTTTGCAGGTTGCATACACCGGCCTTTGTGCATGTCATGCAATCAAGAGGGTGCATGGAAAGGATAAGATCGATTACGAATTTTCTTACCTCTTTCACTTTTTCGGTATTGGTCGATACATTCATGCCTTCCTTTGCCCTTATGTTGCAGGCTATAACAGGCGCTTTGCCCCCTTCCACTTCGACAAGACAGAGTCTGCACGCGCCAATGCCCTTCATGCCCTTTATGTAGCAAAGGTTCGGGATGTGAATGCCCGCTGTCTCTGCAGCTTCGATAAGGTTCAGGCCTTCCTGCACCTGCACCTCCTTGCCATCTATTTTCAGATTAATCATCTTCCCCATGCATTCCTCCTAAAAATAATAGGCTAAGGCTTTGGGTCAGGTTAAGAAATATTAAACCCTGACCTCTGCCTCAGCCTTAATAGCTTCTTCTATAACCTCTATTGCGTCATAAGGACAAGCCTTGACGCAGTCACCGCATTTAACGCATCTCTTCTGTCTTATCTCAAATGGCAGGTAACCTGAAAGATAAGAAGACTTCTTCTCACCGAGAATAGCATTATATCTGCAAGCGTCCTTGCACAGGCCGCATATAACGCACTTCTCTGGAATTATCCTGAATGTAATAAGTGTCGGACATTCCCTTTCATGACACCTTTTCTCGAGATGTTCTTTATATGAATCTGTTTTCAATGAATCAAGGAGAAACTTCGCGGTATCTTTCCCTTTTTTGCACATTGAACCTTCCAGCATCTGCTCGCCGATTCTTTCAAGTGCATTAACATCATCCAGTTCACCAATACCCGCTGCTATGCGTTTTAATCTGATCATCGCCTCGTAGCTTCCGAGTGAACATGGCAGGCACCTTCCGCACATCGGCTCTGAAAGAAATTCATCCACAAACTTCAATGATTTCTGGATAACGCACCTGATGTTCTCAACAGCCTGGAAAACATCCTTCATGTCTTTTTTCTTGACGTCGCCGTTCGCTTCGCTCATACAGCCTCCAATAATAAACAGGATGAGGTTAAGGTTGAGTTTGAGAACGCAATATTTACTGTCATGCAAAACAAAATCTTTTTATAGGGATTACGCATCTTTCTTTACCTTAGCCCTGGCCTTAACCTTTTCTATTTTTACTGCGCCTATCGGACATGCAAGATAACAGGCCTTGCATTTTGTGCAGTAGTCCTGGTCTATAAAGAAACTATCCCTTGTTTCCTTGACGGCATCGAACGCACATGCCTCCTTGCAGAGCCCGCAAAGGAAACATTCTTCATTTTCTATCCTGAACATACCAAGGCCGCTGCATGCCTTCGAACGGCAGTATTTGTCATGTATATGTTCCTCATATTCTTCCCTGAAATATTTTATAGTCGTAAGCACAGGGTTTGGCGCGCTGTTCCCAAGCCCGCAGAGGGCGCCTTCCTTAATGTTGTTGCCGATTTCCACGAGACGCTCTATGTCGCCTGCTTCACCCTTTCCACTTGTGATCCTCTCGAGTATCTGGAGCATCTGATATGTTCCTATCCTGCACGGAGGACATTTTCCGCACGATTCCGACTGACAGAAAGAGAGAAAATATTTCGCAACATCCACCATGCAGTTGTCCTCATCCATCACGACCATTCCGCCTGAACCCATCATTGATCCGACCTTTGTAAGAGAGTCAAAATCGACCGGCAGATCAAGATGCTCCTCAGGTATGCATCCTCCGGAAGGTCCGCCTGTCTGGACAGCCTTGAACTTCTTGCCGCCCATTATACCTCCACCAATGTCATAAATGATCTCCCGGAGGGTAATACCCATCGGAACCTCTACAAGACCGGTGTTTACGACCTTGCCTGTAAGGGCAAAGACCTTTGTGCCTGGTGAATTCTTTGTGCCTATGCTGAGGAACCAGTCGGCTCCCTTCTCTATTATCGGAGGCACACAGGCATATGTCTCTATATTATTCAGATTGCTCGGATATCCCCATGCCCCTCCTCCCGGTTCAGAAAGCCTCGGCGGTCTCGGTCTCGGGAATCCTCTTTCACCTTCTATAGAGGCGATCAAAGCTGTAGATTCACCGCAAACAAATGCACCTGCGCCTTCCCTTATGTCTATGGTGAAATTAAGGCCGCTTCCGAGGATGTTTTTGCCCAGCAACCCGAGTTTCCCAGCCTGTTTAATCGCCAGTGTCAGGTTTTTTACTGCAAGGGGATATTCATGTCTTACATAGATCATGCCATATTCAGCGCCAATTGCATATGCACAAAGAAGCATCCCCTCGAAAAGGCTGTGCGGGTCACCTTCCATAACAGACCTGTCCATAAATGCACCGGGGTCTCCTTCGTCACCGTTTGCCATCACAAACTTTATTTTCCCCGCAGCATTCTTTGTATGTTTCCATTTCCTGCCCGCAGGGAACCCTGCGCCGCCCCTGCCCCTGAGGTTTGCTTTATCGACTTCGTTCAGCACTTCATCAGGTGTCATTGAGCTTAGCGCCTTTTCCAGCGCTGAATACCCTCCTACCGCTATATAGTGATTGATGTTGCGCGGGTCTATGAGTCCGTTATTTCTGAGCGCAACCCTGAATTGTTTTTTATAGAATGGCACTTCGACCATCTCAGGTATTGGTTCGCTCAGAATATTCTCTCTGTACAGGCTCTGACGATATGGCATGCCCCCAAGAACCGTGTATGTCAAAAGCCATTTAGCGTTCTCAGGGCTCACCTTCTGATAGAATATCCCCTGGGGCTCCACCTTCATAACAGGACCTTTCTGACACAATCCCTGGCAACCTGTCTTTACAATATCAAGATTGATCCCCCGTTTGCCGCTCTCCTCCTCAAGAGAAGAGATGACTTTTGGTGTGCCTGTTGCAGTACATGCCGTTCCGCTGCAAACTCTCACCCTTGGGACATCAGGCTTGAAGGTTTCTTCGATGAGCTGTTTCCTGAGGTTTCTGAGGTCATCTAATGTCTTTAATTTATCCATAAGCTACTTCCCTTTGACCATATTTATTACACCATTAACCTTTTTTACATTAAGGTCCCCGACAATTTCTTCATTTACTGTCACAACAGGGGCCAGACCGCAGCATCCAACGCAACCTACAGTCTCGAGCGTCAAGGAAAGATCATCTGTTGTCTCGCCCTCCTTGATGCCGAAGGATTCTTCAATCTTTTCAAGAACTTTTCCGGCGCCTCTTACGTGGCATGCTGTGCCAACGCATACACAGACTACATTTCTGCCTCTCGGCTTGAAATAAAAATGTTTATAGAAAGAGGCAGTGCTGTAGACCTCTGCAAGGGATATATTGAGCTTTTTTGCAAGGGCTTTTAACACGTCATCAGGAAGATAATTATATTCTTTCTGTATGCTCTGGAAGGCATGTATGAGTATACCCCTTTTCTTCTGTTCATCTGTCAATATATCCTTGACATTGCCTATCTTTTCTTCAATATCCAGTTCTTCAACCTTCATCAAACCTCCGACCTCCCCTCTACTCCCCTCCTTAGCAAGGAGGGGACAAAGGGGTGGTTGTATTTCTTAATATATTCCTATATGCGGTTTTGCCGACTTCTCAAGTTCACGTCTTGCAGCCATGTCCATAAGCACTCTTTCAGCGCCGAATTTGCCGGGCTCATACTTTCTGAGTTTCAGGATGTCACGAGCCTTATCAATGTAATCGAGAGTCATTTTCAGTATCTTTTCGGGATCGGGTTCGAAATGCAAAGCTCCCATGAACCTCTCGAACCATACTTCAGTCATTATTTTTGTGACCTCTTCACTCGCCTCGACAGGCGACTCACCTCCGAAAATAACCGGGACGCCCGATGCGGCAAAATAACAGCCGATGGCGATCGCTTTCTCACTCATCCATTCAGGAGCGATACCTACAACAGGCATTCCACCGATCTCATCGGAAAGTCCGCCCTCAGCAGCCATGGCGCTTACGATTGTCAGTATTCTCGAATTGTCGACGCAGGCGCCGAGGTGCAGTATCGGCGGTATTCCTATGGCTTCACATACTTCCCTGAGGCCTGGGCCTGCATTTTCGAGCGCATTCTCAGGTGTAAGATACCCAGCGCTTCCGCAAGCTGCCGACCCGCAACCTGTAGAGACAATAAGCACATCATTTTTTATCAGTTCTGTAGCAAGGAACCTGTGAAGCCCTGTTGCAGGAACCCTGGGATTGTCGCAGCCTGCAAGCCCTACAACACCACGGATTCGTCCTGCCATTATCGCGTCATTAAGAGGCCTGAAAGACCCCCTCCATGAACCGCCCTGCATATATTCAATATACTCATGCGAAAAACCTGCAATGAGAGGTGACTTGTCAGTAACATGGCATCCTTCCGCCTTTCTGTTGGGATAGTTATCAATAGCCGCCCTCACTATCTCACGCGCGATTTCTTTTGCCCTGTGCTCATCGAACTCTATATGGATTGCACCCTGTATCTTTGCCTTTTCAGAGGTAGTAATCACCTTTGTATGGAACTTTTTCGAAAGCTCTGTTATGGCCGGCATTATGCACTGAACATCAACTGTAATAGCATCAACAAGCCCGGTCATCAGGCCGAGTTCCTGGTTCGTAAATCCGCCTGCGGTAGGGATGCCGTGTCTCATTAGTATCTCATTTGCGGTACAGCACATCCCGCCGAGGTTTATCCCCTTTGCGCCCTTTGATTTTGCGTATTCTATCATGTCAGATTCTGATACAACATCGACTATTATCTCAGCCAGCAAAGGCTCATGTCCGTGAACTATAAGATTGACCTCATCCTCTTTTAATATGCCGAAACTGGCCTCTGCCTTGACAGGAGCAGGGGTTCCGAAAAGGATATCAGTAACATCTGTGGATATCATGCTGCCGGCCCATCCGTCAGCAAGAGCGGTTCTCAATCCCTGCAAAAGGAGATGGTCAGGGTCGTGGTCAACCCCGATGTTAGTCCTGTGCATAGCTTCACAAACCTCTCTGTCTATGCCGCGAGGTGTGATCCCCCACTTTCTCCATCTCTCCCGGGTCTTCTTTGGAGCTCTTGAGATGAAACTTGTCTCGCCTTTCTGCCTGCCAAAGTCGTCTATCAATTTCTTTGCAACATCTCTTGCGACATCTTTTATCTCCCTGCCTTCGAACTCTATATTCAGATATCCTGCAACCTTGTAAAGCTTTCTTGTATCCGTAATCTTGAAGTCCTTTGTCTCACCGTCTGCAACAGCCAGAAGTGCAAACGCCATCCCGCGCGCATGGTCGGAATGGGCCGCTGTACCGGCAGCTATCATCCTGAGTAAATTTCTTGCCGCAACTGTTGGAAGAGTTGCGCCGCATACTCCTCTTGCCTCTTCCTCGGCGTTCTTTCCGACAAGCCTGCAAGGGCCCATATGGCATACCTTGCAGCATGCACCGACAGCTCCGATAGGACATGGCTTGATTCTCCGGGCCCTCTCAAAGCATGTCTCCATCCCGTGAGACTCACCCCAGTTTATAATCTCTTCAGCTGCCTTGTTACCGCTCTTTATATTCTCTGACATATTTCCTCCCGTAAAGTATTAGGTACAGGTTGAGGGACAGGTAAAGAAATCCTATCTTTGCCTTTACCTCTGCCTTAACCTCTTTTATAACATCGGCTCCATCTCAAGCGCAGGATGTCCAGCGCTGGAGAGGAACTCGAGAAGTTTCTCTGAATCTTCTGCAACTGATTCATCAGCTATGCTATCAAGCAAATCAGGAACGCCTTCCTCTGCTGCCCTTTTCATAAAGGCATCTTTAAGGCTCTCCTTAAGGTTCTTCGTCATCCAGACAATCCTCTTAATCCCCCCGTCCCCGTGGAGGAACTTTTTGCTTGTGATAAAATTCCTTCCTATGCCCATAAAACCAGGGGACTGCACACCGCCGCCGACCGAACCTGCCAGCGTGGAGAATTTCATTCCAGCGGGCGTCATTCCTGTATGCCCGCGCTGGACGATCATAACACCGTTTGCCTCAGGAACGATCGCCAGTATGCACTCAAAGCAACCGCATGAAGTCATCGGGTTTTCCATCACTGTATAAAGGTTGAGCGTTTCGACAGCACCACCTGATGCCTTCCTGAGATAATCATCAACACCTGTGTATCTGCCATATTTGGCATCCATAAGCTCTCCCTTGGCTATCGGCTGATTCCCGCCTGTGGGATCAATCTCATATGCCGCCTTTCCGTCAAGCCAGTTATATGCCCCGCATAAGCCGAGCCTTTCCGGTGTTATTACACATACATGGCTCGGTGCAAACGACTGGCAAAGCAGACATGAATAGAACGTGTCCACTGCCTCGTCAGTGAGGGAGCCCAACCTCTGGTCGCGCTCCTGGTACGCCCTTCTCGCTTCCTCCTGTATTGCAAGGACATCCTTTTCATCAACATAAAGGGTCACCTGCACCTTGTCGACAATTGATTTGAATCTGGCATGGGTCATTGTCGCCTGGATTACACCTATATGTTCCAGAGTGAGTCCATCCTTTTTCGCATTATTGCTTATCCTTATCCAGTTTATATCACGCTGGCCCATATGCCAGAGACCCTGCGCTTCGTTAAGATTGTGGTGAATCTTCCTTTCGATAACAGACTCGAAGTCTTTCTGCATCTTTCTTCCGGCAACATCTATAATGATGCCCAGGGGCATCTGTCCGCCTTTTTCGAACCTCTCCTGCCAGTTCTCGCCTATTATGGTGACTTTATTGTCCTCTATCTCATCAAGTTCCCTCATCCTTACCCACTCAAATGCAGGTGTCCTCTGTCCGCCGAACTCAATGAACATATCCTCTTTTCTTATTCTCTCGCCTTCGAAGGCAGGGCCGTATGCTACAGGTATAGGCGGTCTTTCAACTACGATCTTCAGCCCCCTGACCTCTATCGCCTTCTGTACGATCTTGCTGTGGTCGAACTCTTTGTCGACCTCTTCATATGTACATACACCTGTTGGATGTATGACCGGCTCGTCGGTATCACATATCGCAGGGAATCCCATATTGATAGCGCCGGCTCCTGTAGACCATTTGATATCATCAAGTCCCCCGAGCGCTACCGCGAATGCAAAAACCCTGTCTTTCTGATATTTAAGATGCTCCCTGAAATCCCCGGGTTTCTTGCCCCCGAATATCAGCGAGGCCCTAATAGCCCAGTCAAGCGCATAAAGTGTATGTTCGGTATCCGGCCCGAGAGGAACTATTCTGGTCTCCCAGCCCAACTCAACACCCTGTTTTTGCAGCTGCCTGGTAACGCTGTTGCCGTTTGTATGGCCTGAAAGGAAAATGAGTATGTTCTTCTCCTGCAGCTCCCTTACTATCCTGACAGCTGTCTCCTCATCCGGAGCTGCGCCTATTATGACTGCAAAACCGGGCATAGTGCCGTCAACCAGCTGTATCCCCAGATTTCTCTGTATCGTATCTGTAATAAAGCCGTTGTAAACCAAACCTGTCTCCGGATCCTTTGCCGGCTCGAGACCTTCTATATAACGGAGAGCCAGGATAATCTCTTCGGCAAAAAGTGTGGCCATCCCTGAATCAAGAGCCTCTCCAAGATATGGTTTCCAGAGTTTCTCATCAGGCTCGTCATGAAGGAGCTCTTTGGTTTTATCAAGGGCTGTTTTCATATCGCCTAAAGTCTTGACAGCAAAACCGGTCATCGCATAAATCATGGGGAGATAAAATGCAGTATCAGGGAATTCGAATGTATAATTTTCGCCATGCGCAGCAATGGCCTTCTGGAGCATCTCTTCCGAGCGTTTTACAAGATTATGTGAACCTCTTATAGCCGCAGTGGCTATTAACTTAGACATCCTGACCTCCTATAATCATGGATGAGGCTATAGTTTCAATTTTTCCCGCACCCAAACTTACTTATATTTTTATACTTTTTACTATGTAAAATCAAATAATAGTGTTCTTAAGCAGTTCTGGTCTTCAGGAATGCAGGAATTGCATTTGCTTCCCGCGGGCCAACCGTGATCTTCCAGCCGGGAAGTTTATCCTCTATAGAGCCGCTTAAAATCGCAACGTATCCGGGGATAATCAACTCTTTATGGGATATTTCGCTTTCCACGCCGCTTTCGGTAATGAACTGGGCTATTTTCGAAGCGGTAAATTTGCCTGCTGCCCATGCGGTAAGGACAGAAAGCCCCTCGCAGTCCATAACAGCGAGCCTGCTTGCCACTTTACTGTTTTCGATCTCACCAGAAACGATAAAATATGTCAGAGAAAAATTGGTTGTTATAAAGAGGGGAGATTCTGCCTTTGGCTCTCCGATGTTGTAGACCTTCTGCTCGACCTGCATAGGCACCTGGGGGTCTGTATATATGTTCTGCCTCAGGGTGAACAATGCAAGGTTTTTCCATTTCTCTATGCTGCTTAAAATTATTATGGAAGAATATTTTGTTACACCTGCGGCGACAAGCAGCGCCTCCAGCAGCGAGTCATCGCGCTGCATGAAATTTATTATAGGATAACCCAAAGGTTTGAAGTTCTTTTTTATTGCAGCCCTTCTTATCAGGGTATTATGTTCAATTATGTCCCTTGCCTTCCTCGCTCCGGAATCGATAACCATATCCTCGACGCCAAAAGACTTTATCTTCTCAGTAAGTGTTGTCAGTTCTTCAAGGCCGCTTGCGGATACGCCCAGGATGGCCTTCAGAGTCTTTGCTATACCCGCCATCGCCTCTGCATTCGAGGAATTAGCGCCATATATTATCGGCTTCCGGTCGGCAAACAATTTAGCCGCAGATTCGGCTGCCTGGGGGTTTTCGGTATTTATTATTACAGGAACACCCCTGGCTTTTTCTGCAACTATCCTTGCAGCGTTTTCAAGTTTCCCGGCATCGCCGGAAGAATTCGTTAGAGCTATCGCATCGATCCTGAGTTTTTGGCCAACACGGTCAATCTCAGATTCAATCACCTGCTCGGAAATTCTCGATATCTCTTCCTCTGAAAGGGTATCCTTTATTTCAACTGCAAATACGCACGGATTTACGAATTTCTTATCATGTCTGAATAGCACCGTCTCTTCGCCCATCTTGACAGCTTTATCGCCGGCGCCGAATGTTATGGGCCTGACAGGAGGCGCTGATGCCTCTCCGAGTATTTTCTTGGCCTCTTCGGATACATCCGGGCACGAATCAAGAGAAGCCTGCCTCTGCGCAAGCTTCATGGCGAATGCAAGACATGTTGGGTGTCCGCACTTCTTGCAGTTTGTTTTCGGCAAAAGTTTGAATATTTCAACGCCTGATAAAGCCATCTTTTTACCTCCGGCAAAAAATTTAAAGATTAAAAATCAAAATTCAAAATAGTGGAATTCCTTATTTTCAAATTTTTATCTTTGATTTTTAATTTAATCAAACAAGTTCCTCAATTAGTTTTTCCACTGCCTCAACAGCCCTGGGATGTCTCATTATCAATAATTCAGCCCCGGCAATTAGAAGAGAGGTTGCTGTTACAGCCTCCCATGCTATGCCCCTTTCAATTTCCGAACCCCATTGCGGCATGTCAGCTTCAGGCGCCTGGGTCTCTTTCACCTTCCATACATACATTCCAACATCTCCGAGCATAGGCGGCTGCATTGTAGCGTCATTCTGTGTAAGCGCGGCCAGCCTGATCCTCTCCATAACCGAATATGTGTATTCAAGGCCGTATCCCAATGCAGAACACATAGGGTCGGTTATAAGTCTCTCTTTCTCAAAACCCATCTGGGTTATCAGGATGTTCAGCTGTTTTGAAAGATTGATATCAAGTTCGGACATCGCTATCAATTTATGGTTATTGGCCATTGCAGCTGCGGCTATTGTCTTGTAATTCGCCTCCTGCGCCTTTCCGATAATGCAATTCCTGTCCTTTGCCGCCTCTGCTGCAGAAACAAGCACGGGTGCGTCTTTCTCGGCATGGTTGCTGCCGAGGATGATCAGAGGCACTTCAACAGCCGACAATACATCTTTTACTGTTTTTGATGCTTCTTCAGGAGAGCGATTTTCTCTGTCCGGGTGAGTTCCGGAGAGTCTAAGCGCAATCGCCTTTGCCTTAAGCTCGTCCTGACAGAATTTTGCCCATGTTACAGGGTCTCCGGAAACGCTTTCAAACGGTTTCTTTACATTATCAGGCCAGTCAGATGGAGGCACATCCTGTATCTCGTAAGCTATTACCGGCCTGTTTGGTGTTGATCCTTCAAAAGAATGAAAAGTCAGAACATTTTCTCCGCCAAAAGTCAATGCCCTGTCGCCTGTTCCGATGGTGACCGGATAGACCTTTCCGGAGTATGTTTCCTTTGCTGGTGTAAAAGCCATCTAAACCTCCAATCTAAAAGTTCATAGCTCATAGTTCATTCTTACTATCAGCTATGAGCCGAGAAGCTATCAGCTATTTTATTTTTTCACATTTCCAGATAAGAATGGGCGTATAATGTATTTCCCATAATAACATCAATCGTTTTAACTACATTGATAATTTCCTTCTCCAACGGGTCTGCGATAGCCGCGGTCAGACCCTCATACATCAGGAGCGCAAGAAAATTACTGTTGATTATAGGCCTCAGCTGTTTGGGACAGCCGTTGGAAATATTGCTCAACCCGACGACGGTCTTCATAGGCGGATCGTTAAGTTCCTGGAACATTTTTATTGTTTTCACAACCTTGACAGCCTGGTCCTGCGTGGTTGCGATCTGCAGCACCAGCGGATCCAGGTAGATATCCTCCAATGCTACTCCATATTCCATAGCCCTGGCCATAATCTCTGCTGCGATGGCTGCCCTTTCCTCTGCGTCAGCAGGCAGTCCTCCTTTGCCAACAGTAAGGCCGATGACCTGGGAGTTATATTTTGCCGCAAGTTCAAGTATAGGGAATCTTTCAGGATCATTCGATGTTGAATTGATAAGAGGCCTTCCCCATTCATTATTATGCACCTTGAGCCCGGCCTCCAATGCCTGTGCATTTGTTGTATCAAGGCATACCGGAAGAGGCACAACCTCCTGAATTGTTGTAACCATCCACTGCATTAATTCTTCCCCTCCGTCTTCGGCAGGCCCTATATTTGCATCGATCATCCCTGCGCCGGCTTTCCACTGAGCTGTAGCAATCTCCTGTATCGGACCTTTATCTTTCTTCATCATAGCTTCCCTGACTCTCTTTGCTATGATGCTCAATTTCTCTCCTATTATAAGCATTATCCAGAACTCCTTTCTGACCCTGATCTATAATTCCTGCGAAAATGTCTTTTATATATTTAAATGGCGACATCCCGGCCATTTTTAGTGAAGTTTTAAAAGATACCATAAATTTAGTTTTAAGGTAAAGAGTTTGACTGATTTTTTTAATTTATAAACCCATAAATAATAATATGGATTTATTTCGTCAGAAATCCCTCCATGCGGCATAACGCATACAAACTTCAATACCTTGAAGACCGGGAAAAAGGCTGAGATGATGGGGGCTTAAATACACTGTTCTGAGGGGGTTTATAAAATCTTATCTTAAGCTCTTGGATGGTATTCTTTAAAGACTTTCTTCACTCTGTCGGTCGTAACCTTGGTATAAATCTGCGTTGTAGATATATCGGAATGGCCGAGCATCTTCTGAACAGACCTGAGATCAGCGCCGCCTTCGAGTAAATGGGTGGCAAAGCAATGCCTGATAGTATGAGGCGAGAGATCGATTCCGGCCTGTTTTCCGATAAGCTTCAAAGTCTGCCAGAACCTCTGCCTCGTCATCGGTTTCCCCATCCTTGTTATAAACAGATATTGAGATTTTTTCTTTTTCAATATCCCTGTTCTTTCACTCTCTATATATTGTTTTATCTTTTCTATAGCCCTGTGATTGACAGGCACCACCCGTTCCTTGGATCCCTTTCCGAGAACCCTTATAAAACCTGCGTCAAAATGTATATCCCCGAGTTTAATAGATATCAGTTCGCTGACCCTCAGACCCGAAGAATAGAGCAGTTCGATCATTGCAGAATCTCTCAATGAAGTCCTTCCCGGAAGTTTTGTTTCGAGCAGGTCCCTCACCTCCGATATGCTCAGCGCCCTTGGAAGCCTTTCCCATTTTTTGGGAAGCTGTATATTTTCAGAGGGATCACCATTAATAATATTTTCAATAAGCATGTATTTATAAACGGCTTTTATCGAGGATATATACCTGCAGATACTCGGGATCGAGTATCCTTCGTTTCTCAGGCTTTCGATAAAATCTATAATGTCTGTCCTGAGAGAAGATGCAACCTGTTTTTTTCTTTCGGCCAGGAAAACGCTGTATTTTTTAAGATCGGTCAGGTATGAATTTATTGTATTTCTGGAAAGGCCCTTTTCTACCGAAAGATAGGTATAAAAGTTATCAAGCAACTCCACAAGACAAATATCCCTCGATTCCCGTAGATTGCCTGAGTCCTTCGTAAAGAATAGATGCAATCTGCATTAGATTAACGGTATCTTCCCTGTTATATTTTATCAGAAGGTCTAATGACTCGGAAGACCCCCGTTTCGATAATTCCCATAATTTGACCGCATCATAACCATCAAGCCCCTTTACGGAATCCTCTCTTTCCAGACCAAGAACCTGTTCGAGTTTTTTCAATCCACCCTGCAGCTTAAGTCTTTTCGCAGCAAAGCATAGGTCAAAATGGGGGATATCAAATCTTACACCTTTAAAAGTTTTCAGCAGGAAAGGCACATCAAATGCGGCGCCATAAAATGTTATAAGGCATTTATATTTCTCAAGTTCCTTATTGAGGTTCTCTGTTGTCAGATTCTCACCTCTTACAAGGCACTTATAATCATATCCGTCGTAAAGGCCGACAACCGTAACGTACCCTCCGCTGTCAGGCTGCAATCCGTTTGTTTCAATATCAAGGCATACTGCGTAGTCTTTGAAGAAGTCAAAAAGACGCCAGTGTTCTCTTCGCTTAAGCTTTTTATCGAAATATTGTGCATTTCCGTTGCTCAGTTTCTCACTAAAAAGGAAGAGGCTTTCATCAAAAAGCCTCTTCCTCTCAGCGCTTAAACCAAGCAGTTCATCTGCATCCGTAAAATCTTCCCATGTCAGAATGCCTTCTTTCCAGAGCCGTTTCTCGAGTTTCTCACCTATGCCGTCAAGGATGCAGAAAGTATTTCTGATCATTACTACTTCTTTGTCGGAGCAGGCGCAGGTGCAGGAGAAGATTTTCTTTCATCCATGCTGTTGAATATCTTCATTCCTTTTAATGCGCCGGGATCAGCCTTGGAGCCGTGGCACATGGCGCAGAAATCTCCCATTTTCGCACCTTTCGCAGTGTCAACCCTTAGATACTTGTGATTAGGGTTGGACGGATGCGGGTCATGGCAACCGACGCATTCCAGTTTCCCTTCTCTTAAAAATACATCAGGAACTGTAGCAACTTTAGTATTTGGTGTTACACCGTAAGGATGGCTGTGGCTTGCGGAAACAGCAGCAATGCCCATGCCTCCTTTTTCGATTGTCTCATGGCAACCCAGGCAAAGAGCTGTTGTGCCTGTAAAAGGCTGTTTTGTTCTCGGATTAATGCTTTTCTTGTTCGCCTCGACAGCGAAGATTATGCTGCCTTTTGCGCTATGGATGCCGTGGCAACCGACACAGTTAAGGCCGTCGTGAGCGCCTGCTGCATATACAAGAGCAGGCACTACCAGTGAAAGAATCACGATCCCCAGAACCCTTAAAACCTTCATAACATCTCCTCCTTTTAAAATTTTTTTCTATTATACAGAATGAGGACATTATAGTGCTATAAATTATATAAATCAATTAATAAGTAAAATATAATTTTAAATTTATAAGTTTCATCACATCTGTCCAAAATAAGATATAGATATGGCTGAACACCTCATAAACACAATAAATCGACATGATATCAAGATGTTAGACCCCGTTTTGATATTTAATGTTATCAAGACTATCCTGTATTGCCCTTATAAGAATATTATGACGTAGATTAATTTTTTGGTTCTTCTGGCTTTTCTGTGGGTATTTTTCTGTTTCCCCTCTTTTGCAAAGTCGGAGACTCGACTCTACGAGAGGGGTTAGGGGAGATTTTCTGAATCATAAATAACTCCGGTTTCTCTCCATAACTGCATCGATATTCTCAAATACCTCTTTGTCGGAAAACCTGAGAACTCTCGGCCCCGTCCTCTTCAGGACATCATCACGCACTTTATCCTTTTTCCTTGCCGGTTCTTTCATAACGCTGCCCTTTGTCAAGTTCTAAATCCCCCTCAGTCCCCCTTTATTAAAGGGGGATTTAGGGGGATTGGGCAGTAGAAATCAACAATATAGCGCTCTATGACC
>JBFMDL010000037.1:0-27436 GCA_040753635.1 Nitrospirota bacterium | reverse complement strand
AACCTCCCTTTGCCAAAGGGAGGAATATACCCCTCTTTGGCAAAGTCGGAGACTCGACTCTACGAGAGGGGCAAGGGGAGATTTTCTGACAAAATGTCTATCCAATTTTGAGAACATTAGTATGTCTGACGAAGAAACCCGGAAAGAACTCCTTTATCTGAGGAGGGAAGTAAGGCGACTGAGAGAGTCCCTGAATATCCTCACTCCAGGCATCGATGTTATCTTGAAGAGGCGGGGCTTCCGGATTTACAAGAAAGAACCTTCAGAGGATCTTTTAATCCCGGACAGGGAATTAATTGATGAGTATTACCGGATGCTCCATAGATATTCATTCCGCCTCTTTCTTCGTGATGTGATCAAGCATCAAAATTTTTTCACATCAGAAAACGTGACACGGTACGCCACATCAAATGTTACTAAAGACTATCTCAAATTCATTTATAAGATCGGGCTTATCGAAAAACATGGCCGGGGATATGCGCTCGCCAGACGGCCGATTAAAAGTTTTGGAGAAACGCTGGAATGGTATATTTCGGAAATCTGCGGGAGAGAGTTCCGCTTTGATGCGATATGGGGGGTAAAATTCAAAAGGCCAAGAATCGGAGGGGATTACGATGTTATCGCAAAATTTAACGGTTCGGTCCTTTACATTGAGGTAAAATCCTCCCCTCCCAAACAGATATACGACAGTGAGATATCCGCTTTTTTTGACAGGGTTGCCGACCTTTCGCCGGAGATATCCGTTTTTCTGATGGACACAGAACTCAGGATGAAGGACAAGATAGTTCCTATGTTCGAAAGCGAATTAAAAAAAAGATTTGCAGAAGCGCCTGATGTTATAAGGATGGAAAAAGAACTCTTTCAGATATGGGACAGAATATTTATAATAAACGCCAAGGACAGCATAGTCAGCAATATCGAAAAGGTATTGAACCGGTATTTCAGGAGGTGAAATGGAATCGTCAAAAGAAATATGTATTCTATGCGCATGGAGGGAAAACTGTCAGAAGAAATTTTCTGTCTCTAAAAAAGATATCCGCTGCCCCGATTTTGTAAGAGACCAGGGCATAAAAGAAGATCAGGGGGGCAGAAGTTAAAGAGGATGAAAGAAGAAATAAATTCATATGCCGTAATTCGTAATGTGCTGTTAAAACAAGTATAATAACTCTGATAATGCCGGCAGATTTAAAACCTGAATTTTTATTGAGAAGTAGTAATGTGAAGTAATAAAAGGAGGGCTATATGAATATCAAGGATTTAAGAGGCGTTATAGGGATTGGCAGGGAAGGGATTGAGATCAAAGACCTGAATGGTCTCCCTTCGGTTATGGACCAACTTATCCATGAGGCTGTTTTTGCAGATGAGGAGAGGAAAAAAGGCATTCTGGTCCTTATAAAAGAGATTGCAAAGACCTTCGGCGCAATCCCTGCATCCATACAGGGGCTGTATGAGGAGATGGGAAGGAACTATCCCGGATTCACTGTGCCTGCAATAAACATCAGAGGCCTTACTTACGATGTTGCGAGGGCTGTTTTCAGGAAGGCTATCGAAAAGAAAGTGGGTGCATTGATCTTTGAGATTGCACGTTCTGAAATAGGCTATACAAAACAAAGGCCTCTTGAATATTCTGCAGTTGTACTTGCTGCAGCAGTGAGAGAGGGGTATAAAGGGCCGGTTTTCATACAGGGTGATCATTTTCAGCTTGTGAGAAAAAATTTCCTGGCAGATCCTGGCGCAGAGACAAATTACATAAGAGGGCTGATTCAGGAGGCGATAGAGGCTGAGTTCTATAATATTGACATTGATTCATCAACGCTTGTTGACCTTGAAAGGCCTACAATAAAAGAGCAGCAGAGGCCCAATTTCGAAAAGACAGCGGAGCTTTCCGTTTATATAAGGGGTATTCAGCCGAAGGATATTGAGATATCCATCGGGGGAGAGATTGGAGAGATCGGGGGCAAGAACAGCACCCCTGATGAGCTCAAGGCTTATCTTGACGGTTTCAGCGAAACCTTCAGGGACGGCAAGGGCCTCAGCAAGCTCAGTGTGCAGACAGGCACCTCACACGGTGGAGTTGTCCTTCCTGACGGCACACTGGCAAAGGTAAAGATAGACTTTGAGACCCTGAGACTTCTGTCAGACATCGCAAGAAAGGAGTACGGACTTTCCGGCGCAGTCCAGCACGGCGCATCAACGCTCCCTGAAGATGCCTTCAATATGTTCCCAGAGACAGGCACATCCGAGGTCCATCTTGCCACAGGCTTTCAGAACATCATTTACGACAGCAAACATCTGCCCGGCAGCTTCAGGGATGAGGTATATGATCATATAAAGAAAGAATTTGCAAAGGAACGGAAGGAAGGACAGACAGAAGAGCAGTTTATTTACAGCACGAGGAAAAAAGGCTTCGGCGCCGTAAAGAAGAAATGGTGGGATCTCGGGAAAGATATCAGGGAGCCTATCATGAAAGAACTCGAGAAAAAATTTGAACTCTTATTCAACAAGTTAAAGGTTGAGAATACGTCTGATGTTGTTAATAAGACTATAAAACCTGTGTTGATCAGAAAAGATATCCCCGCGGATATCATCAGGGAATTATGAAGAAAGAAGTCATAGCGATAGTGGTCGGAGGCGGGCCTGCGCCCGGGATTAACGGAGTCATCAGCGCTGCAACCATAGAAGCCGTTAATGAAGGCAAAGAGGTCATAGGAATTATTGGAGGCTTCAAGGGTCTTTTTGCAGGCGACAGGAGATGCGCTGTCCCGCTGAAGATAGAAGAGGTCTCCAGAATACATACTTCTGGAGGGTCTATTCTGAGGACATCCAGGGACCCTGTTGAAAATGCGAAGGAGAGGTTCAAGGTTCTGCTTTCGACGTTAAAGGCTCTGAATGTGCGTTATCTGATAACAATCGGCGGTGACGGCACTGCGTTTATGGCAAGATGGATAGAGAAGGAGTCGAGAGGGAAGCTGTCTTTAGTGCATGTGCCGAAAACCATTGATAATGACCTGTATCTGCCCGGAGGGAGGTCTTCTTTCGGTTATCAGACCGCCCGCCACTGGGGTGTGGAGATCGTCAAAAACATTATGGAGGACGCTAGGACAACCGGGAGGTGGTATTTCATCACGACAATGGGCAGATATTCCGGCCATCTTGCTCTCGGCATAGGCAAGGCAGCAGGCGCGACTGTTACACTGATACCCGAAGAGTTTGGAGATGGGAGCCTGTCGATAAGAAAGGTTGCAGACATGCTCGAGGGCTCGATTGTAAAAAGACTCTCCATGGGGAAGGATCACGGCGTGGCGATACTCGCAGAAGGAATTTCCAGTAAATTCGACATCAGGGAACTGGAATCATTTGCAGAGATCGAGAGAGACGAACTGGGAAGGATCAGGTTATCAGGCATACATCTCGGGATAATTCTGAAAGATATTGTAAAAAAGAATCTTGAATCAAGAGGGATCAAGCTTACTATAGTGGACAAGAACATCGGATATGAATTAAGGGCTGCTGACCCGATACCGTATGACATCGAATACACGAGAAATCTCGGATATGGGGCGGTCAGGTTTTTGATAAACGGGGGAACCGGCGCAATGATAGTCTTTGACGAAGGGAGGTTAAGGCCGGTGTCTTTTGTTGAGATGGCGGACCCGGTTTCAGGAAAGACAAAGGTGAGACTCGTTGATATCAATTCAGAAAATTATGAGGTCGGGAGAAACTATATGATCCGGCTCGGGAAAGAGGATTTCAGCTCCGAAAATGCCGCAAATCTCGCAAAAGCCGCCCGTTTAAGCGTCAAAGAATTCAAAAAAAGGTTTTCATATCTCGTTGAGTGATTCTCCCGCCATAAAATACAATTTAAGGTTTTTTCTTATATTTCTCTATGATCTCAAAAGGGCAGGGTATTTAAGGGCAAAATTGTGTGGCTGTTAAACTCTCTGATAGGCATATATGTTGTCCAGACTTTTCTGCATTCTCTCATTGCCATTCTAGTTATTGAAAGGGCGATAGAGATATGGGGCATAAAGAACCCTCTGGCGCAGTTCAGATACCGCCTTATGACATTGATACTTCCCATTTCCATGTTCCCTTTGTACAACTTGATAAACCTGAACAGGAACTCTCTTTTATTCAGGGAAGAAAAGGCATTATTTAATTTCAACAGATGGCTTGCTATAGAAATATGGGATATTGTCCCTGTAAGTACAATATTCATGCTGTTTCTGCTCATAACCTCTGTTATCTTTTTTTTCCAGGAGATCATCCCGATAATAAAAGACTCCCTGCCGAGAGAGAGAGAGAATAACAGGCTCTTGACCGTTGACCGGGAGATTGATTCAATGGTAGCGGAATTGAGCGAATCACTCGGCATTGAAAAGCCGCCTGTTAAAATAATCTATGACAAAAACGCTGTTATATTAACTGCCGGCGCAAGAAATCATACGATCATATTCTCTTCAGGCCTGGTAAGTATGCTTGATAAGGAACAGCTCCATAGCGCTATAGCCCACGAACTCGCTCATATAGTAAGAAGAAGCAATGCGACGACATGGGCGATTTTCATACTCAGGATATTGATGTTTTTCAATCCGATTGTCCTTGTTGTGTTCAGAAGAATAGTGCAGGATGATGAACATATATGTGACGATATAACCGTCTCGCTGACCAGAAAACCCTCGGCGCTTGCTTCTACTTTGAAAGTGTTCTATTCTTCTCAATATGAAGGCAAACCTTCTTTTCTTGGGAAGATAACCGCTATGAAGGAAGGGATTGAAAACCACAGTCACAATCTGCTGCTTAAAGAAAGGATTGCGAGATTGGAGAGCGCAGAGATATCCGGGGACAGGGATTTCGAATGGGGAAAGTTCATTTTGACCATCAGCGTATTAATACTAATTAATTATTTTGTGGTGTGATTATGGAGAAAAATAAGAGAACAGGATTGCGCGCGATTTTATCATTCTCGATTACGATTCTGATAACCGTTCTTGTCCTGAAACTGCTTAACTGGATCCCTATGTCTTTTCAGAAAGAAGATATCAGGAAATATAAGACCATTGAGGATGTGAAGGCAAAACTGAAGATATCCAGAGTATATGTGCCGGCTTACTTCCCCGAGTATATAAAGTGGCCTCCTGCTGAAATCTTTGCGCAAAAAAGACCATTTGTACTGATCATGACGCATTTTGCCCATGCGGATTCGATGAAATTTGCGCTCTCCATTTACCAGGCGGATTCAAGGGCGGATTTCGAGCCCCGGAAAGATATTTTATACTTGAAAAATGAAAGCACCGTATTTATCAAAGGACGAGAAGGAAAACTCGTTACGGCTGTTTGCAGGGGGCAGGTGAGGTGCAACAGTTTATCATGGGAGGAGGGGAAATTCAGGCTGACACTCATCTCTGACGACGTTCCGGAGCAGATGATCAGGATGGCAGAAAGTATGCGATAAAAATGAATAAAAAAAATATACACCCGGGCAATGAATTTTATAGGACATTTTCCCCTTCTCTTATAGGAATTTATACCGATTGTATAATTAATGCCTTATTTGTTATCTTTATTATAGTTGGGACATGATTTATTGTAATGGAGAGAGATTGCAGGGATGATGAAATTAGGCCATGAAATCGGCAATGAGGTAAGAATTGATACAGAAGCCCACTTTATTAGAGCAAGGGGGAATCATTATGATATTTAGATCTTCATTTATTCTGATAGTTGCGGTAACAGTTTTGACGCTGTTTCTGCCAGTTTCAAGCATAGCGTCCCCAACAGCTCCTCCTGATGAGAGCAGGCTATGCCTTGGCTGTCACGGCAATAGAGATTTCACGGCCGAATTAAAAAGCGGGGAAAAATTGTCTTTGTTCGTGAACGCAGAAACCCTTAAGACTTCTGTTCACAACATGCTTGCCTGTTCCGGCTGCCACACCGGATTTTCAGCCGAAAAACATCCGAGCAGGATTCTGAAAAACAGAAGGGAATACTCTGTTTCAGGTTCTGCGTTATGCAGGAATTGTCATACTAAGTTTAAAACCCCTTTGCATGCCAAGATGGCTGATATGGCAAAAAAAGGAGGGAAAGTCTGCGTCGATTGTCACGGCTCGCATTCTGTTGAGCCTGTCTCAAAAGCGGTCTCCAGGGATTCCGCATACTGTCTCGGATGCCACAGAAATGAATTGACCATGGCCTTCAGGGACGGTGAATCGCAATCCGCCCGCGTAGATCCTGATGTATTAAGGGTATCCGTTCATAACAAACTCTATTGTTCAGACTGCCATTTTGGTTTTTCTCCTGAAGAACATCCTGAGAGAAAATTCAAAAGCAAAAGGGACTATACAATAGCTGCCTCAGAAAGCTGCAGGCGATGCCATTTCGACAAGTATACAAAGACGCTCGAGAGCATTCATTATGTCATGTTAAGCCAGGGCAACCTGAACGCCCCTGTCTGCGTTGACTGCCACGGCGCGCATTCTGTTGCACAGACAGGCAAAGAAAGGACGTTGAGCGCAAAGAGATGTGAAAAGTGCCATTCCGATATATATAATACATACGCAGCAAGTGTCCATGGCAGCGCGCTTTTTAATGAGCACAACCAGGATGTCCCTGTTTGCGCGGACTGTCACATGGCGCACAATATAGAAGACCCGCGCACTTTCGACTACAGGGAAAATATCCCTCAGATGTGCGGTAACTGCCATGCGAACAAGGAGCTCATGGACAAATATGGATTGACAACAGCCGTGCTTAACAGCTATCTGCAGGACTTCCATGGTGTTACACTTAAATTATATAAAAAGCAGAAGGATATAGGGGATAAGACCACGCTGAAACCCATTGCGGTATGTGTCGATTGTCACGGGATCCATGACATCACATTGACCACAGGCCCCAATTCATCAATAGTAAAAACAAACCTTGTTAAAAGATGCCGCAAGTGTCATCCCGGAGCATCGGAGAATTTCCCGGACAGCTGGATTTCCCATTATAAACCGAGTCTTAAGAAGGCGCCTCTTGTGTTTGCAATAAATCTGATTTACAAGATTTTCATCCCGTTCATGATGGTCGGGTTGATTCTGCAGATACTTTTGCATATCTGGCGTTATGCAGTCAACAGATAGGAGGTCTGTATATTATGGAAAAGAAAGATTTGATAGTCGGCGGCAAGATCAGAAGGTTCAGCCCTTACAGGATACTCGAGCATCAACTTGCCATGATAACATTTGCAATCCTTGTCATAACAGGCCTTTCTCAGAAATTCCATGAATACAGTATTTCTCAGTGGATAATCATAAATCTGGGCGGGGTCGACAGTGTAAGGGTAATACACAGATATACAGGACTGACATTTGCGGTTCTCACAATTTTCCATATAATTGTGGCTTCTGCAGGGGTGGTTTTCAGGAAATGGCCTGCTTCAATGGTTATTAACAAAAAGGATTTTACCGATGCGATTGATAATCTGAAATATTATTTCGGAATAACAGACCATCCTGCGAGATGCGACAGATATGACTACAAACAGAAATTCGAATACTGGGGCGTTGTCATAGGCGGCATTCTGATGATCGTGACCGGAGTCGTTCTGTGGTTCCCGACCTTTATAGTAAAATATCTTCCCGGGGAATTTATCCCTGCTGCAAAGGCAGCGCATACTAATGAGGCCCTGCTTGCATTTCTTGTGATAATAACCTGGCATCTGTATAACTCCATATTCAGTCCCGAAGTTTTTCCTCTGGACACATCGATATTCACGGGGAAAATATCCGTGGGAAGAATGAAGCATGAACATCCGCTGGAATACGAGCGAATAACAGGGGAATCTCTGGATGAAGATTCTGCTGGAGAATCAAGCATAGGAAAAGAAACCGGTCTGTCACATTAAAGGCATTGTATAAAAGAATAATTATCTCTGTAATCCTGAGCATACTCATAATATTAATAAGCCTTGGTATTGCGAGTTATCTTACCGTCAATGACATCATAAAACGCTCCCTTGACAAAAGGGTGGAACTGGCGAAAATGATAGCCAAGCACACGGATTCCATCATCGAAAGCAATTTTAACAGACTCTATGACATATCCCTGTCAGGAGGCGTTGATTTCGGCGATAACGACTGGGAGCCTGAAAAAAAGGCTCTCCAGGCGGCATATCAGTATTCCATATTTACTGACGGGATATTCCTTCTGGATAAAAATGGCAATACGGTACTGACTTATCCCCCCAGACTAGAAAACGCGGGAAACCGTTTAAGCATTCCGTATATAAGCATGATTATTCTTGAAGGCAGACCGATTATATCCGACATCTATACGATAGAGCCATTGCAAAAGAAAGTGATATTCGCCCTGGTACCACTGAAAAACAAGAACGGGGATATTGTAGGAGTGGCCGGCGGTGAGATTAATCCCACCAATTATATGCTTACCAAGGTTATCAGAGATATCCCCGCTGAACCCAATACTTATGTTGAAATAGTCGACAGCCACGGAATTGTTATGGCATCAAATAACCCGAACAGGATATTTACATGCAACGATCATAACAGGTTTCTGGGGACCCTTATCAAGGAGAAGAAAAGCTCTGTCAGAACGTGCCACAGGTGCCATTCAGCGAAGGAAAAAGAAATGGGCATGAAAGACGAAAGATCAACAGATATTCTGGCATTTGCACCGCTTGAAATGGCGCCCTGGGGCGTGTCGATAGTGCAGCCGGAAAAAGATGTATTTGAGCCTGCCAGCAAGCTGAAAAAGACCTTTCTGGTCTTCAGCATAGGTTCTATCGGCATTGCCCTGTTAATGGCCATCGGTATGAGCAGGAGCATAGTAAAGCCTGTGCATGAGCTTATCGATGCCACACATAAAATAGCATCGGGTGACATGTCAAAATCCATAGGGTTCGGAGGAGTAGATGAGATAGGGATGTTAAGCAGCAGCTTTGAGGTCATGAGAGTCAAGCTGGCGGATTCCCTTGAAAGACTTCAGCAGTATAATATCCAGCTTGAAGAAAGGGTAGCCGAAAGGACGAAGGAGATAAAGCAGAGCCAGAAAAAGGTGGAAAACCTTCTCAAAAAGGTCATATCCGCACAGGAGGATGAAAGGAAAAGGATAGCACGCGGGCTTCACGACGAAACAATGCAGTCCCTGTCCGCTATCTTAATGAAGATGGATATGTGCAGGCTGCACCCGGAACATGCTCCCGGGAGCCAGGCGGAGGAAATGAAGAATATCGTGCTTAACACACTTGACGGCATAAGAAATATCATCCAGAACCTCAGGCCCTCAATACTCGATGACCTTGGACTCGAGGCATCGATCAGATGGCTGCTTGACAAGTATCTTGCTGAAAAGGGCATTACCTATTATTTCAACATTATTGGGACACAGGGTAAAAGATTCTACACCTTCATTGAAACAACGCTTTTCAGAATACTACAGGAGGCAATTGCGAATATCGCAAGACATTCAGATGCTCAGAATGTTTTCGTTATTCTGAAGATAGATGAAGACTCTATAAATCTTGATATAGAGGATGATGGAAAAGGATTTGATGTTAAATCTGCCTTAAGGAGAACCGAAGACGGCAGGGGGCTTGGACTGTTAGGCATAAAAGAAAGGGCGTATCTGCTGGACGGGAATGTGCAGATATGCTCCAAACCCGGAAGCGGAACAAGGGTCAGTCTGAGGATTCCCTTAAAATCTTATGGAGAAGAAAATGGCTAAGACAAGAGTAATGATAGTTGACGACCATGCACTGGTAAGGGAAGGCATAATCGCATTTTTGAAATTCTATGATGAAGTGGAAGTTGTTGCCGAGGCATCAAACGGCCTGGAGGCGATATCAAAGGCCGAGAAATTTAAGCCTGATGTAATACTCATGGACATTGCGATGCCTGAGCTTGGAGGTATTGAAGCGACCCTTGAAATAAAAAAGAGAATGCCTGACATAAAGATACTTATACTGACACAGTATGACGATAAAGAATATGTCAGCAGGCTTCTGAAGGCCGGGGTGTCCGGATATATTCTGAAACACGCTGTCGGCACAGATCTTATTTCCGCAATAAGAGCAGTCGCAAAAGGGGACTCCTATCTGTATTCGTCAATAGCATCAAAAGTCATCAATGGATACCTCGGTAAGGGCTCGGGAATGGCAGTTGAAGACCCTTACGAAAAACTGACCGACAGGGAAAAGCAGGTCTTAAAACTTATCGCAGAGGGCCACAGCCATAAGGAGATCGCAAGCAGGCTTGATATAAGCGTCAAAACCGTCATTGCCCATCAGACAAATATTTCCGAAAAACTGGATATCCACTCACGCGCAGGGCTTATAAAATTTGCGATCTCAAAAGGCATAATAAAGCTGGAGACGTGATATTAAAGGCTCAGGTGCTTTTGTTCATGCAACAGTAAATCAATATTGATTTTTAATTTATCTTACACCTCTGTTTTTGATCATATCCTGATAAAACAATAGATTATCCGCGTGTCTCGCCCCTTCTTCAGCAGTTATTTTTCCTTCGACGCACAATTTTGCAAGACTCACGTCAATGGAAGAATACTCTTCACCGGGGATCTGCATTTGAGACCTTATCTGATGAGTCTTTCCATCACGTATGAAATTCTTGATCTTAAAAGAATTGATGAGTTTTTCATAAGCTAATACAGGCCCTGCCCCGTCTTTCTTGTTGACGAGCCTTTGAGAAAAGATCAGAAGCAGAGAGTCTGCGAGCTGGGTCCTTATCTGCTGCTGCCTGTGCGGGGGAAACATATCTATAACCCTCTCTATCGTGGAGGTCGCATTTCTGGAATGCAGTGTGCTGAGAACAAGATGTCCGGTCTCGGCCGCCTGCAATGCGATCTCAAAACTGTCTGTGTCACGCATTTCACCAATTACAATAACATCCGGGTCCTGCCTGAATATGTGCTTAAGTCCTTCATAAAAAGATGATGTGTCTATGCCTATTTCTCTCTGGTTTACATTGCTGTTCTTGTGTTTGTGAAGATATTCTATCGGGTCTTCAAGTGTTATGATATTGCATTTTCTTTTTGTGTTGATTATGTCCACCATTGAGGCCATTGTTGTTGATTTCCCGTGCCCGGCAGGGCCGGTTATCAATATAAATCCCTGCGTTTTCAGAGTGTAGTTCTCAAGTTCATCAGGGAGTCCCAGTTCTTTCAGTCCGGGAACATGGTCCGGTATGCTGCGGAGAGTTATTGACACCGAATTTCTCTGTTTGTAGATATTCACCCTGAACCTTCCATAGTCCGGATCTGTAAAGGCGAAATCCAGGTCATTAGCCTTATCAAATATTAACTGATGTTCCCTGGACATCAGTGTTCTGGCATAAGTATTCATATGTTCGGGCGTAAGCGGCGGCATATTAAGGCGTTGCAATTCGGTGCTCATCTTCAGGCTTGGGGGGACCCCGGCTGTAAGCTGGAGGTCTGAAGCCTTTGATTCAGCAAGTTGCTTAAGAAGTATTTTTATATCAGTAGTTAGCTCCGGCATAACGGTCATGAAACTTTTTTCAACTTCTGAACCCTTCAGTTGTCCGGTTCCTTTAGACTCAAGGCTTTTTATCGCCGCATTCATCTGGGAGGATGGAACGACGAGTGGATGCACTCTCTTGCCGAGTATGAATTCTATATCCCTGATAGCAATATAATCGTGGGGGTTAACCATAGCAAGACAGAATTTTTCATCAATCTCCAGAGGTATGACCTTGTATTCCTTTATTTTTTCGAGGGGCATGGCCTTGAGAACTTCCTGCGGGACATCAAGTTTGAAGAGGTTGACCGAGGGAACCCCGAATTGCTTGCTCAGAAATTCAAGGAGGGTGTCGGTAGTGATATACCCCATTTCGATAAGTATGGAGCCGATCTGCCCCCCAACCTGGGATTGTCTTCTCAGGGCATTTTTCAGCATATTGGATGTAATTATCCCGTATTGTACGAGTATTTCCCCGAGTTTCATTTTTTTATCCTTACGCGGTTCCTGTGCCATTTCTCTGCCTCCGCTTCGAGAAAACTATACGATCAGATTATATTAATAAAAATATCTGTTTAAATAGAAACGCTGACGGCTTCCTCAACCAGCATTATCGGTATACCTTCTTTTACAGGATAAACAAGCTTGCACTTCTTACAGATTAAGCCGTCTTCTTTTTCAGCAAGGACCACATCACCCTTACATTTAGGGCATGCTAAAATATCAAGTAGCTCTTTATTGATAGACATAACAGTCTCCCGATGATTTTACCTTTCAGTTGCATGAATAACGCTCATTCCTTCTGCAACGTCAGGGTTTATAAAGCGTATCAGCAAAAAATATATTTTCAAGTATAAATGTTAATATATCTTACATATTTTTGCATGAAAAATTTGCAGGAATTACTTGATCTTGTATTCCCTGATCTTCGCCCTTAGCGTATTTCGGTTTATCCCGAGCACTTTTGCTGTCCTTAGCTGATTTCCGTTTGTCTCCCTGAGGACTATGGTGATGAGGGCCTTTTCGACCTCTGACAGTACCGTGTCGAAAAGATTGAAATTGGTTATCCTTGTCATATCTTTAAGATAGCGTTTAAGCTTTTCCTCGAGGAAGTCTTTTATGGAGTAATTATTTTCTTCTTCGAGCAGGAGGTCTTTTTTCTCTATTATAGTGCCTGTCGAAAGGACGCAGGCCCTCTTGATGACGTTTTCGAGTTCCCGAACATTGCCGGGCCAGTCATATTTCATGAGAACAGCCTTTGCCTCTTTGGAAAATTCCTTCTCTCCGGTTTCGAGTTTTTCGGTGGCTTCCCTGAGAAAATTTTTTGTCAGCAGAGGAATGTCTTCCTTCCTTTCGCGTAAAGCCGGCAGTTTGATCTGGACGACATTAAATCTGTAATAAAGATCTTCCCTGAACTGCCCCTTTGATACAGCAGAGGCCAGGTCTTTGTTTGTCGCACCTATAACACGCGCATCCGCCTTGATGAGATCATTGCTCCCGAGCGGGCTGAATTCTTTTTCCTGCAGAAAACGGAGAAGTTTTGCCTGCAGGCTGGAATCCATTTCTGATATTTCATCCAGAAAGAGGGTGCCGCCGTTTGCTGCTTCTATCTTGCCGGCCTTTTCCCTGGTAGCGCCTGTGAACGCTCCTTTTCTATAGCCGAACAGTTCTGATTCAAGCAGGTCCTTCGGGATGGATGCGGCATTTATCGCAATAAAAGGGCCGAGAGAACGTTTGCTGTTAAAATGGATTGCCTTGGCAACGAGTTCCTTGCCTGTTCCGCTTTCACCTGTTATCAGGACAGTGATGTCTTTCGCAGCAACTTTCCCGATATCCTTGAAAACCTTGAGCATCTTCGGGCTTTTCCCGATCATCTGCGGAGATTCTGTTTCGAAGGCCGCTTTTTTTAGTTCTTTCAATTCTTCTTTTAAAGACAGATCCTCGAATGCCTTCCCGACTATTATTTTTAGTTCGTCGATGTCAAAAGGTTTTTCAAGGTAATCATAAGCGCCTTCCTTCATGGCGGTAATTGTACTCTGCATTTTTGCATTTGCGGTTATCATTATTACGATTGCCTCCGGATTGATGGAGCGTATTTCCCTTAAACCTTCGAGGCCGTCCCCGTCAGGGAGTATAAGATCAAGCAGTATTATATGGGGCTGATCATGCACTGCCCTGAGGCCTGAAGCAAGCTTCGTCCTTGAAGTGATTCTGTATCCGAGCGGTTCCAGGGCTTTCTTAATAACCCAGATTATGCTCTCATCATCATCTATGACCAGTATTTTCTTATCCATTATCTTCGAAAGGCAAGTAAATATAAAAACAGGTGCCTTTATCCTTCTGACTCTTGACTCTGATGAATCCCCCGTGGTCCTTGATAATCTTTTTAGAAAAAGCAAGACCTATGCCAGTGCCTTTTTTCTTTTTTGTGTAGAAAGGAATGAATATCTTGTGAATATCTCTTTCGGTAATCCCTTTGCCGGTATCCTTTATGGAGATTAAAGCCATGCGTTTAAACTTGCCGTGTTCTCCGAATAATTCCTTTGAAGGATAAGTAGAAACTTCAAGTTTCCCGCTTTTTTTCATTGATTCCACAGCATTTTTTATTATGTTCAGAAAAACCTGCAAAAGCCTGCCTTCATCTCCTGTAATGTACGGAAGACTCGGATCATATAGTCTTTTCAAGGTAATTTGAGCTTTTTGTATCGGTACTTTCATAACAGCCAAAGCCTTTTCGATGATTTCATGTATATTTACCGGATTAAAAGAAGGTCTTTTGCAGGATGTCAGGTAGTCCTGAAGAATAGAATTCAGCCTGTCTGTTTCCCTGATAATCAGGTCAACATATTCGTCAATACACACATCTTGCGGCTTATTGCGCAGTAGCTGGGCAGCCCCCTTAATCCCGCCGAGAGGATTTTTTATTTCATGGGCAATAGTCCCCAGCAGATAGACAATAGAATCAAAATCATAATCTTCACGTTCGGCAATATTTATATTCCGGGAGATGGAAAGAACAGCGCCCTCTATTTTGTCGTCGATAAAATAAGGAGAAAGATTGAAGTCCATGTTGAAAAACTGACCTATGTTAATATTAACCGATTTCCCTCTGAAGGAGCGTCCTTCATTGATAGTTTTTTTTATTAAATGCGAAATAGGTTTCTCAAAATTCATTATTTGCGAAATTTTCTTACCTATTATGTCTTTTGAGCTTTTTCGAAATAGTTCCTCCCCGGCTTTATTGATATAGATTATCCTGGTCTTTTTGTCAAAAAGGATAATCGTCTCTTCCAGGTTATTTATGATTGAATCAGAAGAAATCATTATTTTCTAAAAAACTCATAATAAAGAAAAGCATTGGTCCAATCCAAAACGCCAGGGATGCGATTAAAAGCTGACATCACATCAGGATTTTGAATTCTCTTGCGGTAATAAAGTTAATAAAATTTTATTTCTGTGAAAAGGTATAGCGCCCAGTAAATATGCTGAAACTCTATCACAAGTAATTTATTTTTTTCAACTCAAAAAAGATCTATTTGCGGCGCTACAGGGAAATCTTTTCATGATTGACACATTAAACATTAAATTGGTAAAATTGTTTCAATTTTTTAAACAGGGAGGAGTGATAGATGGATGCCCTCGATAAGAGTGCGTGAAAATGATTCATTCGAAAATGCTCTTAAAAGATTTAAAAAACAGTGCGAAAAAGAAGGGATTCTCTCTGAGATCAAGAAAAGGGAGCATTACGAAAAGCCCAGCGTAAAGAAAAAAAAGAAAGCGATTGCGGCCAGGAAAAAGGCCATGAAAAGAGTCAGAGTGACTGTGAGATAACATGTCTGTCTTGCTGAAACTCGATGAAGATCTAAAGAAGGCATTAAAAGCGTCCGACAAGTTAAAAGTTTCCGTATTAAGACTGATTAAAGCCGCGATTAAGAATAAACAGATAGAAAAAGGTCAGACACTCTCTGACGAAGAGATTATATCGGTTTTTTCAACTCTGGCAAAACAGAGAAGAGAGTCGATCGAACAATTTTCCATGGGTGGGAGAGAGGATCTGGCTGAACAGGAAACCAAGGAGCTGGCCATACTGCAGTCATATTTGCCGAAACAGCTTTCACCGGAAGAACTCGAGAGTTTGATATTGGAGGCAATAAAAGATTCTTCAGCTGAAAATGAGGCGGACATAGGCAAGGTTATGAAGATACTGATGCCCCGCATAAAAGGCGTTGCTGACGGCAAATTGGTAAACAACAGAGTTAGAGAACTCCTCCGTTCTTCTCAGTGAGTCGCAAACTCAGGGATTGAAACTATGAAATTTAAGGAACTATATCAAAAGGCCATAGCTGCGGGCATCGAAAATGATCCCCGCGGCAGTGAAAACGTCCGGCAAGACCTCCAGCGTGTCGAAAAAGAATACAACGAACTGAAGCCCGAAGAAAAAGAACTGTTTGATCTGGAATCATTAAGAAATCCCTATTCAGACTCGCGCATTTTAAACGGCAGCGGAGAAGAAGAAATAAATACAATACTCGTAGGGGTGGATATTGAGGTCGGTGAGATATTGCTTGCCGAGATCCTCGAGACCAAAGGAGAATCTATCGATCTGATTATGTCGCATCATCCCGAAGGAACGGCATATGCTAATCTCTATTCTGTAATGCATATGCAATCTGATATCTTAAGCAAATTCGGCGTCCCGATAAATATTGCGGAGGACCTCATGGAAGGCAGGGTGAGGGAGGTCGAGAGAAGACTCATGCCTATAAACCATACCAGAGCGGTAGATGCCGCAAAGCTTCTCGGAAAGCCTTTTATATGTTTGCATACTCCAGCGGATAATATGGTCGCTACTTTTCTTCAGAAGCTTTTCGATAATGAGAAGCCTTATACCCTTTCCGATGTCCTGGAATCTCTCAAGAAGATTCCTGAATACAGGCAAGCCATGAAAAATGGCGCAGGCCCCAAAATACTCATCGGTTCAAAAACAAGGAAGGCGGGCAAGATATTTGTAGATATGACGGGGGGGACCGAGGGGTCGAAAGATATATTTGAGAGTCTTACTGCATCAGGCGTAAACACGATTGTAGGAATGCATTTGAGCGAAGACCACAGAAAAGAGGCAGAGAAGAACCACCTTAATGTTGTTATAGCAGGGCATATATCGAGCGACAACCTGGGGCTGAATCTGCTTCTCGATGAAATTCAGAAAGAATCTTCAGTCAGGATTCTGGAATGTTCCGGATTCAGCAGAGTAAGCAGAATTAATTAGTTCAAGTCTTTCCCTTTATGCACAATTCGCTGTATTTTCATGTTAAAATAGTCTAAATTTTCCCGCAGGGGTTCTGATGAAGACTGACAGGCTTCTTGAAGATATAAAATTAAAGATTGATATAGTCGATTTTATATCGGGGTATATGCAATTGAAGAAGGCCGGTCAGAACTGGAAAGGCCTCTGTCCATTTCACCCGGAAAAAACTCCTTCGTTCATGGTCAGTCAGTCCAAGCAGATTTTCCACTGTTTTGGGTGCGGTGTAGGCGGTGACGTTATCAGTTTTGTGTCAAGGTATGAAAATCTCTCATTTAATGAAGCAGTTAGTTTGCTGGCAAAGAAAGCAGGCATTAATCTTCCTGTGGGCGGGTCCGACAGGAAAGTATTTCAGAAGAATGAACAGATAAGGAACGCACTGGATAGCGCCCTTAAATATTTCAGAGAAAGGTTAAGTGAGTCAGCGCCTGCAAGAGAATATTTAAAAAACAGAGGAGTAAGCAAAGAGTCCATTGATGTCTTCAATCTCGGCTATGCGCCTGCCGGCTGGCACAATCTTCTTAAACACCTGAGAAATCGAGGGGACAGCGATTCAATAATAAGAGAAGCCGGACTCGCAGTTTCCGGAAGCAAAGGACTTTATGATATGTTCAGGGAAAGGATAATCTTCCCCATTATGAGTATAAACGGCAATGTAATAGCATTTGGCGGCAGGGCGCTGGATAATTCGATGCCGAAGTATATTAATTCTCCCGAGACCGCTGTTTTTAAAAAATCTGATACGCTTTTCGGTCTTTATAATTCCAGGGAAGAGATAATAAAGAGAGACAGCGTTATTATTGTCGAAGGGTATCTGGACGCCATCATATGTCACCAATATGGATTCAGGAATGTTGTTGCGCCGCTGGGGACTTCTCTGACTTCCGGCCAGCTTCAGCAATTAAGGAGGATGACCGACAATGCCGTTCTTATTTTTGACGGGGACGCAGCAGGGATAGCCGCCGCCAGAAGGACTATCAGAATGATCTGCCAGAATGATTTCAAATCAAAAATCCTCATGTTGCCTGAAAATGAAGATCCTGACAGCTATTTGAGAAAGCATGGAAGTTCTTCTTTTAACACAATTATCGAAAATTCAAAGACCATCGTTGACTTTATTTTAAGCACTTCGAGCAGGGGGAAGACCGATTCCATTACGGTAAGGGACGCGTTGTCCCATATTATTGAAATAAAGGATCTGATCATGGCTGATGAAATGCTTATCGAATTGTCAAGGAAAACAGGAATAGATGAGAGGATATTACGCCTTGAATATCGGAAGATGAAAAGCGGGACAGCAGACAAAAAAAATCAATATAATGAGCCGGGCTTTTCAAGAAAAAACCTGGAGGAAGAACTTCTTTTGAGCGCCATTATCGCATTCCCTGAGAAATCAGACTATGTATTTTCCAGGATTGATATTAATGATATAAAAGACAAAACAATATTTTCATTATTGAAGAAAATTCAAGCCCTGGAGAACAGGAAAGACCTTGAAGCAATCCTCGGTAGTGTTGATAAAGGCGAAAGAGAATTGTTTACAAGACTGTCTGTGGAGCCGGGATTTGATCTCGAACTTGCGGACAGGAATATAGAGGACTGCCTGAAAAACATTGAAAAAAAGAAACTCGATGAAAGGATCCGCCTTGCAGGCTTGTCCGGGGACCTTAAACTTGTGAATTCTCTTTGCGTAAAAAGAAAAAATTTATAAAAGGAAAAGGATTATGAGAGATTACCAGGATTATTACGATTATTTTGATGAATATGATAAGGAAGGCGAATTTGAGGTTGAGGAGGAAAGCGTTGAGGAGGAAGCAGAAGATAAGGCCAATTTTTTATTGGAAGGAGAACATGATCCGATAAAGATTTATTTAAAGGAGATGGGGGGGGTCCCCTTACTGACAAAAGAAGGTGAAATCGATATAGCAATGAGGATAGATGAGAGTAAAGGAAAAGTTGCAAGAATTATTTTCTCGCTCCCATTTGCTTTGAAAAAAGTTATAGTCCTCGGAAAAATGGTAGAGATCGGGGGAGCCCCGCTGGAAGAGATTATCCTCAACGGTGAAGATATTGTTGAGGAAGACCTTATATTTGAGCGGAAGAGATTTTTCAATATTACTCTGGATATAAAGTCGCTATATCAGAAGAGAAAAATCCTTCTTAAGAAATTCAAAGAAGCCGGTAACGCATCCCAGAAAAAAATAATAAAGGCTCTTAAAGACAACAGGGATCAGATCATCGAGAAAATAAACCAGCTGAGGCTGAAGGATGACGTCATAATGGTATTTTCTGAAGAACTGAAAAAAGCGGTGATCACCATGGATGAAATGCATAGGAAAGTTCTCTCTGCAAAAAAGAAAGCGAAATATCTCGGGGTCAATATTGAGAAGCTGAAGGGCGGGGTTTTGTCAAAGAAAATTCATAACAAGGCTGTTATTAATGAAGTAACCCAGTTGCTCTCCGAATGTTTGCATTACGAAAAAGAGATCGAGAAAAAAGAGAATATTTTCGGTATAAGTCACGAAGAGATGAGGAAAGCGCTTAGAATTCTGGTCTCTGGAGAAAGGGCGATCAGTGAGGCAAAAGGCGCGCTCATAGAGGCGAATCTCAGGCTTGTTATAAGCATAGCAAAAAGATATCTGGGAAGAGGACTTGGATTTTCAGATTTAATACAGGAAGGCAATATCGGGCTTATGAGGGCAGTAGACAAGTTTGAATACAAAAGGGGTTATAAATTCAGCACATACGCAACATGGTGGATAAGGCAGGCCATTACAAGAGCGCTGGCTGACCAGTCCAGGACAATCAGAATCCCTGTGCATATGGTCGAGTCCATTAACCGCATGACAAGGGTTACAAGGGAACTGGTTCAGGAAAAAGGGCGTGAGCCTACGTCTGAAGAGATCGCTGCGAAATTAAATGCTTCAGTTGAAAAAGTTAAAGCCATGTTGAAGATTTCCAAGGAGCCTATTTCCCTTGAAACACCTATAGGCGAGGAGGAGGACAGCCACCTGAGAGACTTTATTGAAGACAAGGCAACATTATCCCCCCTTGATATTGCCATACAGGACGATATGAAAAAGAATATAGACAAGGCTTTATCCTCACTGAGCGAAAAGGAACAGAGTATAATAAGAAAAAGATTCGGCATTGGAGAAGATATGCCGCATACCCTCGAAGAGGTCGGCCTTGAATTCGACGTCACTCGTGAAAGGATAAGGCAGATAGAAGTTAAGGCAATCAGGAAATTAAGGCATCCTTCAAGGAGCAAATGGCTGAAGGCTTTTATTGAGAGTCCTTGACTTTAAAACTGTAACATGTTTAAAGTAATAAGTTTGAAATTGTAAATTTTTTGTTTTGCATCATATTTATCGCTTTATTCAGAGGGCCCATAGCTCAGCTGGTAGAGCTACCGGCTCATAACCGGTTGGTCCCAGGTTCGAGTCCTGGTGGGCCCACCATATCTCTGGAGGATTGGTGAAGGATATTCTTAAACTCCTGATTAAACTGCAGGATATAGATTACAACATCCTTGATAAGCGCATTTTTATAGACAAGGTGCCTTCGCGTATTTTTGAGGTTGATGAACCTCTCAAGCAGGCCGGAGCAGAGCTTGATAAAATAAAACAGAAAAATGAAGCCCTTATAAATAAAAAGAAGGAAAAAGAGAGGGCGCTCGATGACATAAACGATAAGATAACAAAAATGAAGTCCCGGGCATCCGAAATAAAGACCAATAAGGAATATCAGGCGCACCTTAAAGAGATAGAAGCACTGGGGAAAGAGATATCGGATATTGAGGAAGAAATATTATTGCTCATGGAATCCCTTGATGACGCATTAAAACAACAGAAAGAGAGAGAAGAGAAGGTAAATATCGAAACGGAAAAGATAAATGCCTTTAAAAAAGAACTCGACAAAGAAGTGGAAAGGTTCGAGAAGGAATTGTCCCGGTTGAAAGAAGAAAGGTCTAAATTCATAGAATTGATAGAACCTGATGTTTATAATACATATATGACGCTTCTGAACTCGGGAAACGGCGTTGCTGTGACAAGGGCAAAAGGTGAAATCTGTCTTGGTTGCAATATGCATGTTCCTCCTCAGCTCTTTGTGGAGATAAAGAAAAACGAGGATATAATCCAGTGTCCTCAATGCCGCCGGATACTTTATTATTCCGAAGAGCCGAATGCCTGAATCAGGAATACCGGAATTTATGACCTGATCAGTTACTGGATTCAGGAACGGGAAAAATCTTTTTGTTTCCCATGTTTTGAACCTCGAAATGGCCTGCTCTTTATTCTTATATCCTGAGACCTGATTTTTTTCAAAATTAATGCTTTTAATTATTAAAGAAGATATTATATAATAATTAAAAATTATTATAGACTGCCGGAGCAGCACAGGTGGTCGCCCCGCACTTCTGAGAGGCGCGGGGAGGAAAGTCCGAGCTCCACAGGGCAGGGCGCTCCGTAATCCGGAGTCCTCCGAAATATCGGGGGAAGGAAAGTGCCACAGAAAGGGAAACCACCCTGACTTTGTCGGGGAAAGGGTGAAAAGGTGTCCCGATGAATCGGGATCCGTCTTTATAAAAGGCGGAAGGTAAGAGCTCACCAGTGCCCCGGGTGACCGGGACAGCTTGGTAAACCCCGCCCGGAGCAAGGCCAAATAGGTTCCGCATTGAGAGGGGCCCCTTCAAGTCCACCAAACGCAGTGGAGGCGGAACGGGTTAGGCCGCAAGATCCCGGTTGTAAGATCGGGACATAGATGAATGACCACGGTCCCGTGAAAGCGGGATTACAGAACTCGGCTTATGGACTGCTTCGGCAGATTTTGTATTATCACGAACAACGGGATAAGTTTACTGAAAGGACTATATGGAAGACCATAAACTAAAAGTTTTCTGCACCGTTGCTGAAACCAAGAGTTTTTCGAAAACCTCGGAGATTATTCATCTCACACAACCTGCTGTGAGCCTTCAGATACAGGCCCTTGAAGAGATTTATGAAACAAAGCTTTTTGACAGATCAAGCAGTACCGTCACTCTGACGCCAGCCGGTGAGGTCCTGTATAAATATGCCAAAGAGATTCTTGCTCTTTATGCATCAGCTGAAAAAGTCATAGGTGAAATAACAGGACTTGTAAAGGGCAGCATCAGCATCGGCGCAAGTTCTACGATCGGCAATTACCTTCTCCCCGGAGTGATAACTGACTTTAAAAAGACTCATTTCAAGATAAAGGTGCATCTCCTTGTCGGGAATACAAAGAGGGTAATAGAACTTCTGAACTCCGGTAATATAGACCTTGGTCTTGTTGAGGGAGAGGTTACAAGACAGAAAATGATAGTCGAAAAATTAATCCCGGATGAATTACTGCTTGTTGTCCCGTCCTATCACCCCTGGGCAAAGAAAAAAGAGATCTCCATAAGTGAGTTGACAAAAGAGCCTTTTATCTTCAGGGAGGGTGGATCAGGCACAAGACAGATGATAGAGAAATTTCTCGCCAGACACGGGATATCACCCCAGGACATGAAGATATCAATGGTGCTTGGCAGCACGGAGGCGATCAAGGAAGCAGTCGAAAACGGCCTTGGAGTGTCCATAATTTCGCGATGGGCTGCCAGGAAAGAAAGCAAATACGGGACCCTTCATCTTTTAAAGATAAAAGAGGAAAAAATGCTCAGAGAATTTTCTCTTATTATAAATAAAAATGCAGTGTCATCTCATGCTGTGGATGAATTTCTGACATATCTGAAATCATATCCTTTCGAAAAACTGCTTAACTGACGCCGGATCAGCTGCGTTAAATCAGTAAAAAGACATAATGTCCTTAAATTTCGAACAAAAAACCCCCAAAAAAGTTCTGCTTGCAGCCCTTCATGCTGCAAAAAAGGCGGGGGATGCAATATTGCAGGTTTACGGTACAAATTTTACCATTGAGCGCAAAGAGGACAGAACCCCTCTTACTCTGGCAGATAAGAACTCGCACCGGATAATATCAGATCAGCTTTTGAGAAATTCTCCCGAACAAATTCCCTTCCTGAGCGAGGAAGGCCGGAATATCCCTTATGCAGAGAGAATGAACTGGGAATATTTCTGGCTTGTCGATCCCCTGGACGGGACAAAGGAGTTTATAAACAGGAATGGCGAATTCACTGTTAACATAGCGCTGATCCATAATCAGGCGCCTGTTATGGGCGTTGTCCATGTTCCTGTAAGCGGGACCATATATTATAGCGCTGAAGGTCTTGGAGCTTATAAACTTGAGAAGTCTTGTGAATTAATAAACATCAGGGACGACCTCGAAAATCTGGTTTCAATCTCGAAAAGATTGCCGGCAGACAACAGGGATAAAACTTATGAGGACAACATATCACGCATCACAATAATCGGCAGTCGTTCACACATGTCAAGAGAAACAGAAGATTATATTAATAAGATAAGAAAAAAATATGGGGAAGTGGAATTTATTTCTGCCGGCAGTTCTCTGAAGTTCTGTCTTGTTGCTGAAGGTATGGCAGACGTGTATCCCAGATTCGGACCGACAATGGAATGGGACACTGCAGCAGGCCAGGCGATAGTTGAACAGGCAGGAGGGGTCGTATTAAGTATCAAAGACAATAGCCCACTCAGATATAACAAGGAAAATCTCCTGAATCCTTTTTTTATTGCGGGAAGAAAAGGAATAAACTAAGGTGCATATCTCTGCACCCAACAGCGGAACCGCCTGAAGCAGACAAAAGATGTCACAGGATGCTTGTAGTGTAGCTTTATCCCCTGTAATGGAGTTCACATTTTAGTGGTACGCCCTTAGATAATTTTTTGGCTATATCTTCGATCCGCTTATGTTCTTTAGGGTTATGTATAGTTCCGCGGAGAATAATGGTTTCTCCATCAGAATAAACATCAAGCATCGGGACAAAAAAACTTGGATCTGTAAGAATCACAGACTTGACCTCTGCTGCCAATGCCCTCATCCTGAGAATCTCTCTTGCTTTTTCTGTATTGAACTTCTCTTTATCTAAAAGCGATTCCTTCACAATATTTATTATCTCATCGAGCGTTCTCGTGCCTGTATCGAACAGCATATCGTACTGTTCAGGATCATCCCAGCGCCTTCCGTATAATGAATATATGAAGCAAGACCTTTCGCTATCGGTCTTTTCTATAAGCCATCTTGCGGTATCATTGTCAACATTTTCCCTTTTTGCAATATTTTCAAGTCTTTTTTCAACCGGAGCGACAATGCGAATCCGGAGCGCAAAGGGTATTTTTTTCAAAAGAAAATTTCCACCCCTTCCTATTATTACCACCTTATCTCTTAGAGCGAAATTCAGTATATTGCTCTGGATTAATGCGCCAAAACCCCTAAAAGACCAGTCATATTTTTCCCATATAGTCGGGCAATGTTCATCGAGGTTTTTCCCCCATTCCCCCCACTTTTCCCCCATTGCACTTATGGCAGAAAGAATCCGGCTTTTATCTATATATTGATAACCTAAGGACTCGGCTACGGCCCGACCTATCTCTCTGCCGCCGCTACCGTACTCTCTTGATACAGTCAAGACAGCCATAAATCCTCCTTAATCAGTGGACATCGAATGATGATTACTAATAATATCTCAAGGCTTCCTAATAAATATATTGTTAACTATTCACTGTTCACAGTCTTCTTATGAATATGTTCTGCCTTCTCCATCCTCGATATCTTCCATTTCATCCAGAGCTTGCCTATTACGATAACGCCGATTGCAAAAACCAGTTCCACGGAATATATCATCAATCTGTTCGGATGTAAGATACCCTCTGTGAGCGGATCCGTGATTATCATTTCTCCGCCCACCTTGCCGAGTATCGCAGCGCCGATGTAAATAATTACAGGGTATTTGTCCATGAGCATCGACAGCAGGTTGCTGGTAAAAACAATAAACGGGATGCTCAGGCCAAGGCCGAAAAGCAGGAGGAACAGATTCCCATGAGAAGCTCCCCCCACCGCAAGCATATTGTCGGTAGCCATCGTTATATCGGCAATAACTATGATCTTAACGGCCTGCCACAACGTTGCCGCTTTTTTCTCAACGCTCTCTTCCGGCACTCCTTCCATAAAGAGTTTTACCGCAATCCAGAGGATTAACAGTCCCCCGATGATTTTCAGATAACTTATCTGAAGCAATTGCGCAACAAAAAATGTCAGTATTACCCTCAAAAGAACTGCGGCGCCCGCTCCGAAGATAATCCCTTTTTTACGCTGTTCTTTCGGGAGAGAGCGCACAGCCATTGCGATGACAACGGCGTTGTCTCCTGCCAGGATCAGGTCGATTATTACAATGCTAAACAGGGCGGACAGAAATTTAAGGTCGAAAGTAATTGCGCCGAATATGCCTAAATCCAATAATCCTCCGGATGAAAAATTAAATAATAATTGTATAATGTACGATATCAGACACTGATGCAAGATGGTAATGTATTAGATGGCGGACAGCCTAAGCTGTCCGCCATCTACCGCTAACAGGCTACTATTTTATATCAGGCGTAGCGAAAAGAATACCGCCAAAAAGCAGATATGCCATAATCAATGTCCAGATTACATTTAAGGCCTGTGCTCCGATGAAGGCCGCTGCGGGCCTGCCGCCTTCCATGCTCACAAGGTCTTTGAAGCGTGTCTCAAGGCCTATTGACGTAAATGCAAGAGCGAACCAGACCGTCCTCATTCCGCCTAATAACCCCTTCGTATCCTTGACAATACCGGGATCAAGCAGGAACGAAAAGACTATAGAGGCAACAAGGAACCCGAGAACAAATTTTGGGAAACGCTCCCATATCACACCTGCACTTGCTTTCTGTCCGGTTTCTGCGCCTTTCTTAACTGTCCACCATATAGAGAGCAGGAATGCAGCCACGCCTATTAAAACGTTCTGAGAGAACTTGACGATGACTCCCGTTTTCATTGCGGGCTCGCTTATCAAAGCTCCTGCTGCAACAACAGAACCGCTCGTATCGAGTGTTCCGCCGAGCCATGCGCCTCCAACAAGTTCCGGTATACCAGCAGCCTTCACAATCCAGGGCATAATGACCATCATTGGCACTGCCACGATCAGAACAAGTGACGTAACATAAGAGAGTTTCTTTTTATCGCCCTCTACCGCCCCGCAGGCAGCAATAGCTGCTGAGACACCACAGATAGAGACGGCGGTAGAAAGCATTGCCGCAAATTCATCATCCACTTTCAGTTTCTTTGAGAGCCAGTAGCACGCATACCAGACAACCGTTACCACACAGACCGCCTGGACAATGCCGAGAGCCCCGCCCTGCAATATTTCCTTGAAGAGGATGCCGGCTCCGAGTATAACCAACCCTGTTTTAATGTAGTACTCTGTCCTCACGGCCTCCATCAGCCATTTCGGAACACCGATTACGTTGCTGATAAAGAGTCCGATGATAAGGGCGAAGATAACATATTCCAGGCCGTAATATTTAATGGTGGAATTGCCTGCGATGAACTGGGAGATATTTGCCAGTATGTAGACTATTGGGAACCCGATTATATATTTTCCTATATTGCCTCCCATGAGAATGATGCCGATGGAAGAGATTATCAGGAAGCCAATTCCGACAATGACTATCTTCGCGATATTTTCTCCGGAGAAGATCTTTCCGGCAAGAGCTCCCGCAGAGCCGCTTATCGATTTCCCGAGGTCTCCGCCTTTTTTCTTGATCCCTTCGTCCTTGGCGCCCTTAGCATCTTCTCCGAGTTTCTTTGCAGCGCTTCCGATTGCAGCGCGGTCACCTGAATCCAAAGCTGTTTTAAGCGCAGTTGCCGATTCCGCTGCAGCAGTTTCGCCTTTGGCCTGTGCGTCTGCAATGAATTTTTCAACCTTTGGTTTCGATTTTTCTACGGTTGCTGAAAATTCACCGCTCGTCTCCCATTTGAAAGACGGCATATTGGGTCTTACACCTGCGAGGATAAGAATAATGATTAGAAAACCTAACCACACAGCGAGCCAGTCTTCCCCTCTTATCAAGTTTGACCAGCCAGAGGTTTTTTCGATTATACACTTTTCACCGCTACCGGCGCTTTGTTCCGCCATACCTCAACCTCCCTTTTCAAAGTTTTTTCAAGAGTTACCTTTTTGAAAGTATTACCTCCCCTTATACCTAACAACGCCTAAATGTAACTCTTATGCTTAGTAACCTCCTTTCTTTTTTTACTGCGATACTTATATATATACCTTTAAATATGCTGTTAGCAACTTCAAATTTCAATACTAAAAGAATCCATATCAGTGCCTATAAGTTCTTTAATAATCTGAAGTTCATATGCATTTTGATCTGTTATAAATTATTTCTCTATCGGCAGATCCTCAGTATTTCCCCAGATTATCCATGAATCGTCATAATTGGCCGGATCCTTAAATCCCATCAATCTGAATACCAGATATGTAAGGGTTGATCGGGTTCCAGTCTGGCAGTGAGGTATTATCCTTTTGTTTTTGTCCATTCCGCTGTACAGTTTTTCCAACTCATCCATAGACTTAATCTTACCGGTTGCCTTATCGTACATCTCGACATGTGAAACATTTAACAGGCAGTTGGGTATATGTCCGCCTCTTTTTGCCCTGACATCACTGCCTGCATATTCAG